>SLHA01000162.1 GCA_007136405.1 Candidatus Latescibacterota bacterium
CTTGCCTGCCCATCCTGCCAATATTGTCCAGGAGAGCACGGTGCTGCCATGAGAAAGCGGCCGGCAGACCGGTAACGCCGGGCAGCCGGGCAGGATGATTGCAGTCGTTCTGCTCACGGGTGATTTTCCTGCAGGCGGTAGCCGAAGATCCTGGCGCTGCTGAGGCGCACGCGCAGTTGGATGCGCTTGCCCTTGAGTTCCGACAGATCGGCCTTGCCGCGCCAGCGCAGCGGCGTCCACAACAGCGCCTTCTCCCACGGCCGGTCCTCGACCAGCCTGGGGGCGCTCTTGCGGGCCGGTTCGACCGCGATCTTCACCCCGAACGGCAGGCGGCGGCACTTCATCCCGTGCCCGGCACAGAACCGGGCAAAACTTGTCCTGTGCTGGTGGTGCAAACCGACCTGCTCAACAGCGTGGGTCATCCTTCGTCGATCGTACTGCCAGTGATCACCCAGGTCCAGCGCCATGCCCTGCCCCTGCGCGTTCGCATTGCAGCGACTCACCCAGGTTTCGAGACTGACTCCGATATCATGATCGATCATATTCGCGCCATCGACAACCGCCGGTTTTACCGCGGCAACACCCAGACCTTGCTCAAAAAAATCGCCCTGGTACAGGCCGAGGTGCTTGACGAAGTCGAGCGCTGTTTGTTGCTGGTCATGGATATTTCGCCCCCTCAGTCCCAATACACTTCATTTCTCGCCTGGAGGCCGGCGGTCAGGTGCAGAGTCACAAGCTGCTCAAGCTGGTGTGAGTACGAAGATACCGCCTCAATGACCGCTTTGGGGTTACGCTCAAAGTACAAGATTCTCGGCCACGCCCGTCAGTCGGCTGGATGAACGTCCGGTGAGGCGCCGCCGAACTCCGGCGCGTGGTCGCCCAGGCTCAGCCAGCGGCGCAGTCTGTCTGCCAGTTGCATGACGATCGTGTAGGTCACCGGCACGACGATCAGAGTCATGGCCGCGGCCACGAGCAAACCGCCCATGACCACCCGCGCCAGCGGCGCCCAGGTTTCGCCGCCTTCGCCGGTGCCCAGGGCCAGCGGCAGCATGCCGAAGGCGGTGGTCAACGCCGTCATCAGCACCGGGCGCATGCGCACCCTGCCGCCCTCGCGCGCGGCTTCCAGATAGTCCAGGTTTTCCCGTTCATGGACCTGGATGGTGTAATCCACCAGAACGATACCGTTGTTAACGACGATTCCCACCAGCACCAGCAGGCCGATCATGGCCATCAACGACAGCGATGTCCCGGTGATCAACAACGCCAGCGCCGCGCCGACGAAGGACAGCGGCACGGTGAATAGGATGATCAACGGTGCCAGGAAACTCTCGAACTGACTGGCCATGACCATGTAGACCAGAGCGACGCCCGCCAGTATGGCGAGCGACAGGTAGTAGAACGACTCCTGCCGGTCTTCCGCGGCGCCGCCCATCTCGACGATGACATCGGCTGGCAGATCCATAGCTTCGACTATGGCCATCACATCGTTCTCCACACTGCCCAGATCGCGTCCGGAAACGCCGGCGCTGATCATGACCATGCGCGCCTGGTTTTCACGGGTGATGGCCACCGGCGCCACGTCCCGCCATACGTCCGCCACCTGTCGCAGCGGAATGCTTTCGCCACCGGGCAGGGCGACCATGATCTGGTCCAGGTGGGTGGGCGATTGGCGGTACTCGTCGGCCAACCTGACGAAGACGTCGTACTCGTCGCCACGCTCGCGATAGCGCGTGGCGGTCTGTCCCTGGATGGCCTGGGAGACGGTGTTGGTGACCTGTCCGGCGGTGAGTCCCATCGCCTGCAGCCGGGCCCGGTCCAGTTGAATGCGCAATTCCGGCGCCCCTTCCCGGAGTCCCGAGCTGACATCGACGGCACCCGGTATCTCGCGGATACGCCGCACCAGCTGGTTGGCCAGCTCTTTACCGGCATCCAGGTCGTCGATGAACAACCGGAGTTCGATATCCGCCCCTGTACCCATACCCTGAGCCTGCCCGAACGTGTACGTGATGCCCGGTATCTCGTCCAGACGCTGGCGTAAGGCATCCTGGATCTGGAACTGGTCCCGAGCCCGTTCCGTGCGCGCGGTGAGTTTGACGCGGAGGTTGCCGGAATGGGTGTCCTGGCCGCCGAATATCGCTCCCAGACCGCCTCCCGCGCCGATGTTGGTATACAGGATCCGGGCTTCCGGCACCTCCTCGCGGACGATGCGTTCCACCTGCCTGAACGATTCCAGCGTGCTCGGCAGGTCCGTGCCGACGGCGCGTTCGATTCGCACCTGGAATTCGCCCTGGTCCGTTCTGGGTAGAAAGTCGAAGCCTACCCGGCCGAGCAGGACGAAGGAGCCGACGAACAGCGTTGCGGCGATGATCACGGTCAACAGCCGGTGGGCGAGGGCCCGGTCCAGCCAGCGCGCGTGCGTGGACGCGATCCAGTCCAGTGCCGTGCCGACAGCCGCGCTGATCCAGGCGAACACGAAAAACCGGGGCCGGCCGGGCCGGGTCAGAAATCGCGATGACAGCAGGGGGATGAGCGTGACGGCTACGAACAGCGAGGTGGCCAGCGCGAAACAGACCGCCAGCACCATATCGCGGAACATCACGCCGGCGATGCCGGGCACGAACAGTATGGGCACGAACACGGCCAGCGTGGTCAGCGTGGAGGCGGTGATGGCCATGGCTACCTGGCCGGTGCCCCGGTCGGCCGACTCGTGTCGGGGTACACCTTGTTCGCGGAAGCGGTAGATGTTCTCCAGCACCACGATGCTGTTGTCGACGAGCATGCCGATGGCCAGTGCCAGTCCCGCCATGCTGATGATGTTCAGTGTAGTGCCGTACATGTCCAGGACGAAGAAGGTCACGATCACCGAGGTCGGAATGGCTGTGGCGATGATGAGCATGCTGCGCACGTTGCGCAGGAAAACGAGCAGCACGACGGCCGTGAGGACGAAGGCCGTGAGGCCCGACGAGCCCAGGTTGCCGACGGCGCTGTCGATGAAATCCGCCTGGTTGAAAATGGTCACGATCTCGACATCGCCGGGTACGCTGCGGGCGATATCGGGCAGCGCCGCCTCGACGGCGCGCGCCACCTGGACCGTATTCGCGTCCGACTGTTTGCGCACGATGCACATCAGGCCGGGTTGCTGGTTGATCCGGGCGACGCCGTCCAGTTCCTTGTAGCCGTCGATCACCGCGGCCACGTCGCTGACGCTGATAGTCTGGCCGCCGCGGGCGGTGACGATGGCCGAGCGAATCTCGTCGATCGACTGGAACTCACCCAGGGTGCGCACGCTGAAGGCGGTGCGGCCGTCCTTGATCATGCCGCCGGGAACCTGCAGGTTGCCGCCGCGCAGGGCATTGGTTACGTCGCTGATAGAGAGCCCGTACGAGGCCAGCGCGCGCGGATCCGCCTGGACGCGGATCTGGCGCTCCAGACCGCCCACCACGTCCGCCGTGGCCACGCCGGGGATACGCTCGATGCGCGGACTGATGTGTTCGGTGGCGACGCGGCGCAACTCCGCCTGGTCCAGAACCGGGGAGCCGATTCCGGTGAACATGATGGGCATCTGGGACGGATCGAAAGCGAACACCATGGGATCCGTGGCATCGTCCGGCAGGTAATCCGATACCCACTCCAGGGCGCGGATGACATCGGTCTGGGCCTTGTCCATGTCATGGCCCCAGTCGAATTCCATGACGATCAACGACAGGCCGGCGCGCGAAGTGGAGGTGATCCGCTGCAGTCCCTCGACGGAGGCCACCGTCTGTTCCAGAGGTTCGGTCAACACCGTCTCTATGTCGAAAGGGCCGGCACCGGTGTACTGGCTCATCACCAGCACCACGGGAAAGGTGATGTCCGGGTACAGATCGAGCCGCAGGCGGGCCAGCGAAAACAAACCGAAGCCGACGGCGGCTACGTAGATCATGGTGAAGGTGATGCCGCGACGGATGGAGATACTGGAGAGCTTCATCGGTTGTATTCCTCGCTCATGTCAGTCACGACGACGGACTGCCCGTCGCGGAGCAGGTGCTGGCCGCGGATGACGACATGGTCCGTCCGGTTCAACCCCGCAGTGATCTCGATAAGGTCACCTGTCGTGTACCCCAGCTCTACCGGAACGCGGTGCGCCGTATCGTCTTCGATTACGTAGACGTAATGCACGCGCTGCACCCGGCCGCTCAGGTCGGTTTCGTCTATGCGGGACTCCTGCATGATCACGTCTGAGGGGAGCATGACGGCGTCCTCCTGCCGGTCGGTCTCGATCTCCACGGTGGCGAACATGCCCGGCCGCAAGCGCTCGTCTTCGTTGGGCAACAACAGTTCCACTTCGGCCATGCGGGTCATCGGGTCGATGACCGGGCTGATGCGGTGCACGCGTCCGGAGAAACGTTCTTCACCAAAGGCCGCTACCTGGACAGTGCCCGGCTGGTCTCGCGTCAGGTGGCCTAAGTCGCGTTCGGGTATCTTCACCCTGGCAATCAGCGGGGTCAGGTCGACCACCACGGCTACCGGTACGCCCGGACCGGCCATGTCGCCGACTTCGAGGTGCCGGCGGCCGATGACGCCGCTGAATGGAGCCCGCACCTCGGCATCTCGACGTTGGTCCAGGGCTTGTTCCAGTCGGGCTTCCGCCTGTATCACGGCCTCGTCCGCGGTGCGTTTCTGCGTGCGGATGGCGTCGTACTGTTGCTTGCTGGTGCCTCGTTCGCGGTACAGCCGTTCGGCGCGATCCAGTTCCGTGGTCAGGTTCTCAGCCTGTTCCCTGGCTGCTGTCAGTCCGGAGCGCGCCTGACGCAGGGCGAAATCCAGCTGTGAATAGTCGATTACGGCGATCACCTCGTCCTTCTCCACCGGATCACCCAGCCGTACCGGAAAGGATATGATGCGTCTGGGCATCGAGGCATAGACAGTGACCTGGCGTTCGGCGATGAGATCCCCGTGAACGCGCCGCGTCTGGACGGCATCCCGGATCACCGGCGTCTGTACTGCAACCCGGGCACGGTCGGCCGGAGTGTCGTTCGTCTGGCCGTCGGCACGATCTGCATCTTCGCCGTAGAACCGGCCGCAAGCCGCGACCAGTCCACTGAGTGTCAGCAGAACAATGGCCAGGAAAACCCGTGTGCCGGGATGCGCCGCGCTGGGTTGGGTGGGCTTTCTCACCTTGTCGTTTCTCCGTGTTCCGTGGGCGATTGTCCGATGACCCCGAGAGCCTTCTCGAGTGTGGCGTGCGCCATGTGATAGGCGTAGATGCTGCTGGCATAGGCGGTCTGCGTCTGCGTCACGACGAACTGGGCGTTGATCAGATCCAGTTGCGTGCTGGTACCGTTATCGTACCGCACCCGCGCCAGTCGCAAGGCTTCCTCGGCCTGCTCCACCGTGGTCGCCTGCGAACTGATGTTGGCGGCGGCCTCGTGCAGTTTCTCCCGCGCTGCCTCGATCTCCAGCTCGACTCCTTCGCGGATCATCGCCGCGGACAGCTCCGCCTGGCGCGCGGCGACCTGCGCCTGCTGCACGCCTGACTGCGATCCCCATGAATCCCACAGGGTCCACGCAAGCTGCACGCCGGCAGCGGCGCTGCGCGCGAAATCATCCGGCACCAGCTTCTCGGATTGGCCCTGCCAGCTGATCCTTCCCATAAGCATCACATCAGGATAGTAGGCGCTGCGGGACAGGCGTACGCCGTCACGGGCCGCACGTACCTGCAGCGGCAGCTCGAGCAGTTCCGGACGATGTCTGGTTGCGAGGTCGATCAGGTTATCCAGCGACACGTCCGCCCACCGACTGGTAAACGGTGCGAGCGTGTCGGAGGGTTCTACGCGGGTTCCCGTATCCAGTCCGATCGCACTACGCAGTCGCGCGTCCGCAAGACGGCGTTCGCTTTCGGCGCTCACCAGGGCGGGACGCGTGTTGGCCAGCTGCACCTCCGCCTGCAGCAGGTCGAAACCGGAAGCCTGGCCGACGTCATACAACCGCTGGACCTGTACCAGGCTGGATTCAGCCTGCGCCACGGCTTCCTGCTGCACCAGCACCAGGGAGCGCGCCAGCAGAGCCCCCGTGTAAGCCTGACGCACACCGAGTCGCACGTCCTGTTGCGTCTGTGCGGCACTTAGTTCCGCCCGTTCCAGTCCCGTCTGTGCCAGGCGATATCCGGTGACGCCGGCATAACCCAGGAACAGCGGCTGGGTGGCGGACAGCGTCAACGAGTGCTCGTTCACCTCGCCGATCTCGATCTGACCCATGGGAGGCGGAGCGAAAAACACGGGGCGTTCGAGGTTGCGGTTGTACCCGGCGCTGGCCGAGACCGACGGCATCAGCCGGGCACGCGACCCGGTAACCTCCGCCTGCGCCCGCTGCAGATCCTGTTCGGCGAGCCGGATCCGGCGGTGGTGCTCCAGCGCCAGCGATTCGGCTTCCGGGAGCGTGAGGGCCCCGGCCGGTGTGGAATAGGTTGCCGGCAGAATCAGTACCAGAGCCAGCATAAGCCTTTTCATACGATGTGCTTCCACAGTTCTCTCCACTTCCAGAGGTGAACCCGAACTCCGGTAATCAACCCGGCACGTCCGGTGCGGCTTGTGCCAGCTTTGGAGTCGATGGCCGCGGCTGGGCGCCTTCCATAACCAGTTTCCACACCTGGTCAGCCAGTTCGTCCGACAGCTCCGGGGCATCCGTCCAGAAGCTCAGCGACAGATGCACGTACATGCCGGTGATGCCCATGATGGCCAGGGGCACCAACCAGGGGTCCAGGTCATCCCGCAGCACGTTCTGCTGTTGGGCGGTTCTGACCAGGTCGGCGATAGGTCCCAGCATTTTGTGCCCCCGGGCGAGGAACCGGCGAACCTCGTGTTTGAGGCCCGGATCCTCGAGTGCGTCAAGAAAGAGCTTGACCATATCCGGATTGTCGCGAGCAAGCTGGAAACGCATGCGGGTGATCATGCGCAGCTTCTCATCCACCCGGCTGTCACTGGTGATGATGCGGTCTATGGCGCGCTGCATGGACCTTAGCGCCGAGTCCAGCAATGCCTCCAGCAGACCCTGCTTGCTCTCGAAGTAATAGTAGAGCATGGGTTTGCTGATCTCGGCAGCGGCAGCGACCTCGCGCATGGACACCGTGTTGTATCCGTTAGCCGAAAAAAGGTGCAACGCCGCGAGTAGGATGCGCTCCCGCGTTTCTGGTGGAGCCTGGGTGTCGGTATCCCGGGCCTTCTGGGTCTCCTGATCGTTCACGGTTCCTCGGTTCCCTGAAGCTTTCGAGTCTATTCCTACCGGTCGGTAGGCTTGAAAAGAAGCTACGGTATATTCTACCTACCGTCAAGTAGGTATCTGTAACGGTTGGCAAAAATCGTAGTAAACGGATATATAAGGCTGATACGAGTACCTTCGCCGGCGGCGCAGGCACCGGTGCAACGGGTCTCTTCGCCGGCGACGCAGGTACCGGTGCAGCCAGCGACGGCGTCGTTGGCGCCAGTGCCGGTACCGCCAGTGCCAGTCTTGAGTTGCCGAAAGAAGATGCGCCGTTCGAAAGCCAGCGAAGGGACCGCTTGGGCCATACTCGGCGCGGACTCCACTCGGGCTGGGATCGATTGGGTTGCGGCTGCGCGCAGGGATGGATTCGAGCTCGTTGCGGGCTCGATTCGGGCTGGGTTCGAACTCAGTGCGGGCGCGACGACGGGCACGGACTCGGTTCGTACCCGGCACGAGCCCGGTGCGGGCTCGGTGTTGGGGTAATTGTCAATTTTCCGGGTGCGCTTACATTGGTAGGTGCACCACTCGACCTCGCGGCCGGCGCTGCCGGCAGCGGCGATCTGCGCCACGGCGCCGCACGTCCGGTCGCTCCTGAGGAGGAGGGCTATGCCGATCACAGTCCAGAAGGAGACGCGACAAGCGTCCGTCGATACTCAGGTGCTACGGGCCGTCGAAATTCTCGACGCGCTTTTTGATGGCATGAACGATCCGCATTTTGCTGTGCGCCTGTGGGATGGTACGCGCTGGGGCGTGGATCCGGACCGTGCCCGTGTGACCCTCGTGTTTTCCTGTGCCGGTTCGCTGCGACGATTCCTGTCCCGATCCGATGAAGCCCATCTGGCCGAATGCTACATGCACGGCGTGGTCGATGCTGAAGGTACCCTGGAAGCCATCGTGCCGGTGGGGCAATGGCTGGTGTCGCGCAAGCACAGCCTCCTGGACAAGCTGCGGATCGGCCGTCAGTTGCTCGAGCTGCCCCGTCTGGAGTGCGCTCCGGACGGGAACGGCCGGCGTGGTCGAGCCCGTCTGCGCGGCTTGCGGCATTCGCTGCAACGCGACCGCCGCGCCGTGACCTATCACTACGATCTGTCCAACCGTTTCTATGCACTGTGGCTGGGGCGTACCATGGTCTATTCCTGTGCGCTGTTCGCTCCGGGCGACGACGATCTGGATACCGCCCAGGAGCGCAAGATGGAATATCTCTGCCGCAAACTCCGTCTGCAACCGAACGACCGCCTGCTGGACATCGGCTGCGGCTGGGGCGGGCTCGTGCAGTACGCAGCACGGCACTACGGCGCACATGCCCTGGGTGTCACCTTGAGTCAGCCGCAGGCGGACTACGCCAGGGAGCGGATTCGGGCGGAGGGTCTGGAGGACCGATGCCGGGTCGAAGTGCTGGATTACCGCGAGCTGCAGGAACAGAATACCTTCGACAAACTCGTCAGCGTCGGGATGGTGGAGCACGTGGGCCGCGAACGACTAAGCGAGTACTTCAGCGCAGCGTGGCGGCTGCTGCGTCCGGGCGGTGTCTTTCTGAATCACGGCATCGCGGATCTGCCGGGGCGGCCGCCTCAGACCCGGGGCAGCTTCATCAACGCGTACATCTTTCCGGACGGGGACCTGCCGCCCATTGCGCGCATCCTGGCCGCGGCCGAGCAATGCGACTTCGAATGCCGCGATGTGGAGAGCTTGCGCGAGCATTACGCCATGACCTTGCGCGCCTGGCTGCGCAACCTGGAGGCGCGCCAGGAAGCGGTGATAGCCGAGGTCGGGGAAATGGTGTTTCGAACCTGGCGGTTATATCTGTCCGGCTGCGCCACCTGGTTTGACAGCGGCCGTATCGGTGTTTACCAGACCCTGCTGGTCAAGCGCGATCAGGGCCGGAGCGGTCTGCCGCTGTTGCGCTCGGACTGGTACGATCCGCCGCTTTGATACTGATGCGGGCGGGTCCGGACCGTGGCCTGGGAGCCGGGCGGGGCGCTGCCGGCACTGGCGCTTGCCGGCCGACCGGAGCCCCACCAGCCGACGGCCACGCTGCTGCCCCGCTGCTGCCCCGCTGGCCATGCCGCGGCGCCGCCGGGTCGAAAGTGGCGCCGCCCTGCAACCGGTGCGCCGGCGCCGGAAAAAGCGCTCCAGGCGCCGGCGCTGCAATCCGCGCTACAAGCGCTGGAACACGCGACCGCAGCGCGCCGGATCCGGCATCTCGTGCGGCTGGAACGTACGCTGGGTATA
>SLHA01000006.1 GCA_007136405.1 Candidatus Latescibacterota bacterium
CCACGATCCGTGGGAGTTGACGAACGTGGCCGCTGATCCGGCCAACCGCGATGTGATATCCGAGATGGCGAGGCGCTTGATGGACTGGAGCATCGCCACCGAAGATGCCAAGCCGGTACCGCTGCCCTGAATGCGGTGGTCCACCACACGGATGTTATCGAACGTATCGATGCAGATCCTGATGACGCGTAAACAGTCGGGATGGCGCGTCATTGGAATGAATGCCCGCGCTAAACTGGAAGATTCCCATCGTTTCCTGTGACCGCCCGTCAACTCCGCAGCACGCTTGATGATGGACATCGACGCACGAATCGACGCACGAATCGCCCATCAACCCCGCATCAGCGCGCTCAGGCGGTTCACCTCCGCGGGCGCATCGGTGGCGATGTTGCGCATCTCCTGCGGGTCGGTCTCGACGTCGTACAGCAGTGGCGGTTCATCCAGGCGAGTGACCAGCTTGTACCGGCCCTCGAATACCATGCGCCAGCTGTCCAGGCCGCTGCAAACGTATGGCCGGTGTTCGGTCTTCTTTCCTTCCAGCATGCCGCGCAGGGAGAGCGCGTCCATCGCCGGTAGCGGTTCGGCTCCCGCATAGTCCAGCAACGTGGCCGTGAGATCGTGCAGGTTGACCAGTGCGTGGCTTGTCCGGCCACCCGCGACACCCGGCCCGGCGACGAGCAGCGGAATGCCGCTCGACGGTGTGTACCAGGTGCTCTTGCCCCAGAGATTGTGATCGCCCAGCATTTCGCCGTGATCGCTGGCGTAGATGATCAGCGTGTTCTCCAGTTCACCCCGGGCACGAACCGCCTCGATGAAACGACCGACGTGCCGGTCGATGTTCTGGATCATGGCGGCGTAATGCCTGCGGTTGTGCTGATGGTCGGCGGCGGAATATGCAGCTTGATTGTTTGCGTAGGGTGGCGGAAAGTCCACCTCCTGCCATTCGTCGTGCATTCGCTGCGTCACATCCATCGGATTGTGCGGTCCAGTGAAGTTGACCACCAGATGCCACGGCTGGCCGGGCGGGAAGGCCTCGAGAAAATCCAGTCCGTTCTGCGCCACCCAGTTGTCGCAATACGCTTCTTCCGGTAACGCCGTGATGTATGCGTCCCGATACTGGCGCCGTTCCGCGTGTTCACGGACATAGGTCTCCGCCAGCCCCAGATCGTGCAGGAAACGCAGATACGGACCTTTGGCTCTGCCGGCGGCACGGTAGGAACTGCTGCCATCGAGCTTGCCTTCGTTGTCGATGCCTTCGGTAAATCCCCATTCCTCCAGCAACCTTGACCCGTCAATACCCCAGTCCAGATCCGCGGCCGAGTTGGCCAGCCCCTTGTGGAGGTCGAACTTGCCGACGCCACAGACCCGATAGCCGGCATCACGCAACCGCTGGTAATACGTGGGCAGATCCAGCGGATAGTCTGCCTTGTTGTTCGGAACGCGGCATCGTTCGTAGTCCAGGCCGGAGGCGAGACAGGCGCGGGCGGGGGCGCACAGCGGCGACGGGGTGAAGGCATGCTCGTACCGAACGCCTCTCGCACCCAGCCGATCCAGGTTCGGCGTGCGCAAGGGGAGCTGGGTATTGAACCCCAGCCAATCCGGGCGGTGTTGATCCGGCAGGAAGAACAGAATGTTGGGCGGTTTTGTCGTAATGCTACTTGTCATATTTGTCGTCATGGCTGCTTCTCTTGATGATCGGTATGGGCTTGCTGTTAGCGCTGACGCTGGAGCGGGCGTGATAAGGAATATACAAAGCAAGTTGCCAAGCACGGAGCCCGCAAGCGGCTGACCCGCCGCCCCATTCGTGCCGTCACTCAAAAGCGCAGCCCGGACGGATCCGTGTCGCTGCTTCCCTTGCCACCACGTTGACAATGTGTACCGTTTGTGCGTCCAGACGCCAACCAGCGCGTCATGCGCAGAAACACTCCATCAGGAGACGGGCAACCATGAAGCAGATCACGTTGATCGGTGACTCGATACGGATGGGTTACCAGTCGTTTGTGCAGGCAGAGATGGGCGACGGCGCGGCGGTATGGGGACCGGAGCAGAACGGTGGAACCAGCGAAAATGTGCTGGCGCACCTGGACACGTGGGTGATCTCGCGCCCGGCGGACGTGGTGCACATCAACTGCGGTCTGCACGACCTCAAGAAGGAGTTCGGGCAGGATGCCGCCGCGGTTCCACTGGACCGGTATACGGACAACGTGCGGGTGCTGTTGGCGCGGGTGAAAGAAGAAACCGGAGCGCGCGTCGTCTGGGCGCAGACGACCCCGGTCAACGAGGAGTGGCACCACCGGAACAAACCCTTCGATCGGTTCGAAGCCGACGTGCTGGAATACAATGCCGTGGCAGCGTCCATCTGCGCCGAACTGGGTATCGTTGTGAACGATCTGTACGCCTGCATCGCCGCGGCTGAGCGCGACAGCCTGCTGCTGCCGGACGGGGTCCACTTCAAGCCGGAAGGATACCAGCTGCTGGGCCGGACGGTAGCTGACTGCATAAGGTCACCGTGGTCGAGCATGACTTGAGCGCTGCGTGCCTTACCGGTACTTAAAATCGCGGTTCGTCTTCCGGCACGCCTTGCTCCCGGGTCAGATACGATTCCTCCCACAGCAGGTCGGCGTATTCCTCGCGCCACGGTGTAATCCGCATCGCCCGGTCATGCGCCAGCACTGTCAGGCGCCGCACCCAGGCGATGCGGTCGATGGCAACGGTGAACATCGACACACGGCCACCTTCCAGTTCGACCTGAAGCTGCCGGCGCCGCCCGTCGTATTCCACTTCGAGCCAGTGTGGCCCGGCCGGCAGGTTGTACAACAGCAGGCCATGAGCGGTATGGTTTGACGACTCCACGACACGGCGGCCATTCAGCCGCACGACCAACTCGCTATCCAGCGGATTGCCCAGTGGCGCCCGGGCAATGGCCAGTGAGGCGTCCAGTGTGGCCAGCAAATCGACCTCGGCGGACATCACCGGATCCGCGGTCTCACGTTCCAGGGTAACCATAGGCCGCTGCTGTTGGCGCACCCATTGGGCCGGCGGTTCGCGGACGGCCAGACTGCGGCTGCGGGTCAGCGCGTACACCACGATGTTGGTCCCGGCACGCAGGCTGGGCCAGACGGGTCTATCGACCGGTTCGGGGGCATAACCAAAGAGTTCAGACCAATCAGCGCTTAGCTCCAGATCGCTGAACACCGCCACCAGTTCGTCGTTCAGCTCAAGTCCCCACAGTCCCACAGGCGCCGGTTGAACGGAGTCCTGCAGCAGCGCAAAACCGGAGGGACTGACCGTCTCCAGGCTGGCCACGGCCATGCCGGGAACACGGCCTGGATAGTCCCAGTTCCAGTCCCGGTATTTTTCGTCGCCGAAACCGGACTTGTCTTCGCCGCGAAATCCGGCGGGGAAGGAATAGAAGGAATGATAGATGGGATGTGACGGACCCAGCTCGAGTAGCCGCCCGTCATCCTGCAACACCTCCCTCAACACAGCAATCATGGCGTGCAGATAGCGATTGGACCCTTCGACGAAGAGGAACCCGCCGGATCGCAGGTAATGCTCCAGCAATTCCTTTTCATCTACGCGGAAGTGCCGCAGCAATACCCTGTGAGAAAGTTCATCTTCATGCTCGCTGATGCCTTCCAACAGGAAGAGAATCGGATCCTTGAGCAGATCGAGCGAAAGGAAGTACCGGTGGGGTTTGGGTTGCACACCGACCAGCAGCCGGGTATGATCGTTCATGTAGCGGGCCAGCGCCTCCAGCGACACGCCCGTCAATGCGCCGATGGGCAGGCGCACTTGAGCGAAGTTGATGTACCCGGTCAGGTCCCGGCGGCTGGCCGGATCGATCACCACCACTGCGTGGTCTTTCATCGCTCGCGCCCGGTCGGCAAAGCTCAGCAAGTCCAGCGTGGGATCGCTCAAGGTGTCGGCCAGCCCCAGCGCTGCAGGACTGATCAACTCGACGGCTCCCATGGACCCGTCGAAAGGTCTGATGGGATCGATTTTCTCGGACAGCAGCGGCAGCAACTCGCCTGGTTCGTCTACGCGGGAAACAGGCGGCAGCAAGGCATGCAAGTAGGGTTCTATATCCAGCAGCGACGGGGGTGCCGGCAGGTATTCCATTTCCACCGGAGCGGGCTGGATCCGGGGATCAATGGACAGACGCTCCGTTTCGAACAGGGGTGGACTGGGCAGCCGTGTCCGCAAGAACACGGGTGCCGGTTCCGGCCGGCCGTGTTCCAGGGCCAGATACGCCACCAGCAGGTGGAGCGCCAGGGAGGCCAACAGACCGGCCCAGACTTTGCGATCGCGATGGAGCGTAGGTCGCCGGTGCATCTTCCACCCCTTTCCGCGTCGCCCGCGTCAGCCGGTCAACCGACCTTGGGTCCCGGACATATCCGGTGGAGCCGTCCGGCGCACGGGCAGTCAAACAGGCGGTCCGAAGCGTAATGACGAAAGAAAGATCCTGGCCGAATCTGTCAACTCCCAATATCAGCCCAATGACATGTACGTCAAATCCATGAAAAACGCTCCCCGGACACCAAGTGACGAGCACGACTATGCTGCACCTGCCGCGGAGCCGCGTGGAAGGCGAATTTCCATCAGCGAACCATACCGCCGCACGGACCGCCGCACGGATCGCCGCACGGATCGCAGCATCGGTGGGTCCCCGTCGTATACGGACCTCCCTTGAATTCACCAGCGAAACTGCCTACACTGACCGGGTCGTCCGGCACGATAGAAATGGGTGTAGCCTCCGTGTCGATATTACGTAAATCAGAACTTACACCTATAGAAATTCGATGCGCCGGCCGGACTGCCTTGGCTCGCACTGCTGGGCGAGGGTGGCCGCCGCATAGCCAACCGCACGGGGGCGAGCATCCATGGGGAGACACCCTGTGACGGATGCATTTCGACGGAGTGAATAGCTCCCCAGCGGTGTTCGCCGACCCCAGAGCATGAAACACAAGCAAGTTGCGTAGAGCTTCATAATAGACGCTTCTTCACCAGAACAGGACAATGACATGCGACTGGCTACTACGACGGCCGATTTCCGCGCGCATTCCGATACGCCTGCGGAGGTGGTCAGGTATTTTGCCGGAACCGGCTTTCGGTGGCTCGATCTGAACCTGTATCGCAGCATATATCCGCAATCTCCATTCCTGGATGATCGCTGGGAGCGGTGGATTGACGCAGCGGGTGCTGCCGCGGCCGATCTTGACATCGGTTTCTGTCAGGCTCACGGGCCCAACGGCAACCTGCACGGCTCCGGTGAGGAATTCGATGTCTTTCTGGCGGCCACCATCCGCGCGATTGACGCCTGCGCCAGATTGGCAATCCCTCATGTGGTTATTCATCAGCAGGATATCGGCGGCTATCCTTCGCGTGAAAACCGCCGGCTGAACCTGCAACAGAACCGGCATTTTTTCGCCCGACTCTTCCCCGTCATGGACAAGACTGGGGTTCATGTCCTCATCGAAAACAGTTGCGACCGGCATGCGCCCACCAAACAAGAGAATACCCGTCATTTTCCGTCCACTGCGGCGGAACTGCTGGAACTGGCTGAGTACATCGACCATCCCCTGCTGCAGATCTGCTGGGATACGGGCCATGCGAACATTCAGGGCGTCGACCAGTATCAAAGCATCGTCGAACTGGGTGAGCGTCTGCGAGCGGTTCATATCGCCGATAACTACGGCGACATGGATTCCCATGTGGCGCCGTTTCAGGGAACTACCAATATGGATTCGGTCATGCAGGGTTTGTTGGACAACGGCTACCAGGGCTACTTCACCTTTGAAGCGAGCAGCTTGTTGAGAGATGGCGCCGTATGGCCGCATAACCGGCGCGAGTGGTGTTACCGCGGCGAGAAGGTGACCAGACTCATGGATGTCCCGTTATCATTGCGGCAGGAAGCGGTCAAGCTGCTCTATCAGATTGGCAGACACATCCTGACCGAATACGACTGTTGCGAAGAGGCATGAGTGAGTGTGCCGTGAAAACGCAGGGTTCTGCCCATGGGCCGCAACGGGTTGCCTGTGGTCTTTCGCGGGGGGGCGGCCACAGAACGACTGTTGAAATCCGGTACCGGAAAGTGTATATTCGCCTTGATCCGGTTCCTCCTGACAGGATGCTCTAAGTTTTGTTGATTCTTTCAGCAGAGGAGGCTATCCATGAGAAAAATCAACGAAGCTTATTTATCCATCCTCAAGATCGAGTTGAATGATCTGTACGAAGATATCGAGGTGCTGATCGAGCAGTGCACCCAGGAGAGGGAAAGCGGACGCATAACCAACTACGTCTTCATGGAAAATCTGGCTCTTTTCAAAAACGAACTTCTCGGTGTGGATGCTTTCGAGAAAATCGTCCGAGGAACCGATCCTGCCGCCTATGGATCACTTGATGAAATGCTGGATCATCTCAAGGCTTGTTTCAACGACAAGATCAGATCCTCGGGTTTCCCTGAAGTCATTCGAATATACATCGAAAGAAAACTGGAAAAAGTGCGTCAATATGTGACAATCGATGAGCTACAGATGCAGCCTGCAGGAAACAAAAATGTGACGAAGGTATGAGCAAGGATGGATAGTCGGTAGAGTTCCATGTAGCCGGCCGGCCCCACAATATGCACCGCCCGGCTCCTAGTATGCACCGCCCGGCCCAAATCATGAACCTGCCGTGCTGCGGTCTGCCGTTCTCCGGCATGTCCCGGTTATTCATGCTGCCTTGTCGAGCCTCTCTGCCAACCTTATCGAAGTCATCTATCTGCAACCATGCAGGAACTCAACAAGATCACCGTTAATGTCAAGGAAGGCGATGCCAGATTCACCGGACCAGACCACGATTCACACTCCATTGATATCCACCCATACGCATACCGACCTGTCCCGCTGCGGCCGTGATGACATGACGTTCGCCGCCATCGTGGATCAGGCGGAAGCTCTGGGGTACGCGGCCATCGTACTGACGGACCACGTGCATGTGCCCTGGTACACTGACTACCCGGCTCATCTGGAGCGGCTGGCGCAATACCGTACGTGGCGCAACGGATTGCGTACGCCGTTGCAACTCTTCGTTGGAGCGGAATTCGAAGTTCGGCGCCCCGGTCATGTCCTGGCTCCGCCGGAGTTCGTCGCCGCCAGCGAAGTGACTGTCGTGGCGCCCAACCATTACCAGCTAGATTGGGTGGAACCGTTGCCCAGGGATCCCGGAGCGGCGGCTGCCCACGAACTGGATTGCATCGAGACCATCATCAACTGGGCACCGGCGGACGTGATCGTTCACCCGTTCACCGGCGGTGGTGCGGAGATGCCGGCGAACGTGCTGTATGCGGCCGCGGACACAGGGCGGCTGCGCGAACTGTGCGACCGGGCTATCCAGGCGGACATCGCCGTCGAGATTCAGCCTAAATACTGGCGCAATCCGCTGGCTGACCGGTTGTGCGGGTTTTTCGAGCAATGGCTGGATGCCGGCGGCAAGGTGGCCCTGGGCAGCGATGCGCACCACCTGGCGGCCCTGAGCCGTTGGGCCGCAGAGTTGCCCGATATCGTCGCGCGGTTCGAGCTGACGGCTGCCGACATCTGGTGGCCCGGCGCCGCCGCGTCGCAACAGCAGCGCGAACGGGCGTAACCAGAAATCCCGCCATACCCGCTACGCCGGTCCCTCGGCGCGGATGCGCTCGTATACATCCCGGAGCAGAAACTGCGCCACTGCGTCGCGAAACCGTTCCTCGTTCATGTACCGGGCGGTGATGTCCTCGTTCTGGTCCATGCGGTCGATGAACAAGGTCTCCAACGCTTTGGTGAATACATAGCCGAAATTCTCCTGCGTGTTGGCCAGCGCGGATTGCCGGAGGTTCGGGTCGGCGACGGCGTCGGCGCACACCGAGTCGAAGAAGAGCTGATCGCCCGGTTTGAACTCCGTACCGAAACGCTCGTTCAGAATGTCGATCAACTGGGACAAGCTGATCTCGTCCGCACGGGCCGTGCGGGTGCCCACCTCGGTCGGTCCGTCCACCGTGTAGGTTCCGCCCGCGTCCATGGAGATCGATCCCTCGCTGATCTTCTGCAGCCGGTAGTACGCCAGCGACACGTCATCATCGAAGTGATACAGCGGCCCACGGTCATCGCGCGGCAACCGGGTGAGGAAGAACCGGATGTAGGTATACCTTTTCTCCAGGTCGGTATCCTGGAACGGAATCACCTGCGACAGGAAGGCGTACAGGTTGCGGAACGCCATCAGCGTCTTGCGGAAGGCCTCGCGCTCTTCGTCGTCCAGCTCGATGAAGCGCCTTACCGCGGGATCGATGCACGCATGCAAACGGGCATGGTCCGTGGGCGCCTGATTCCGCTTGGGTTTGTAGAACTCCCGGCAGAACTCCTCCACCTCGGCCTTGTGGTAGACCTGCTGGGCGTCCAGTTTGGCTTGCATCTCGTACAGCTGCTGCGGCTCCGCCTGCTCGCCGATCAGCGTCTGCTCGTAGTAGGGGCGGAAGGCGTCCAGGATGGCATCAGGCTCGTTCACAAAGTCCAGGACGAACGTGTCGTCCTTGCCCGGATGCTTCCGGTTCAGCCGCGACAGCGTCTGCACCGCCTGGATTCCCGCCAGCCGCTTGTCCACGTACATCGTGTGCAGCAAGGGCTGATCGAAGCCGGTCTGATATTTCTCGGCCACCAGCAACACCTGGTATTCCTCGGTGGCGAAGCGCTCGGGCAACTCCTTCTGGCCGATCTGCTTGCCCTGGGCGTCGATATTCATCCCCGACTCGGTGTACTCCACACCCGGTGCATCCGGGTCGACTACCGTACCGGAGAACGCCACGAGCGTCTTGATTCCGGTGTAGCCCTTCCCGGCGATGTACTGATCGAAAGCCTGCTTGTACCGTACGGCATGCAACCGGCTGGAGGTGACAACCATCGCCTTGGCTTTGCCGCCGATCTTGTGCATCGTGAAATGGCGGAAGTGCTCGACCATGACCTCGGTCTTCTGGGCGATGTTGTGCGGGTGCAGGCTCATGAACCGGGCCAGCGCCCGTGCCGCCTGGCGCTTGTCCACCTGCGGATCGTCTTCGATGGATTTGATCAGCCGGTAGTAGGTCTTGTACGTGGTGTAATTCTGCAGCACGTCGACGATGAAGTCTTCCTCGATAGCCTGCCGCATGCTGTACAGATGGAACGGCCGGGGTTTACCATCCGGTCCCGGCTGACCGAAGACCTCCAGGGTCTTGTACTTAGGCGTGGCCGTGAACGCGAAGAAGCTGATGTTCGGCTGCTTGCCGCGCCGGGCCATCGCCTTGAGAATCTCTTCCTCGTAGTCGGGCAGCGCGTCGGCTCTGGCCTGGGCCCTGGCTTTTTCCCTGATCACCGCGCCGGCTAGTACGCCCTTGAGTTCGGTCGCTGTCTCACCGCCCTGCGA
>SLHA01000039.1 GCA_007136405.1 Candidatus Latescibacterota bacterium
CAGCCGTTTCCTGCGGCCTATCGCAATCTCGTCCTGCAAGCGGATTACCGGCCGTCGCGGGACAGGTTGATCGATGACTACCTGGAGTACAATCCATCCCGCGATCGTCCGCTTGACATGCTGCCCCTTTTCGCCTGGGTGGATGCGGACCGGGTCGGCCGTCAGGCGGAACATGCAGGCAGTGTCAGCCAGCGCCCTGCCTATCATTACCGTCTTCCCAACTGCCAAGTCGGACAGCCTGACTGGCGGGTGGCCACAGAGTGGAACCGTTGGGTCCGGGTCGAGTGTCTGGCCGCCGACACCCGTCGAATGGGTGACATGCTCTCCTTCCACTGCTGACCCGGTTGCGCCGCTCAGAACCGCATCGAGTCGATCTGCGGTATCCCTGACGCCCCGGTCTACCGGAGCCGGCCGGTTTCTACGGACTGGACTCCAGCGCCATTTGCCAGTGGGCGTGTTGCACTATTCGAGGCCGGTTGACCCAAAGCCGCCACTGCCGCGGTGAGAATCAGACAGTTGGCTGACCTCAACGAGCTGTGCATGGCATACGGGTGCCAGCACCAACTGGGCCACGCGTTGCCCGGGTTGTATGCACTGGGATGAGTTCGACAGGTTGATGAGGATCACACCAACATCCCCCCGATAGTCTGCGTCAATAGTACCGGGAGCGTTGAGCACGGTGACGCCGCAGTTCAGAGCCAGTCCGCTACGGGCACGGATCTGCGCCTCGAATCCAGGCGGTATTTCCAGCTTCAAACCAGTGGGTATGAGCGCGCGTTCTCCGGGGGCCAGGTGAACGGGGCTGTCGAGATGCGCCCGCAGATCCATGCCCGCACTGTCCGCGGTCTCGTACGCAGGCAGGGGGTTGGATGTGGACCGCACAACCCGTACAGGTAACGGCGCTGCACGGGGTTGTCTCACGACGATGCCACCTGCTGGCGGGTTTTCCAGCGTTCGCACAGCTCCACTACATACAACCTCCCCATGACATAGGCGGTTGACGCAAAGGCGCTCAGTACTCCAGTGACGAAGACCATGAGCAGGCGGCGGGGCCGGGCCTTGCGTTCGGGAACGGTGGCCTGATCCAGTACCTGTACCGTGGATGTGGTGTTGGTCGCTTCGATCAGCGACTCGGCTTCCTGTTCCATCAGGAGTTTCAGCAAGGCCGACTGCACCAGGACGTCCTTCTCGATGTTGGCGTATTCCTGGGCGACATGTGGAATGGAGCGGAGCGGCAGGAACAGACTCTCCTGCAGCTGGAGTCTGAAGTCCTGAGGTACCGCCACGGATTCCGGATCCCTGCCATCACGCAGGAAGGCCAGATATTGCTGACGCAGGCTGGACTCCTTCTGAACCTTCACTACCTGAGGGTGATCCGGCGAGAATCCGGACGCCAGCAGGCCCTGACGGGTGATCTCCAGCTCGGCCGAGGCCATCTCCATCTCTGCGGCAGCCCGGATCACAGCTCTGGCCTGATCTTCGATAGCGATGGCATTGTGCTCTGCCTGGAACGACTGGAGCCGGTCCATGGCCTGTTCGAGCTTGACGGTTTCGGTTGCCTTGAGCTCCTGAACGAACTGGTAGCGCTCGGTGGCGCTGTAGCGCGACAACTGCTGGTTGGTGCTGTCCAGCAGAGTCACATACTGGTTGGCCATGGCCGCGGCGCGTTCCGGGGAGCGATCCCGCACGTCGAGCAGAATGGTCCCTTCTTCACTTTTGCCTACCGTGGTTCGCTGTTCGAGCTGTTCCACCGCGTCTTCCATGAGATCGACCTGGTACACCTGCATCAGATCGAAATGGTCGATCATGGAACGCTTCATGGTGGGACTCTTCAAAATGGCGATGAAGATGTCCGCCGGTGTGCCCTTTTCCCCCAGACGGAGAGCAGGAATGGGGAGCGTGGCCAGGAGATCGGAAAAACCGAAACCCTGTCTCTGTTCCTTGGGAGGCAGAAGCTGTACGCGGGCCTGGTACTCCTCGGGCAGGAAAAAACTGACGACAGCAGCCAGAGTGCATAGTATCAGGGTAGCACCGATGATCAGTTTCTTGCCTGAGTTGAGCGCCGCTAACAAATCCAAAATATCGATCTGACGATCGGCGTTTCGGGCCTGCGAGTGGTTCATTTCCGCGCCTCTTCAGTGGCTGAAGGCTAGAATGAGCGGACTAGGACGACCAGGGTCAGTGCTTCGGCAACAGTGCGCATGGTAGACTGAGTGAAAGCCCACCAGTCGAAATGCTCCTTGGCGGGAATCCAGATTTCGTCACCGGGTGCCGGAATCTGGTCTCTCCTCAGATCCTCGCGCATACCGGTCTGTGACCGGATCAGGCGTGCATCCCGTTGGTTTGCGCGCCAGGCGAACCCTCCCGCCTGAAGCAGGTAGTCGTTCACGGTCAGGTGCGGCTCGTATTTCAGCAGCCCTGGATGCTTGACCTGGCCCGTTACGTTCACCGTCTTCACCAGCTCCGGGATGAAGATGACATCACCACCCTGCATGAGGATGTTGTGGATCTCGTCTCCATCATGGAACAGCCGGGCAAAGTCAACGGCTACCAGGCCTCGGCGCTCCAGTGACTTCGTCCTCAGGTAGGCCCGATCCTCAGGGCTCATGTCCGCCAGTCCGCTGATGGACTGCAGTTCACGCAGCCGCTGATACTCCGGGTCGGCTGTCCGCCGCGCCGCCATGCGGACGACTGTCGCATTGGTCAGCGATGCTGCGGGCGAGAAGCCGCCGGCCTGCTCGATCACGTCGCGAAGCCGGGTCTCTCCCGGGATGATGCGGTACCTTCCGCGGTAGAGCACCTGCCCGTGTATGTGTACTGTGGGAGTTTCCTGCCAGTCTGAGCGGGTGCGTATGAACAGCATATCCTGGGGCTGCAGCGGGAAACCGTTGATGTCGTCCAGTACCTTTTCCTGCTCCCCCCGGGGTATCAGGCTGATGATCTCCGTCTCATTGCTCCCGGGCAGGAATCGCCACAACTCCACTTCGTCTATCGGTGCGCCTCGGCTCAGTCCTCCAGCCAGGGTGATCAGGTCTCCGACGGTGTCTCCCGGACGGAACTCCTGTGCCCCTACTTCGTTCACGCCGCCGTACGCGAACATCTCCTCCTGCCGGTAGCGGACGTGGATCACGTCGCCCATGCGCAGGTACGGATTGAACTGGATTCTACCGGTAGCCCTGAACATGTCGAGATCGGCTATGTCCAGCGTGCCATCCTGACGGTGTACCTGGATCGCGCGACGGCTGACGGGTTCCTCTTGGAACTGGTGGACGCGCGTGACTCTCTTGCCGTCCACATCTTCCTCCACACTGGCTCCGCGAAGTTCGTCGACGAACCCTCCGACTTTGTCGATAAGATCCGAAACCCGGGTGGTGGGGTGCACGATCTGGCTGCCGTAGGACAGGACCGCGCCTGTGGCATATACGGTGAAATTCCGCATACTGGTCAGGGTGATGGAAATATCGACACCTGGATATTTGGCGCTGGCCGCTTCGTGTATGCGTTCCTTGACCCGGGTCAGGGTCTGCCCGGAAACGTCCAGCTGCCGGACGGTCGGGATGATGATACTGCCCTCGGGGTCGACATTCAGCAGGTAGGACAGGTCGAACTCGCCCCAGATGTACAACTGCAGGATGTCACCCGGCCCCACGATGTAGTGATCCGGATCTATGGGCTGGTCCTGGCTGAACCGCAGCCGTTCGACGCGTTCGCCCGGAGGCAGGCGCAGGCGTCCGGTCAGGGGATCGAAGGAGGGGTCTGCCACCTCCGAAGGCATCGTGCGGATTTCCTCTTCCTCGGCTTGGCGCTCTTGCAGCAGTCTCTCCAGAGTCTGGGCCGGAAGCGGTGCGGCTGCAAGCAACAATACGACCGCACAGATGGACATACGTAGTGCTACCATCTCCTTCCTCCTGCGAAGCGAGCCACGGCTGAAGAATCGAATGACCGCCGGATGTGGCATGGTGGGATCTGGACGAACACCGAAATACGCTGGATCCTGATGACGGGCTGCATGCAAGCGTTCGTGGCAAAGCTGGATCTGGAACAATTAAGGAGAATATCGCATACGTCGTTTCCTGTCAAGCAACCCCCCGGCCGGTTGTGACATCGGACCGACCCGGAACATCGGCAGTCGCATCCCAGCCCAGGAATCGGGCGATGTTTCCGGTGGTGAGTGCGGCTACCGCGTCTATGTTGTATGCTTTCAGGTCCGCGACAGCCTGAGCTACGTCGCGTGTGTGCGCTGGATGACCAGTACGGCCGTTGACGCGTACCGGAGCATCGGTTTCCAGGAGGAGTAGATCATCGGCGATCTCCTGCACGACGGACTGGGTCGGCGGATGACCGATGAGCGTCGGTCCGACGGACACGAATATACCGGCCTCGTTACAGCGACGGACCAGTTTGCGCGAATGAGTGAACCAGTGCAGCTGGGCCTGGAGACCGGTCCGCTCGCGGAAGGCGATGGCACGGTCCATGGTCTGGCGCAGACAACGGCGCGAGTGCAGCGCCACTGGTTTTCCGTAGCGCTCAGCGAGGGTCAGCTGCTGGTCGAGAATGTCGCTCTGGTACTGCCTCTCCGCCACGGTTACGGCCCATTTATGGTCCAGTCCGGCCTCTCCGAGCACCGCCGCCTGCGACAGTTTCCGGTCCAGCAACTCGAGGGCTGCTTCGATCTGTGCTGGTGTACTGCGCGATATCCAGGCAGGATGAAGACCAAGCCCGGGATACACCTGCGCCGGGGCCTGGCGTTGCAGATGCAGCACGGCGTGTATCGATTCCGGATCCTCGCTGACCGCTACAACGCGCTTCACGCCGGCGGCGGCGGCGGCGGTCAGGGCACCCATGGGACAGGGCAACTGGTCCAGATGGCAGTGGCTGTCGACCAGCATCCGGGTCAGAGCAGTCCGGTTTCTTCGGGCAGTCCAAGCATCAGGTTCATGCACTGGACGGCATTGCCCGAGGCGCCCTTGCCCAGGTTGTCCAGCCGGCCGACGAGCACAACACCCTGGTTGCCGGCGGCGAAGGCGCACAGATCGACCCGGTTGGTGGCGTTGCAGACCGACTGATCCATGAAGACGCCGGCGGGCCAGAGCGGACTGGTTTCCTCCGGTGGCCCTACCCGGACGAACGGTTCGCCGGCATATCTCTCCCGCCAGACCGAGTACACCGCGTCCAGCTTGCCTGGAGACAGGTGGCAGGCCGGAACCGGCGTGCTGACCAGCATGCCGCAATATGCGTCATTGACCGACGGGACGAACAGGGGCTCGGGACCGGTGAGGCTGTACCGGTGCATCTCTGCAATGTGTTTGTGCGTCAGTCCCAGGCTGTACAGCCGCAACGGCACCCGTTCATCGGTCGACTGGTAGGCCTCGATCATCGAACGGCCGCCGCCGGAATAACCCGATACGGCATTGACTGTCATAGGGGCCTCCGCACTCAGCAGACCGGCTTCGATGAGCGGGCGCACGGCCAGGACGAAGCCGACCGGATAACACCCGGTGTTGGCCACGCGGCGGGCACCGCGTATGCGTTCGCGTTGCATGGGTTCCAGCTCCGGCAGCCCGTACACCCAGTCCGGATGAACGCGGCGAGCAGTGCTGGTGTCGATGATGCGGGTATCCGGGTTGCGGATCAGTCCGACAGCCTCCGCCGCCGCGTCGTCCGGCAGACACAGAATGGCCAGATCGGCTTCGTTCAGGAACCGGGCGCGCACCGCCGGGTCTTTACGGTCCTCCGGCGGAATGAGCAAGAGCTCCAGATCATCACGACGGTCGAGCATTTCCCGCAGGCGCAATCCGGTGGTACCCTGTTGTCCGTCGATATAGACCCTGGGTCTGGGCATGATATTCTCCTGACTGCCTGAAGCGGACAACGTTGTCCAGCAGTGAGTGTGATGCGGCATTGAGCCATCCGTGGCCAATGTCTATGATAGATCTCTGCTGCTGTCAAATGGCCCACACAGGACGGGAGTGCGTTCGAGATGGCCAAGGACAAGGTCGCCTGCCTGAACGATGGTTGGATCTACCGGAATCTCGTTCCACCAGAAGCCGCAGGGCTCACGGTACTGCAGTTTTACACCAGTCGGTACGGGCATTCTACCGAGTCGGAATGGCGGTGTCGTCTGGAGAATGGCCAGGTACAGGTCGACCAACGGATCGCAACGCCCGCCATGACGCTGGCGCCGGGTCAGGTGCTATGCTACCATCGCCGGCCATGGCACGAACCGGACGTTCCCGACCATATCACTGTACTCCATGACGATCCGTTCCTGCTTGCCGTGGACAAGCCTTCCGGCCTGCCGACCATGCCGGGAGGAAACTACCTGCACAACACTCTTCTGCATCGGGTCCGCGCCCGGTACGGCCAGGATCTGGCCCCGCTGCACCGTCTGGGGCGAGCGACGTCCGGGGTAGTGGTGTTTGCCCGATGCGTCACCGCCCGCCGGGCACTCTCCGCGGACATGCGCCAAGGCCGGATTCGCCGGCTGTACCGTGGTCTGGTGGATGGAGCGGATATCCCTCCTGTCATGACGATCGACGTACCGGTGGGTCTGGTGGATTATCCTCCTCTGGGCAAGCTGCACGCGGCCACCGCACATCAGGGCAAATGCGCGCTCAGCCTGATCCTGCTGCTGGAGCGCCGCCACAAAGAGGACCGGGCTCTGGTCCAGGTGGAACTCGTGACCGGCCGCTCGCACCAGATACGGATCCATCTGGCTGCGGCCGGCCATCCGCTGAGCGGCGACCCGCTGTATGGAGTCGGCGGCCGTCCGCGGACGCATGTCGCCGGGGCGGAGCCGGCCCTTCCGGGCCATGGCGGCTTTCATCTGCATGCGGAACGGGTGGAGTTACAGCATCCCGGAACGCACCAGCGGCTCGTGCTGGTGGCGCCACCACCGCCACTGCTGCGCCGTATGGACGAGGCCAAAGATCACGGCTGAGGCGTAAATCCGGGAACGGACGATGACCTGCGGTGAGAAGCCGCTGCGGAGGGGTTCACCGCCCGGATTCGGACGAATCCTCTTCCGGGGAGGATTTTGAGCCGTGGCCGGCCTCGAAGCGGCGTATGCGGGTGAGCACATCTTCCTGCAGGTAGCGGTTGGTGGCGATGAGATCCGCCACGATGCCGGTGAGAAACATCTGGAAGCCGGCCAGCAGCAGAATGGCGGCCAGGATGAGCGACTGAACGTGCAGATCCCCCTGATCCGTGCAAAAGAAGAAATACAGGAAACGCAACCCGAGGAGGAAACCCAGCATAAAGGTGATAGCGCCGAAGCAGGCGAACACCTGCAGAGCGTGATACCGGGTATACGAGCGCAGGCTGATCAAGGCCGAGCGCAGCACGAATTCGCCGATACTCCCGAAAAGCCTGGATTCGCGCGCTTTGGGATTGGTCCGGATGGGTACGCTGCACACCGTCAGCCGTCGCTGTCCGGCCTGTATGGCGTGTTCGGCGGTATGGTCGAAGTCCGTGAACGTGGACAACTGCAGGGCTCCCTCACGGCTGAATGCCCTGAAGCCGCTGGCCACATCAGGCAGATCCAGATTGGCCAGCCGGCTGATGATCCGGCTGCCGATGCGCTGCAGGCAACGCTTGAGCGGACCGAAATGGTCGATCGTGCCGGTCTGCCGATCCCCGATGACCAGATCGGCATCGGCCTGGACGACAGGCGCCACCAGGGCGGGTATGTCTCCACCGTAGTACTGATTGTCGCCGTCGGTATTGACGATGATGTCGGCTCCCAACCTGAGGCAGGCGTCGAAGCCGGCTCTGAAGGCGTGCCCGAGTCCCCGGTTGCGGGGAAAGCGGATCACGTGATCCGCACCTGCCTCCAGGGCTTTCTGGATGGTGCGATCCGTGGAGCCGTCGTCGATGACCAGGACCTCGACCGTATCGATGCCGTCGATCTGGCGCGGGATGTCACGAATGGTATCCCCGATCGTCGCTTCCTCGTTCAGGCACGGTATCTGCACGATCAGTTTCATGATACACGATGTTCGTCAAAAGTGGAGTGGGGGGCAACGACCGCCGCAACACGGGCGCTACCCGGAGCCCCATGATGTGCCGCATCTGCGCGGCAGCAAGAGGATTACTGCGATCGGCCTTCCATATGCTTCCGCATGCAGGCAATGAGGGCGTCGTCGTCCGCGCATGCGGACACCATCTGGGTGAAGGCCTCGGCGCTGAGCTCCACTTCCTGTAGGAAGCGCTGGTCCGCCGGACAGGGATAGACATAGTCCCCGATACGGCCCTCCAGCTGGGCGCGCGCCTTGTCGGCGATACGGGCCAGCCAGGCGATGTCGCCGATGACCATGCTACGTGCACGGGGCTTGAAATCGAGAATTCGAGATTCGCTCATGATCATACTCCTGCGTATCGATGTGCGCCGATGGCGGCTAAGTGGTCATGGGAACGACGACATGACGAAGGCAGTGGCGCAGCCGGGTTGCGTCCGGGTCCAGATTCCACCTGGTGGCCAGCAGCTCGCCCAGTTGAGCCAGGCGCCGGCGGGGATGACGCCAGCACTGCAGCAGCGCCGGATTGCTGCCGGCTTGAGGGGCTCGGAGGGCCTGGATGAGTCGGGCCGCGGCATTGAGCAGCAGGACCACCTGGTGCTGTTCCAGCGCTTTGGGATTGCCGCCTGCGCGCTGATAAGCCAACCCCGAGCCGGGGTCCAGAACGCTGATGATGCCTGCTTCCTGGTCGCGGCTGCCCAGACACAGACCGTACTGAGCCAACCGTCGCTCCGGCCAGTCCCAGCCCAGCGTCGCGAATTCGATGAAGTATGGCCTGCGCTCAGGCGAAATGACCACATTGCGGGCGTTGTAATCCATGGTTCCCAGCACCGGCGGTCTGCCGGCGCACGTGGTCACTATTCGTTGGAGTATGGCGGACGCGGGGGCGATCAGGGCCGGTTGCTTCCTGAAGAACCATGCAAGGCCCATCTCCGCCTGGCGGCCCGCCGCATTCCATGCCACGGCCAGGGCATTGCGGTCACAACCGGGGGCTGCATGGCGGCGGAACGCCGGGGTGCGTTCGGCCATGACGGCCTCTATGCTGCGACAGGCATAGGCCAGGCGGATGCCCATGGTCTTGCGCCCCTCCAGACCGGCGGTCCGGATCCACTCGTCCAGGGTCAGGTCACCGGCATGCTCGAGAAAGATGACTTGCTGCCGCGAATCCGCGCCAAGCACCGCGGGCACGGGGCAACCGGCCTGCGCCAGGCTTGCGAACACGAGCGTCTCGACCATGATCAGATCATGGGAGCTGCCGCGGGTCAACGGGCCGAATAGCTGCTGTTTGGCCACTACTGGAGCGTCTGCCTCGCGGTCGAGCCGCCAGACGCCAGGGGCCAAAGTCACCATGTGACGCACCCGGGCCCCACCCGGTAGTCCGGCTGCGAAGTGGTGCAGGCAGCGCTGCACAACGGGAGGGATTGGATCGGTTCGACACCGTGAGTCCCTGGCCCGGACAGTACCCATCACGGTTCGTCGAAGATGATCACCTGGGCCATGACCTGGCCGGCCTGGCAGTTATACGCCGGATTCTCGTTCATGGCGAGGAAGAGGACACCGTCATCCGCCACAACGAAGTCATGGCGGCTGCCGACTGCGAACGGTCTGCCGTCACCGATACGAGCCACGACAGCGCCTACATTGGTGCCGGGCAATAGATAGTCGGAGCCAGCCGGATGCCGGTACACGCCGTCGGCACCGCACCAGACGATCTGGTTGCGCATATCCGGTGACCATACTCCTTCAACATCGACGACCACCCGGTTGCCCCGGCGCAAGCGGATGAGGGTGTCCTGCCACTGCGGACTGGGACGCACCGAACGCATGATGGTGACTGCCATATATGAACCCGTCTGTTGATGGTACCGGCGGTTCGGGGGCGATGAGCCGGAGGCATGAATGCGAATATGCACCACAGATTAATCGCGGGCTGTCCCAGTGTCAAGCCGTCCGGCGCGAAGTTCCGCGGCTGGTGCCGGGGGGCGCGGAACTGACATCGTGCCTCTGGTGGGCGACCGGCGCGTCCCGGCTCGGTAGACGCGGTCTTGACCTCCGGCAATAGTGCGCAGATGCTTTACCGGGCGAATATGTCACCGGGAAATGCTGCACCAGGCAGGTAGCGAACCGGTCTGGGGGCGAAGCCGGCATGATGGCACGGATGTCGCGGCCCAGGTACATTATACCCAACTTGGCTGTCATGGTCCGGAAGCAGGCAATCCCCGGCGGCAGCCTTGTGACCTCACCGGCGTGCGGGTGAAGCCGGCCGCCGGCCGCCGGCCGACAGAGCCGCCACTCATTTTCCACAATGGATGGCTTCGCGGGTGAAGCCTCGCGCCAGCCGACAGAGCCTGGATCTTTCCCCAAAGATGGAAGATAGCCACCAGAACGACGCAGAGGCGCTGCAGCCATCCGTGAGCTGGCCGGAGTCTGTGACTGGCGGCGGAGCGTTGGCTCCGGAGGGTGAGGCGTTGGCTCCGGAGGGTGAGGCGCTGCTGGAGCGTATGCGGCGAAGCCGCACGGCCCTGCTGGGCCTGGGGGTGGAACACCGCGCCCTGGCCCGGTTCCTGGCTACCCGCGGTATACGCTTCCGGGTCTGCGACGCTGTCCGGCCTCCGGACTGGGAGATACTGGAGCAGGAGCTCGGAGCATGGCTGCAAGGATGGTGTCTGGGAGCTGCCTATCTACAGGGCCTGGAGGATTTCGACCTGGTGTTTCGTACTCCGGGCATCGCGCCGGACTGCCGTGAGCTGGATCGCGCCCGGAAAAGGGGGACCTGGATCTGCAGTCAGACGCGATTGTTCGCCGCGTTGTGTCCGGCTCCGCTGATCGGGGTGACGGGAACCAAGGGCAAGGGTACCACCGCCTCCCTGCTGGCCGCCATGCTCCGAACGGGCGACCGGCAGCGTGTCTGGTTGGGCGGTAACATCGGCACACCGCCCATCCGGTGGTTGGGGGAAATCAGCACGGCTGACCGGGTGGTGCTGGAGTTAAGCAGTTTTCAACTGGCCGACTGGGAGACCAGTCCGCATGGCGCCGTGCTGCTGCACGTGACTCGGGATCATCTGGATTACCACGGTAGCGTGACGGCCTACAGACAGGCCAAACAACGCATCTGTCGCTACCAGGAAGAGGCGGACTGGCTGGTAGTGGACGATGATTGTCCGGCGGCCCGGACGCTGGCCCGGAGCAGCCCGGCGACATTGCTGCGTTTCAGCCGGACGCATGCGGTCAGATACGGTGCATGGGTCCATGACCGGCAGATCCACATGCGGATGCCGGGCGGCTTGAGCCAGCCGGTCTGTTCGTTGGCGGACATTCGGCTGCGCGGGCCTCATAACTGGGGCAATGTGGCGGCGGCCGTGGCAGCCGCCGGCATGTGCGGTGTGGCACCGGCGGACATCCGGCAGGCGGTGCGCTCCTTCGGGGGGCTGCCGCACCGGCTCCAACAGGTGGCCTTGTACCACGACATCGCCTTCTTCGACGACTCACTGGCCACCACTCCGGAGGCCGCTGCGGCGTCTCTGGCGGCCTTCGACCACCCGGTGGTGCTGCTGGCGGGAGGGGCCGGCAAGGGGCTTGACTACGGCGTGCTGGCGGATGCCATCGTGCGTCATCCGGTACGCGCCGTGGTGCTGATCGGCCAGGATGCCGGCCGCATTGCCGCCGCGCTGGCCGCTGCCGGTTTCGCGGCACACCGGGTGGTTGATGGCGGCACCAGTATGGACGCCGCCGTCCGCTCGGCCCACGGGCGGGCCCGGCGTGGCGATGTGGTGTTGCTGGCTCCGGCCTGTGCCAGTTTTGACATGTTTGACGACTATGCACATCGGGGAGCGGCGTTCGCAGCGGCCGTTCAGGCGTTATCAGGCGGTTCGGCCGGCAGCCGTAATACCGGTTCGTAAAGCGGTGTGTTACGGCGCCGTGGGGCGTGTACGGCCGCCGGCCAGCATCGCCGCCGCAGTGCCGCGACACCACGGCGCATTCCGGGTCAGATAGTGCTTGACACTGTTACAAGGCCCGGATTCCTTCTGCTACTGACACAGTCACCCGGCGTACACCGGACGACCCGCCTTCATTTCCAGGCACATCGGCGACCGAATTGCCGCAGGCACGGTTTCGGTTACGGGAGTGGCACCCGGTCAGCGGTGCCTGCCGTACCTGCAGCCCGGGCGCCGCCGGTGACAGGGTGCGGCGTACCATTCGTGGCGGAGCGACGTTATGCAGACACTGGCCAGAATGACCGAACATCCCCGGACGGAGTCGACGGGGCGATTGCTGGACCACGCAGCGGACGGGGAAGAGGTGCTCATCCAGGTCAGCACGGATCTGGACGAGCAAGCGGAATTCGGTCAACGGTGGTTGGTCGTAACACCAGGCCGGGTGATCGTCGTGCCGGTGGATGGCACTGACGGCGGGCTGCTGAGTGTCGCCGTCGTGGACATCAGGCACGTGCGCAACGAGATGCTGGTCGGCGGCGGGCTGTTGGCGATAGAGCCGGTCCGGGGCGATGCCCTGGAAGTGTTCTACACGGCTTCCATGGCGCCGAAATTCGCGGAGGTGGCCCGGGGGCTGGAGCAGCTGCGGGACGGCCGGCCTATGTCCATCAACCCCGAGCTAGAGCGCATGCGTTGCGCGCGCTGTAATCGCCTGTTGCCGGAGAAAAACGGGATTTGTCCGGCCTGTGTTCACAAGCTGGCCACGCTCAGACGCATAGCTTCCTATGTCCTGCCCTATCGCTGGCGTGTCCTGGTGCTGGGCCTGGCGGCGGCTGCGGTCACTGCCGCCGAGTTGCTGCCGCCCATGATCACCCGGCGCATCGTAGACGATGTGCTGGTCCCCGCGGATCCGTCGCCGGATTCCATGGATGCCCGCATGGAGACGCTGGGACTCCTGGTTCTGGCGCTGATCGGTGTACGCCTGTCCAGTTGGGTCGCGGAATGGATGCATGGGTGGATCATGGCGTGGATGGGGGCTCGCGTCACGGCGGATATCCGCAGCCAGCTGTACCGGCGCATGGAGATGCTGTCCATGCAGTTTTACGACAAGCGTCAGGTCGGGGCGCTCATGTCCCGCGTCACGCGCGATGCCGGGCGTCTGCACGAATTCCTGGTGGATGGACTGCCTTATCTAGTCATCAACGGGCTCATGGTGTTGGGCATTCTGGGATTCCTGGTATACCTGAGCTGGGAGTTGAGTCTGTACATTCTGGTACCTGTCCCTTTGATGCTATTCTGGGGTGCATTCTTCTGGAAGCGGATGCGCCGTTATTTCCATCGCTGGGGGGAGTCCTGGGAAAAACTCACCGAGCGCACCAACGAGGCGCTCAATGGCATCCGGGTGGTCAAGGCATTCGCCCAGGAGAAACGCGAAATTCGTAGCTTTTCGGCAGTCAACCGGGACCTGCGGGAGGTCGCAGTGGCCACCCAGCTCAACCGGGGCATCTTCTTTGCCACCATGAGTTTCCTCACCGGTCTGGGTGTGTTGATCGTGTGGTTGCTGGGCGGTCGGCAGGTCCTGCTGGAGCAGATCACGCTGGGCACGCTGCTCGCTTTCTACTCCTTCATGTGGATGTTCTATGGACCGCTGGAATGGGTGGCTCAGGTGAACACCTGGATGAGCCAGTCCTTCGCTGGCGCCGAGCGCATATTCGAGGTGATCGATGCCCTGCCGGAGGCCTATGACGATCCGGGAGCCCAGAGGCTTCCACGGATCCACGGATCCATTCGTTTCAACCGGGTCAGCTTCGGTTACGACAAGAGCAAACCGGTACTGCGCGACATAGACCTGAACGTCGAGCCCGGCGAGATGATCGGTCTGGTCGGACGGTCAGGCGTCGGTAAAACCACCCTGGTGAACCTGGTTACGCGTTTCTACGATGTCGACCAGGGGGAAATCCTGATCGACGGAATCGATATCCGGCAGATCAACCTGCGGGACCTGCGGCGTCAGATCGGCATCGTATCGCAGGATCCAGTGCTGTTTTCCGGTACGATTGCGGATAACATCGGCTACGGCAATCCCGGTGCCAGCTTTCAGGATATCATGGATGCTGCCCGGATAGCCAACGCGCATAACTTCATCATGGCCAAGTCCGATGCGTACGAGACCCAGGTGGGCGAACGCGGGATCGGTCTGTCGGGAGGCGAACGGCAACGCCTGGCGATTGCCCGTGCCGTGCTCCACGATCCCCGCATACTCATTCTGGATGAAGCGACCTCGTCGGTGGACGTGGAAACCGAAACGCAGATCCAGCAGGCGATGGCAAAACTGACGCGCGGCCGAACCACGATCGCCATCGCCCACCGTTTGTCGACGCTGCGCCATGCGCAGAGAATCGTGGTCCTGGACCATGGCCGGATCGTGGAAACGGGTTCCCATGCCGAACTCATCGCACTGGGGGGTGTGTTCAGCGAGCTGGTGCGCCTGCAGAAAGAAGCTGACGAGATCATCGCCATTCGCAACTAACCACCAGGCTTGCGGCATGATGGCCGCAGGCATCGACTGAATGCAGAATACCTTGAAAGCCACACCTCATCAGGTCGATACGATATTCATCGAAAGCCCCCCTCCGGTGGTGCGTACCCGGCTGGACGCCATCACGTCGGAACATGAACCGGTGCTCATCCAGGTGGCCGCGGACATGGACGGTCCCGGGCGATATGCCCGGAGCTGGCTGGTGGTAACCGCCGAACAGTTGATCATCCTGGAGACGGAAGCCACCGGCAGTACGGTGCAGGTGCCCTTGCGGACGGTGACCGCGGTACGGGCCGAAGCCCTGGTCGGCGGAGGACGGCTGGATGTGGAGCATCGGGGATCCACCTGGGCGCAGCTGTACTATTCGAATACGCTGGCGCCGAAGTTCGCCGAGATCGCAGCGGCCATCAACCAGCTCGTAAGGGGAGAAAGCCTGTCTTTGCCCACCCGGCTGGAAGCCACCCGCTGTGCGCGTTGTGGCCGCATTCTGCCGGAAAAGGATGGTGTCTGTCCCGCCTGCATCCGCCGGTGGGAGACCTTGCGCCGGCTCCTCGGCTACATCGCACCGTACCGCTGGCGGGCTCTCGTGCTGGTGTTGTTGACCTCGGCGGGATCCCTGGTCAGCCTGGTGCCTCCGTATGTGGTCAAGCACATCGTGGACGATGTGCTGGCACCGGTGCGCCCGGAGACGCAAACCGGGGGGGTCCGTCTTCTGGCCCTGCTGGTGGGCGTCCTGCTCGGCGTCAACCTCACGATGTGGGTGATCGAGGTGGTGCGCCGCTGGTTGAATACCTGGGTGGGCTTCCGGGCGGTCGAGGATATCCGCAAAGCCCTGTTCAGCTCGCTCCAGTTTCTGCCATTGCGGTATGCCGACAAGCGTAAGGTAGGCTCGCTGATCTCGCGAATGACCAATGATTCCGATCTGGTCGAGATCTACATGCTGTTCGATCTGCCCTTCGTCTTTTCCAACATTCTGATGATTGCCGGGATCGTGGTGCTGTTGTTGCACATGAACGCCCGGCTGGCGCTGCTGGTGCTTCTGCCTGTGCCGCCGATCATCATAGCCAGCAGCCTGATCTGGAATCGGCTGCAGCTGTACTGGCGCCGTTGGTCCACCCGCTGGTCGCGGTTGTCCTCGCACCTGAACGAGTCCATCTCCGGCATCCGGGTCATCAAAGCCTTCGCCCAGGAACAGCGTGAGGGGCGGCGCTTCGAGGTCCACAACCGTGACCTTCAGGATGTCAGCGTCAGCGCCGAAAGAAGCTGGCTCGTGTTTTTCATGGTGACGAATTTTTTCGTCAGCTTCGGCACGTTCTTCGTGTGGTATTTCGGTGGACGCCAGCTGTTACGACAGGAGCTGGAACTAGGGGCGCTCATGGCCTTCAATTTCTACCTGATGATGCTCTACCGGCCGTTGAAGTGGTTCGGGGACTTCTACAGTTTCATGGTGCGCGCGTTCGCCGGTGCGGAGCGCATATTCGAGATCATCGACGCGCCGTCGGAACCGTACGATCGCACCGGTACCGAGCCGGTGGCTGTCATCGACGGTCGCGTCACCTTCCAGTCGGTGTCGTTCGGATACGATCCGGGCAAAATCGTCTTGCATGACGTTGACCTGGATGTGCGTCCCGGAGAGATGATCGGTCTGGTGGGATGCTCGGGCGCCGGCAAGAGCACGCTGATCAACTTGATCTGCCGGTTCTACGACGTGAGCCGGGGAAGTCTCAGCATCGACGGCGTCGATATCCGCGATCTGCGCCTTGAAACCCTGAGAAGCCAGATCGGGCTGGTTTCCCAGCAGTCTTTCCTGTTCAACGATACGATCACGGAGAATATCCGTTACGGCAGTCCTGACGCCGGATTCCAGGACGTACTGCGCGCCGCCAGGGCTGCCAATGCGCACGAATTCATCGTACGGAAGGCTGACGGTTACGACATGATCGTCGGCGAGGGGGGGAACAAGCTGTCCGGCGGCGAAAAGCAACGTCTGGCCATCGCCCGCGCCATTCTGCACGATCCGCGCATATTGATACTGGATGAAGCCACCTCGTCTCTGGATACGCCGACGGAGCGCAAGATCCAGGAGGCTATCCGGCGGCTGGTGGCCGGACGCACGACCTTCGCCATCGCCCACCGGCTGTCGACGCTGCGCAGCGCCGACAGACTGGTCGTACTGGACAACGGCCGGATCGCTGAAATCGGCAGCCATGCGGACCTTCTGGCCCGGCAGGGGTTTTTCTATAACCTGGTCAGGACGCAGCAGGTCAACACGGCCATGATGGCCTCGCACAGTGTGGCCGGACCGCAGACACTGACGGCGGGATGCTGGTGATCCCGCGCTGCGGGATTCCGCCGACTAGAACCGCGATCTGCGCCGTCACACACCAAACGGTGAACCATGACAGAAACCCGTGGTGTCAAGATGTCCTCGAATACGATTGACACACCTGAATCCGGCTTCACCGTGGCTCCTATCACGGTCACTCATCCGGAGAAGGTCGATGTCCGTGCCATCAGGTTGTTCCGTGATCCTCCCTGGCTCCTGCGGTTGACCCTGGAGGGTGACCGGTCTTATACGCGGGTGAAAGTGGTGCGGGCGGCGCCGTTGTCGCATCCGGATCATTTCATCGCTCTCCTGGATGCCAGGGACGAGGAGATCTGCATGATCGACGCTCTGGATGATCTCGACGAAGAAACCCGAAGCCTGGTAGGGGAGGAGCTGGACCGTCGTTATCTGACCTCGAGGATTGTCCGCGTGCTGTCCGTGCGCAACGAGTTCGGCACATCCTACTGGACGGTGGATACTCATCGCGGACGCCGCGAGTTCGTCGTACAGAATGTTGGGGAGAACGCCCTGTGGCTCGGTGATCATCGTCTGCTGCTCATCGACGTAGACGGCAACCGGTTCGAGGTTCCCCGCGTCGATGATCTGGACAAGCGCAGTGTCGCGCTGATGGAGCAGGTGTTGTAGGTGGAACTGCGGCTCATGGCGGAAGGATGCCGGGAAACAGCCGCTGGTCCGTGTTGCAACCAGATCCGGTCCGGCACCAACACCGCCCGCACACTGCTCGCGGGCTGGCCGGTCCACTGCAATGAGGTCCGAGAGGCGAGTGTATGTCGATCACGGATGTGATTGCCAACCATGTCGAACTGGCACCGTTCACCACCCTCGGGCTGGGAGGCCGGGCCAGGTACTTCGCGACGGTGACTTCGGTAGAACAGATCATCGCCTGCCTGGATTGGGCGGCACGTCACGCCTTGCCGGTGCATGTACTGGGCGGTGGCAGCAATACCGTGTTTGCGGACGGCGGCTTTCCCGGCCTGGTGCTGCACATGGGCATTACCGGATGCCACTGGGAAAACGCCAAAGATCGGGTCCTCGCGCATGTGCAGGCCGGTGAGACATGGGACGCTTTCGTGCAGGCCGCGGTGGACCGGGGGCTGGCGGGAGTCGAGTGCCTGTCGGGCATACCCGGACAGGTAGGGGCATCGCCCATCCAGAACGTAGGGGCGTACGGCCAGGAGATCTGCCAGACGCTGGTGCAGGTCAGTGTCCTGGACCGACACACGTGGAGAAGCTCGCACATCGATGCGGCCGACTGCGGTTTCGCCTATCGCTGGAGCCGGTTCAAGGGGCCGGATCGCGACCGTTTCATCATACTGGCAGGCACCTTCAGCCTGGGGTGCGATGGACGGCCGCAGGTCGATTCTGCCGAACTGGCCCGTCGTCTGGGCGCGCCGTCAGGTACGAAGACACCACCACCCGGCCCAGAGACCCTGGCATGGATCCGTGAGTGCGTGCTGGATCTGCGGCGCAGCAAATCGATGGTCGTCGATACGCGGGATCCGGAGTCGCGCTCGGCGGGATCGTTTTTCCTGAATCCGGTGCTCGATGCGGCTGGACTGGCCGCGCTGCGCTCCCGGTGCGCAGATCCCGGCGCCGTGCCGGCATTCGAGGTCTCCGGGGGCTTCAGGGTTCCGGCAGCGTGGCTGGTGGAGCATGCAGGCTTTCAGCGCGGATACGCGCGCGACGGCGTGGGGGTATCGGCACGGCACGCGCTGGCTCTGGTCAATCGTGGTGGTTCGACCGCCGCCCTGCTCTGTCTGGCCGATGACATCAAGGCCGCCGTACATCGGTGCTTCGGGGTGCATCTGCAGCGGGAGCCTGTAGTGGTTACGGGGTAGACCAATCGCTGGCGCGTCAGCGTGTACGTGGCAAGCTTGCGTGGGCTCGGTCAGATGGCTACAATCGGACATGAAACCGGTCATGAAACCGGATAGGAGACCTGATGATGGGCTCCGCTGTCGCAGATTCCAGGTTTTCGGCATCGGTTTACTTTATTTCGGACGGGGAATTGATGCATCCAAAGGAAACCGTTCTTCAAGCCTATCCGGAGCCTGACGCATCATGATCTGCCGGGGGGTGATCTTCGATCTGGACGGGACGCTGCTGGATACGCTGGATGATCTGGCTGACTCCATGAATGCAGTACTGGAGCGCGAAGGGATCGAGCCATACCCAGCCCCGGCGTACCGGTATTTCGTCGGTGACGGTATGGAGATGCTGGCACGCCGGGTACTGGGCATCGAAACCGGCCAGGACGAGCGGGTCCACCGGTGCATGGCGGCCATGTCCGAGGAGTACAAGCGGCGTTGGAAGCAGAAAACCCGTCCCTATCACGGTATCAGCGGACTGCTGCAGGAACTGGAAAGAGCGGGAGTGCCCAAGGCGGTGTTCTCCAACAAACCGGAGGCTTTTACCCGCCTCGCTGTCACGGAACTGTTGTCCGGCTGGAAGTTCGACTGCGTCAGGGGCGCGCGTGATGGATTTCCTTGCAAGCCGGATCCTCGCGGCGCGCTGGCCATAGCGGCAGCGCTCGAGCTGGAACCGGAAACGATTGCCTACGTAGGCGATACGGATACGGACATGCAGACCGCTCGGGCTGCCGGCATGTTCGCGGTGGGGGTGGCCTGGGGATTCCGGCCCGCGTCGGAGTTGCGTGAACATGGCGCGGCGCGCATCATCGACCGGCCGATGCAGCTGCTCGAGCACTTCGTCGTGAATAGGCGTTCATCAGGAACAAGCGAAAGCGAGACTCCATGAAAGATCGGGCCGGGCATTGAGGCGCGCGCCGGGGCCGGATCATCAGGAACAAGCGAAAGCGAGACCCCATGAAAGAGTTTTTTTCGGGAATCAAGGCTGTCCGCTATGAGGGGCCGGAGTGCACCGAGGCGCTGGCCTTCAAGCACTATGATGCGGACAAAACCGTGGCTGGAAAGACGATGAAGGAGCACCTGCGTTTTTCCGTGGCTTACTGGCACACCTTCAAGGGCGACGGGGCGGATCCGTTCGGCGGTCCGGCTTATCTCAGACCATGGGAGGCCGCCGCGGACCCCATGCAGCGTGCCGAAGACACCATGCGGGCGGCCATGGAGTTCGTCAGCAAACTGGGTGCCCCCTTCTATTGTTTCCATGACCGGGACATCGCTCCGGAGGCGGACACCCTGATGGAAACGAACCGGCGTCTGGACCGGATCGTCAAGCTGGCGGGGCAGTTGCAGCAGGATACCGGCGTCAAGCTGTTATGGGGCACCTCGAATTGCTTCTCGCATCCTCGCTTCACTCATGGTGCCGCGACCAACCCGGATGCCCACGTATTCGCGTACGCGGCGGGTCAGGTCAAGAAGGCCATGGAGTGCACCCTGGAGTTGGGTGGCTCCAACTACGTCTTCTGGGGGGGACGTGAAGGCTATTCCAGTCTGCTCAACACGGATCTGGCACATGAGCAGGAGCAACTGGCGCGGTTCCTGCACATGGCGGTGGAATACCGGCGGGAGATAGGTTTTTCCGGCCAGTTGCTCATCGAGCCCAAGCCCAAGGAGCCGACCAAGCACCAGTATGACTATGACGCGGCTACGGTGCTGAGTTTCCTGGAGCGGCACGGGCTGGTGGATGAGTTCAAGCTGAACATAGAAGCCAACCACGCCACGCTGGCCGGGCACACCTTTGAGCATGATCTGACCGTGGCTGCCGCTGCGGGAAAACTGGGCAGCATCGACGCCAACCGGGGCGACTACCTGCTCGGTTGGGATACGGATCAGTTTCCCACGGACCTGTACAGCACGATACACGCCGTGTTGGTGATCCTCAGACAGGGAGGTCTAGGGCAGGGTGGCATCAACTTCGACGCCAAAGTACGCCGGGGCTCGTGCGATCTGGAAGACCTGTTCCATGCGCATATCGGCGGTATGGACACGTTTGCCCGAGGTCTGAAGATCGCCCACCGCATCCTCCAGGACGGGGTGTTGGATGGCTTCGTACGGGATCGCTACGGGTCTTACCGGCAAGGCCTGGGCCAGCAGATCATGACCGGCCGCGTCGGGCTGGCGGACATGGAAGCTTATGTGTTGGAGCACGGCGAGCCCGAGCCGCGCTCCGGACGGGAGGAGATGCTGGAAAATCTCCTCAACCAGTATCTGACATAAGGCACGTAGCGGGTATGAGGCCGGTGCCGCCGGAGCACGAAATATGCATCGCGGCGCACGGTAAACGGTCCGGGTGATGTCCGAGACGCAGGTTGCATTGCAAGAATCGCTGCGCGTTGCGTCCACGCCACCGACCTGGCGCCGATGCACTCCGGCCCACTACGTGGCGATCGCTGGCCGTATCTCTCTGGTGTGCCCCAATGGCGCGCCTGGCGGGCCGGGCGCGGTGCTCGGCCTTGTTGTTTGTCGGACAGGATACTAGGCCAATACCTGTTCGATCAGCGCGTCGAGAACGCGGCGCGCCTGACGATGCACACCGGGACGATGACTCTCCCGCGGTCCGGCCACGTTGAGCACCTCTACGCAGTGTCCCACGGCCCAGTCCAGCGTGGCCGCTGCCGCATCCTGTGGCACGGACCTTTCCAGGTCCACGATCAGCAACGGCTTGTCACGCTGGCGGGCAAGACGGCAGGTCAGGGCTGTGCCGCGGTCCGGACGGCCGCGTGTCAGCACCAGCGTGCCGTCACTGTCTCGTACGTTGAGCGCGGTGCGCTGGGCGTAGCGCGCGGACGGAGCTTCCTTGAGCGGGAAACGTGCCGGCAGCCTGCCATCTTCCGCCCGCCGGCCCCGCGGGCACCAGCCCCCACAGGGGAATCCGGACTCCAGGGCCGCCTCCAGCGCGGCCCGGTCCACACCGGTTTGACCGCCGGAAATGAGTTGAATGATCATCTGTGGTCCGCTTTCCGGCTGCGGTGGGCCCACCTGCCCGCCTTGTTTACCCGATCCGTCCCACCGGAGCTGGAACTCCTTCTGTCCTGTACTCCCGGAACTCAGCCTGCCATGTACTCTCAGACTGGACAGACGGGTATACGGCATTCGTGCTGGTCCTCAGCCATGTTCACGTCACAGCCGAAGCGCTGCATCGCCCCTTCAGCGATCCCGCGGTACGGCCATCATGCGCTCCAGTGCCTGCCGCGCACCCCGCTCCGTCTCTTCGTCCAGCGATATTTCGTAGCGTTCATCGTTCAAGCTGAAGTACAGGTCCTGAAGCCCGGTCACCTTCATGTACGGACAATGCAGGCGACACCCGCCGAGGCCATCCGCCGGTATGAACGACTTGGTGGGAAAGCGTTTCTGCAGCTGGTGGATCATGCCGTATTCGGTGCCGATGATGAACGTCCCTGCTTCCGGATAACGTTCCACGGCTTTGATCATGCCCGTGGTGGAACACACTTCGTGGGCGATGGAGACCACCTCCTGACGGCATTCCGGGTGGGCGATGATGATCGCGTCCGGATGCTCGCTGCAGGTGCGTTCCAGGCTGGCGCGCCGCAGCACATCATGGACCGGACAGACGCCATCATACACTGCGATGTCCTTCTCCGGAACCTGCTGGGCGACCCAGTTGCCCAGGTTCCGGTCCGGAGTGATCAGAATCTTGTCTGTGTCCAGGCTGCGGACGACGGAGACGACATTGGCCGAGGTGCAGCAGATATCCGAGACGGCTTTGACTGCTGCGGTTGAGTTGATGTAGGTGACCACGGCATGGCCGGGATAGCGTTCCTTCCAGTCAGCCAGAGACTCCGGGGTGATGGAATCCGCCAACGAGCAACCGGCGCCCATGTGGGGTAGCAACACGCGCTTGTCCGGATTGAGTATCTTGGCTGATTCCGCCATGAAGTGGACACCGCAGAACGCGATGATCCGGGCATCGGTACGGCCCGCCTCCAGGGCGAGTCCCAGCGAGTCCCCGGTGTAGTCCGCCACGTCCTGGATCTCCGGCACCTGGTAGTTGTGGGCCAGGATGACCGCGTTCTTCTCCCGGCACAACCGGTTGATCTGCTTTACCAGCTCTTCCCGGAGCAAGTCATAGTGGTGGTACTGCTCCTTCACCGCTGCGTACGTCTGCGATCCGCTCATGTGATCTGCCTTGCTCCCTCGTCAGGCGTAATATCATCGTTACCACACGGAAAGGCCCGCCAGAATTCCTTGCGGATCAGACCCGTGATCATGGCACTCTTGCTGATACCATGGTACCGGGCGATAGCCTCCAGCATGGCGAAATCACGGTCCGTGGCCGAGAAAGTGCGCGCCTTGGCGCGTTCGGCTTCAGGCTTGGCGGGAGACATGCCGGCCTTCCTTTGTGTGTGAAATGAATAATAATTAAATAAAAACTGACTATAAATTACATAATATGCCGCCGGGTGTCAACATCGACGCTCCTGCCGCTCCGTTGAAACGACACCGCTGCGTTTCTCTGAGGAACGGGCCGGCCCCAGGCCGGGGGGATGCTTGACACGTGGATACACAGGATGGGTTCGAGCGGGTTCGCATACCACCGGGGGCGGCTTCAGGCAGGATAGTATCATGTCCGGTACCACCGGGCGCGGCTTCAGGCAGGAAAGTCGCCGACGCGATGCAGCCGCAGCATGTTGGTGATGCCGCGCTCATTACTGGGCACGCCGGCAACAAACACCAGATTGTCGCCCGGCCGTACGAGACCGGCATGGCGTAGATCCCGGTCGGCCCAGGCAATCATTTTTTCGATATCGTCCAGCACGGGAGCCTTGCGGGGAACAGCACCCCAGTACAGCGCAAGCTGGCGCAACACCGAATCATCCGGCGTGTAGGCGATGAGGCGGGTTTCAGGCCGGGATTTGGAAATGAGGCGTCCCGTGAATCCGGATTGGGTGAAGGCCACCAGCGCCGTTGCCTGCACTTCGGCGGCGGCACGCCCGGCGGCTGCGGCGATCGCCGCCGCGAAACCGGGCACGGATTTCGTGCTGTCTTCCCGCCGCCGCTCCGGTGGGTAGACCAGATGCTTCTCGGCTTCACGGACGATGCGGTCCATCATGTTGACGGTCTCGACCGGATGTGCGCCGATGGACGTTTCACCGGACAGCATGACCGCATCCGTACCATCGAACACCGCGTTGGCCACGTCCGAGGCTTCGGCACGCGTAGGACGCGGGTTGGAGATCATGGATTCGAGCATCTGTGTAGCGGTGATGACCGGTACCAGGGCGGCTGCAGCCTGGCGGATGATGGTCTTTTGCATGAAGGGAACGCGCTCGGGAGACACCTCCACGCCCAGGTCGCCCCGTGCCACCATGACTCCATCCGCGATGTCCAGGATGCTGTCCAGCGCGTCGATGGCCTGGGGTTTCTCCAGTTTGGCGATCAGCAGCGGCGGCGATTCCGTGGCGGAGGTTACGGCCTCCCGCAGCGCGGCCATGTCGGCGGCCCGCCGGACGAAGGAGAGGGCGACGATATCCACTCCCTGCTCCAGACCGAACGCAAGGTCGGCCCGGTCCTTCTCCGTCAACGACGGCGTGCTGAGTTCGGTTCCGGGCAGGTTCAACCCCGCCCGTTCGCGCAGGGTGCCGCCGTGGATGATCCGGCAGACCACATCGGTACCCTGGATGTGCTCCACGTCCAGACGCAACAGACCATCCTGCAGCAGGATAGGGTCACCGGGACGCACATCCTGGGGGAGGTCGGTGTAGCTGACCGCCGCGCGGTGCTCGTTGCCCTGATCCTCCGAGGGGGCGGTGAGAACAAACTGGTTGCCGGAAGTCAGTGTCGCACTGCCTCCGCGGAGAGCGCCCAGGCGCAGCTTGGGGCCCTGCAGATCCTGCAAGATCGCTACGGGACGACCGGCCTTCGCAGCCAGTTTACGTACGGTATCCAGGACCTCCGCGTGCTCGCTGTGTGTCCCGTGGGAGAAATTGAGCCGGGCCACATCCATGCCGGATTCCAGCAGTTGCCGCAGCTGCTCCGGTTGGCGGCTGGCGGGGCCGATGGTGCAGACGATCTTGGCGCGCCTGTTCATGCTGTTGGACTCACATGGCGGCGATACGGTCCAGGGCTTCCTGGATCATGTCCCGCTGGTTAAAGGCCGAAAGACGGAAATAACCTTCGCCCGCGGCGCCGAACCCGGCACCGGGTGTGCCCACGACGTGGGCTTCCTGGAGCAGATGGTCGAAAAAGTCCCAGCTCGATGTGCCGGTGGGCATCTGCAACCACAGGTACGGTGCATGCACGCCGCCGTACACGGTCATGCCCTCCCGGATCAGGCGCTCCCGCATGATCCGGGCGTTTTCCAGATAAAACGCGATGAGTTCCTGGATGGCTGCCGCTCCGTCGGGCGAATAGGCTGCCGCCGCACCGCGCTGGACCGGGTAGGAGACGCCGTTGAATTTGGTGGAATGCCGGCGCGCCCAGAGCTGGTGCAGCGGAACCTCCTGACCGTCCCCGGTCTGTCCCACCAGTTCGCGGGGGACTACCGTATAGCCGCAACGGACGCCGGTGAACCCCGCGTTTTTGGAGAAACTGCGGAACTCGATGGCTACCTGCCGGGCGCCCTCGAGCTCATAGATGGAGTGAGGAATCTCCGGATCCGTGATATAGCCCTCGTACGCCGCATCGAACAGGATGACGGCGTGTTCGCGCTGCGCATAAGCGATCCAGCCTGACAGCTCCCCGCGGGTCAACACCGTGCCGGTGGGATTGTTGGGTGAGCACAGGTAGATGATATCCACGTGACCTTGCGGCAGGGGCGGAGAGAAATGGTTGTCGGCCACGCAGGGGAGGTACACGAGCCCGTCGAAGCGACCGTCGCTGCCGGCACTCCCGGTGCGTCCGGCCATGACGTTGCTGTCGCAGTACACTGGATACACCGGGTCCGTCAGCGCGACGACATTGCCGCTGCCGAAGATTTCCTGAATGTTGCCCGAGTCGCATTTGGCGCCGTCGGAAACGAAGATCTCGTCCGGGTCGATGGTAACCCCGCGCGGGGCGAAATCTCCCGCCACGATGGCCTGACGCAGGAAATCATAACCCTGGTCCGGGGGATACCCGCGGAAGGTGGCATCGTGCGCCAGCTCTTCGGTGGCATCCTTCATGGCGTCTATGATAGGCCGGGGTATGCCGCGGACCACGTCACCGATCCCCAGCCGGATGATGCGCGCCTGCGGATGTGCCTGCGCATGGGTATTGACACGCCGGGCGATCTCTGGAAAGAGGTACCCGGCTTTGAGCTTTAGATAATGTGCGTTGATCTGTGCCATGGGATGGAGATGCCTTCTGCCCTGGTTGGAGTGGACTGAGGCGCACAATCTAAGGCAGACGCATAGCGCATACAAGGTGACCGAGGGGTTCAGCGCGATGACCGCGGTCAGGTTAATGGCATGAACCTGCTGCAACCTTTAGATTACCGCATGATTCTCCCATCGGGCTGTTGGTTTGCCCGCAGTTATCCAAGGTATACCTGATATGAATGAAAACAGCAACGGGAAGCCCATGGCCGCAACCGACAGCGAGGGCGACAAGAGCCGGGCGGGGGCTCAGGATTTCATCCGGATGGAGGTGGCGAAGGATCTGCGCAGTGGACGGTTTGACCAGGTGGTCACGCGGTTCCCTCCCGAACCCAACGGCTACCTGCATCTGGGGCATGCTAAGGCCATCTGTCTGGACTTCGAGATCGCCGCGGAGTTCGGCGGGCAGTGCAATCTGCGTTTTGATGACACCAATCCGCTGCGTGAGGAGCAGGAATTCGTCGAGGCCCAGAAAGAAGATATTCGCTGGCTCGGATTCGACTGGGGGGAGCGGGAATACTACGCTTCCGACTATTTCGAGCAATTGTACGAGTGGGCGGAGCAGCTGATCCGGCAGGGTCTGGCGTACGTCGACGACCAGTCCGCCGAGGAGATTCGGGTGAACCGGGGCACCCTGACGGACCCGGGCCGGGAGAGTCCTTTCCGGGACCGTACCCCGGAAGAAAATCTGGACTTGTTCCGGCGCATGCGGGCGGGCGAGTTTGCGGATGGCACCCGGGTTCTGCGCGCCCGGATCGACATGGCTGCGCCCAATATCAACATGCGGGATCCGGTCTTGTACCGTATCCGTCACGCCACGCACCAGCGCACGGGTGATCGATGGTGTATCTACCCTATGTACGACTGGGCCCACGGACAAAGCGACTCGCTGGAGCGCGTGACCCACTCGCTGTGTGATCTGGCATACGAGATTCACCGCCCGCTGTACGAGTGGTTCATCCAGAAGCTGAGCATCTTTCCATCGCGGCAGATCGAGTTCGCGCGTGGCAATATAACCTACCTGGTCACCTCCAAGCGCCGGCTGCGCCTGCTCGTGGAGCGGGGGCATGTTCAGGGATGGGACGATCCCCGCATGCCGACGCTGTGCGGACTGCGGCGTCGCGGCTACACGCCGGAAGCCATCCGGCGGTTCTGGCATGAGGTGGGGGTGGCCAAACGGGAGACGAATATCGACATCGCCAAACTGGAGAGCTGTGTGCGGGACCACCTGAACCGGACGGCGCCGCGGGTCATGAGTGTGCTCAAACCGCTCAAGGTGGTCATCACCAACTACGACGAAGCTGCCACCGAGGAACTCGAAGCCGTCAACAATCCGGAAGATCCGGCTGCGGGTACGCGCCAGGTGCCGTTCAGCCGCACGCTCTATATCGAGCAAGACGACTTCATGGAAGACCCGCCCAAAAAATTCTTCCGGCTGGCGCCCGGGCGTGAGGTGCGCCTGCGCTACGCCTACTACATTACCTGCCAGGACCTGGTGAAGGACGACACCGGCAACGTGGTCGAGTTACACTGTACCTATGATCCGCAAACGCGGGGCGGAGATGCCCCGGACGGGCGCAAGGTCAAAGCCACCTTGCACTGGGTTTCGGGCCGGCACGCCCTGCGGGCCGAAGTCCGTTTGTACGACCGTCTCTTCCGCGTGCCGGAACCGCTTGCCGACGCCGACGAAGATGCGTGGATGGATCGGCTCAACCCCGAGTCCCTGCAGGTGCTGACCGACTGCCTGGTGGAACCGGGGCTGGATGCCGCACTACCGGGTGAACGATACCAGTTCGAGCGGCTGGGTTATTTCTGTGTGGATCCGGAGTCATGGACCGCAGCGGCGGCCGGCCGGCTGGTATTCAACCGAACCGTTACGCTGCGCGACACCTGGGCGCGCCTGCAGGCCCGTCAGTCCAGCTGAACGAGCCTCGGGGCAAACAGGCCCGTCAGTCCAGCTGAACGAGCCTCGGGGCA
>SLHA01000159.1 GCA_007136405.1 Candidatus Latescibacterota bacterium
CGGCCCCGGCCCCGGCTCGATGCCGGCGGTACCCGATCAGCGCCGGAGACGCACCATGGCCATCGTAGTGAACGTCGGTATGGTGAACTCGACCTGGCCGGCGCTGGCGTCAAAGTCAAGGCTGTCGCCTTGCGGCTCGAGGATTACGGCCTGGACGGTATCCATTCGCACCCGGCATCGGGCCTGATGGAACGGGTAGACCGTCTCGATGGCGGGTATCGCCGTCTGGCTGGCCTGATGCCCCACCTGGTAGTCGACCAGATTGAGCAGCAGATCACCATCGTCCAGCTGCATCAAGTTGGTCTCGACCGTGGCCGGCAGTTCCACGGTATACAGCGGCTCCGGTTGCACATAGTCATACAGACCCGCGACGAACTGGCGCAGCCAATGGTGGTTGTAGGTCCAGTACGCCTGGAACACGGCGCCGGCGATATACACGGCCTTGCCCTTACCGGCGGTATGCACCGTGGCAAACGGATAGGGCGCCGGCTGGGTGGCCGGCGGCGCGCATTCCGCATGACGGAAGGCCCGCAGGTTGGTGCTTTCACCCTGAGGCGCATAGCTGTCGGCGACCACAGTCGCGCCGCGAGCGATGACCTTCTGGGTCTGAGCCCGGCACTGCAGTACCAGGTCAGCGGTCTCCCCGCGCACCTCGGGTCGCGGTCTGAAATGGCTGACGCTGAAGACACTCGGTTCCAGGTATTCGATTCCGAACAGATCCTCCAGCAGCATGTTGCCGTCGCGGATCAGGGACGCACCGCAGCCGATCAGGGTGCCGCCGGCCTCGACCCAGCCGCGCAGGCACTCGACCTGCCCGGGAGCGTAATCGCCGGGACCGGGAAGCAGGATGGTGCGGTAATCGGCATACGCGCCGATATCCAGAGCGCTGAGGATGTCATGTTGAACATGGCTCTCCACCAGCAGCTTGTGGGCTCCGAGCATGGGTTCGGCGAGCGCCTGCGGGGCCACGCGCCGGCCGTCCGGGACCGGGGCCAGCAGCGCCACGTCCTTGACCGAATGCGCCCGCCGCAGCAGGTCCTCGCGTTCCGCCACAAAACCGAAGGCCGTGTCGAACATGTCGTATACAGCCGGCTGCAGGGTGCCGTCCACGTTCACCTGGTCACCGCTGGTGGCGGCCGCGCCATTGCCGATCATGGCCGCGAATTCCGTCGTCATCTGCGCCGCCGGTTTCAGCGTCAGATCGCCCCATCCCTGGTAGAACCGCACCGACATCACCTGGCACGGTCGGCTCAAGGTCCGGACGTACCGGACGGTGAAGCTGTGTGACAGATAGTTATGACGGGGCTGGCTTTCCCAGCACAGAATGTCGTTGGCTTCGGTGAAGGTCCGGGGCGCATCCAGGTGGCCGGAACGGTTGGAGCAGATCAGGATGTCTTTCTCCAGAATGGCGATCCGGTGCTTCACCTCGCGGATCAGCCGGGTGCAGGCATCATAGTTCCAGGTGACGCCGTCTTCGGGAGACAGCGTGTCCATCTCCCGGCCATGCATCACCTGGTACTTACGGCGACAGCTGGCGCAGAAACAGCCGTCGTTGGCGAAGCACAACGGGATATCCAGCCAGAGAGCGTCCACCGGGTAATCCTGGATGATCTCCGTCAACTGCGGCAGTACCAGCTCTTCCTTGTAGGGCGTGTTCAGGCAGAGCCTGGCCCACGGACCATGGATGCCGCTCGGCGCGCCGCTGCGGTCGATGGCGCGCCAGTTGTCGTGCTCCTCGTACGCATGCACGTCCGTGCACAGCGAGTAGTAGGCGTAGGTAAAAATCCCCCGCCGCCGACATTCGGTGGCTGCTTCCATCAGGAAGTCCGCGGCCAGCCCCGCATGTTTGTGGCCGACCTTCGTATCGTAGAAACTGTTGCCGAAGTGACACTTGGAGAACAGGGCAACCATGTTGATCCGGCCCCGCTCCAGATGATCCACAAAGGCTCTGGCGTCGAAGTTGCGGATCGCCTCCAGCGGAAACTCCGGCATATGGAAGTCCATGTGCACCTGGCGCATATGCCGGTAGAACCGGCTGTTCTTGTCAACCATGTAGATTCTCCTGGGCGAAGGTGTGCGTTGGTTGGCCGCGGTGTCCCGGCGTTCTGGCCCACGGTCTGGGCGCGGCAGCTGTCCGGCGTGCTCCGCTCGCACCCGGAGAACACCGGCTTGCACTGCAGCAGCGTTGACTATATTACGAATTCCACCATGTTTCGACTATCAAGATATGGAATCGTGCACGGGTCCCCCCAAAAATGGATACCCCAAATGGATAGCTTTCCCGACCCACAACGGTACGAAACGATGCAGTACCATCGCTGCGGGCGTAGCGGGCTGATGTTGCCGGCCCTGGCGCTCGGGCTGTGGCACAACTTCGGCGGCGTGGATGACTTCGAACAGGCCCGCGCCGTGCTGCGCCAGGGATTCGACCTGGGCATCACCCACTTCGACCTGGCCAACAACTACGGACCGCCGCCCGGCTCGGCGGAAGAGACCATGGGGCGGGTGCTCAAGTGGGATCTGGCCTCCTACCGCGACGAACTGATCATTTCCTCCAAGGCCGGCTGGGCCATGTGGCCGGGGCCGTACGGCGACTGGGGTTCGCGCAAGTACCTGGTCGCCAGCCTGGATCAAAGCCTGAAGCGCATGGGGCTGGAGTACGTCGATATCTACTACCATCATCGCCCGGACCCGGAAACGCCGCTCGCCGAGACCATGGGCGCCCTGGACCACCTGGTCCGTTCGGGTAAGGCGCTGTACGCGGGCATCTCGTCCTACGGGCCGGATCTGACCCGGGAGGCCGCGCACCTGATGCGCGACCTGGGCACCCCGCTGGTCATCCATCAACCGTCCTACAGCATGTTCAACCGCGGTGTCGAAGAGGGTCTTCTGGACGTTCTGGCGGACGAGGGGATGGGTTGCATCGCTTTCTGTCCGCTGGCCCAAGGCCTGCTGACCAGCCGCTATCTGCAGGGTATTCCGGCGGACTCGCGCGCGGCGAAAGCCCATGGTTTCCTCCAGGCCGACACCATCACCGAGGACCGGCTGCGGGTTCTGCATGCCTTGAACGACATCGCGGCACGGCGCGATCAGACGCTCGCTCAACTGGCGCTGGCCTGGGTGCTGCGGCAGCCGGCGGTGACCACGGCGCTGATCGGCGCCAGCCGACCGGAGCAGCTCCAGGAAAACGTCCGTTGTCTGCGCAACGCGACGTTTTCGGCAGACGAGTTGGCCGCCATCGATCAGGCGCTGGCGGCGTGACGGTTCAAGGATGCCACGCGCGGAACCTCATGGCTCTGGGCGCGGGACTCGGCTCACCGAGCCACACCCAAACCTGCACCAGAGGCTCGTGGCTCTGGGCGCGGGACTCAGCGCTGGGGCACCGGCACCGACGGCAGCGGCAGAGGCGGCGGCAGGAGGCAACGAAAGGAAGCCCATGAACGACAGAGCACGGATGAACCGGCACGATATCGAGGAAGGAGTCGCTCTGGCTCTGGACTTCGACAAACTGGACAAGGTGGCCACCTGCGGGCAACCGCTGGTGCCGGTGGCGGTCCAGGATGCGGACAACGGCGAATTGCTCATTCTGGCCTACGCCAACCCGGAGGCGCTGCAATATAGTCTGGACCACCGGGTGGCGGCATTCTGGAGTACGTCGCGCAACGAACTCTGGATCAAGGGCGCGACATCCGGTGATTACCTCGATCTGGTCGAAGTACGGGTCAACTGCGAACAGAACTCCCTTCTGTACAGGGTGCGCCGGCGCGGCCAGGGGTGCTGCCACACCCAGGACCGACACAACCGGACACGCCCCGGCTGTTTCTACCGGCGATTGGGCAAGACGGCCGACGCGCCCCTGGAGTTCATCTGAGAATTCGGCCAAAAACAGGCTCAGAGTCAGGCGAAAAACATTTTCTTACGCTCATACGGAGGTACATGATGGCGTACGACCGACGTTTTTACGGTATCGATTTCAGCTTCGACGCATTCCATGGCATGCCGTACATGCAGTTGGGCAGCAGTGGCCTGCATGTCTCCAGGATCGGCCTCGGGACCTGGAAGTTCGGCTACCCCGAGCGTCAGGACGGGGCGCGGTTGGGGCGGGACATGGCTTTTCAAGTCATGGATCGGGCGTTGGAACTGGGTGTGACTTTCTGGGACACCGCCAACCGCTACAACGCCTCCTCGGGGAACTCCGAGCGCGTGATCGGCGAGTGGTTGGGCGAACACCGGGAGGAACGGCGCAACATCATCGTGGCGACCAAGATGGGAGGCGCCATGGACGGTGTCACGCCCAACCACGGCGGATTGTCGCGGGCCAATGTGCTCGACAGCGTATACGCCAGTCTGGAACGGCTGGACATCGAATATATCGACTTGTTGCAGTTTCACCGGGTCGATGCCCAGACGCCGATCGAAGAGTCGCTGGAGGCGATAGCCGATCTGCGGCGACAGGATCTGATCCGCTATTTCGGCCTCTCCAATGCTGCGGTCGAGGATCTGGCAGCGTACCAGCGCATTGCCCGCGAATGGCGTCTGCCCATGGTCTGTTCGGTGCAGAACAGTTTCAATCCGCTTACGGGCGCCCAGGCGGCGCAGCCGGGAGTGCTGCAACACTGCGCGACGAATGGGATCTCCTTCATCCCGTTCAGTCCGCTGCTCCGAGGCCTGCTGACCGATCGCTATCTGAGAGGCCGGAAGGTGGGGCCGGGCGACCGGCTGGTGGACGAGGACGCGCTGGCGCAGTTGACTGAGGGCGACGTATACGACAAACTCGACCGGCTGGCGGCAATCGCCGCTGGTCTGGATCTGACGGTGGCGCAACTGAGTCTGGCTTATCTGCTGCAGCTGCCGGCCATGGGACCGCTGATCCCGTCCGCATCCAATGTCGATCAACTGGAAGAAAACGCCCGGGCCGGAACCGTCGAGTTGCCGGCGGAAACCCTGCAGGAGCTGCGCGAGATTTTTGTCGCCGGTTAGTCCGGCACACTGCGCGAGTGCTTTCTGCGCGCACTATCAATTAACGTTCTCCAGGACCGCTGAACGTTCTCCAGGACCGCGAAACCGGCGGCGCCGGAATGCGGCACGGTGGTACTATGCCGAACACCCCTGAGACCTCGGGGCCGCGCTTCCCGGGGTGGCGGACGGCCCAGGAAGCGCACAGCCCCATGCACCCGGAGCACCCGCAGAGTTGCCGGATAAGAACACCGATGGAGGCATGAGCTTGGACAGTCAACGTATTCAAGCCGGGCTTGCCGGTCCGATCGCTTCGATTCGGACACCGTTCACCCAGGATGGCGCCATCGACTACGCAAGTCTGCGGCAGATCGTGGAGTTTGACATTGCCGCCGGTGCCGGTGCCCTGCTGATCACCTGGGGCGACAGTCTGTTCGCCGTATTGAGCGACGGTGAGATCGCCGAGTTGACCCGCGCGGTGATCGAGTCTGCCGCGGGTCGCGCCGTGGTGGTCGCCTGCACCGGCCGTTGGGCGACCGCGCAGGCGGTCGAGTATGCCTCCTACTGCCGGAGTATGGGCGCAGACCTCCTGCAGGTGTTCCTGCCCCAATGGTATCCCGGTTGTCTCAACCGGCGGACCACGGTGGCGCATCACCTGGCGGTCGGACAGCACATTCCAGTCATGGCCAACAGCGCCGAATTCCAGCGCAACGGCGCCGCAGAAGGTCTGGCCATCGCCCGTGAATTGATCGAACGGGCCGCCCCCGTTCTGGCCATGAAGGCAGATGTGACCGGGCGATACGACGGCGCGATGACAAGCCTCGTCAAGGACCATTGGACGATCTTCGCCGGCGGGCAGAAGGCGTTCCACCTGGAGCTATGGCCGTATGGATGCCAGGGCTATCTCTCGACCTTCGTGACCTTCATGCCGGCGGTCACCCGCGCCTACTGGCGGGCTGTCGGCGCGGACGATAGACCGGCGGCCACGCGCATCATCGAGCAGATCGACCGGCCGTTCTTCGACGCGATCGTTGCCATGCCCGGCGGCTTTGACGCAGCCATGCATGGCATCTTGGAGATCAGCGGATTGGCGCAGCGCTGGCGACGGGCGCCGTTTACCAGCCTGGATGACGCCACGATGGAACGCATCGGGAGCTTGCTGGACAGTCTTAACGATACGCTCTGAACGATACGCTAGGAGATACCGGCGATGCCGCTGATTGAGGCCCTACAGACCGGTGTGCTGTACCGCAATCCCATACCGCACGGGCGCAGTGTCCACGCGTATTTTCCCTGCCTTCTGGTGTTATTCTGGTGTTATGTAGACTGTGTTGCGAACATCCGATGGTTCAAGTTGTCGGTTCGGTGAGAAGGCATCGCTTGCAACGGAGGCCGACGGGGTCAGGGGCTTTGCTACGGCACATGGAATAGACGGAATCATGGCGATCTCGGTTCTAAGGCGGTATCGATGCCGAGGCGCCGGCCAAATTGGTGATTGGAGACGGGCAATGAAAATAGCAACGATCGCACCACTGTCCTACACACCCGGCCAACTCGAATACTTCCAGTTCATTCGCGGCGGTGTCGGGGCGGACTACCATCAGGGACCGGCCTTTTTCCAGTTCCCGGACGGCGGCGTCAGGCTGACCTGGCACGCCTACGATTACGACGAATGCTCGCCCAACGGCGTGGTGCTCTACTCGGACTCCACGGATAGCGGGGCGCACTGGTCCGCTCCGCAGGTTTTCATGGCGGACATCACCGCGCCGATATACGGCGCCGGTGCAATGCTGCGGCTGGCGGACGGCCACTCCACCCTCATGCTCGCCACCCAGACCAGACACCACATCGAGGTGGACGAGGAAAGGCGGGTTGCCACTGCCGGCAGCAACTATTTCCGTACGCGCACGCATGTTTTCCTGCGCCGCTCAGCGGACGGTGGGCGCACTTTCGACCACGGGAAGGAGCTGCCGCACCAGCAGTTCACCGGCGGCAAGGAACTGTCCGGAGGAGGATTCTACGGCAGTGTCGACTGCCTGCTGCAGTTGACCAGCGGCCGCATCGTGGCCGCTTTCATGTTCCTGGATCCGGCGCGCTCGGACGAGGGCGTGGGGTCCTGGGCCGGACAGCATTATACCGTCGCCTGCCTGCTGTCCGACGACGCCGGAAGGAGCTGGACGCGTAGCGAAGAGATCGTCGTCGACACCCCGCGCGGCGTGATGGAAGTCCAGATCGTCGAGACGGCTCCTGAGCGCTTGTTCTGTCTTTTCCGCACCAAGGGCGGGTTCCTCTATCAGACCGTATCCGAAGATGGCGGAGAGACCTGGGCCCCGTCCACACCCTCCGCGTTGCCGTCCCCGGAATCCATGGCCCGCATGATCCGGTTGCAAAGCGGCAACCTGCTGGTGGTCTGGAACAACGTCTCATCCACAACCCAGCAACCGCGGCACCCGCTGGCAGCGGCGCTGTCGCAGGACGGCGGGAAGACCTGGGGTCCGCCCAGAGTGATCGCCGACGAGACTGGCGCCAACCAACTCAGCAACCACGGCCTGATACAGTTGGACGACGGGCGTATACTGCTGGGCATCAGCCACTATCGCGCCGTCCGTCCTATGACCAGCGACCTGGACGTGGCGATCTTCGACGAAAGGTGGCTGCAGGCGGGATGAGGGCGGCCAGACAGGCGCCAGGGGGAAGACCTGCCAGACGCGCATCGGATGGGTAGCGGCAAGGAGGGTACTGGGTGCGGCAGACCGCCGAACCGGGCCGGGACCCAGGCGCCCTGACCGGGACACCGACGCCCCCGGCCCGCACATCCAGCGTCTGATCGGATGCAACCTCACAGGGAGATCGAAGATGGGTGCAAGCGCAACTTTCGCGCGACCGTTGCGGCAGGAAAGGCCCCGCCTGTTCCAGGCGCCGGGTGATGTCGCCTGTGACTTCCCCCCGCCGGACGACCCGGTACGTCAGCGGATACTGGCCAACATCCTCGCCAGTTGCAGCGAGCTGGCCGGCAAGGAGCCGGTTGCGGCAATCCCGCTGTGTCCGCACAGCCCGCACCCGTTCCATCAACTCTACATCACCTTCTACATGGGCATGGAAGCCACGGCGCTGATCGAGCAATACAGCTTTGCCTGGCGCATGACCGGCGAGCGACGCTGGCTGGAAAGAGCCCGATGCTGGCTCGACGCGGCCACCGCCTGGGAGCACAGCGACCGGGTCGAGGAACACTTCTATACGGCCAACCGCTACATGCAGGCGCTGGCGGTGGCGCTCGACTGGCTGGCGGGCGCACTGACCGCGACGGAAGAACAGCGTATCGAGGCTTGCCTGGTGCAGTTGCTGGAGCGCTGGTGGCCGGAGGTCGATGCGGGCCGGCACAGACCGGAAGGCGGCCATCACGCGGTGGTGGACAACGGCCACTTCGGGGTGGCGGCCCTGCAGATGCTCGGGCGTCAAGAGCGCGCGGCGGAATGGGTGGCAGCGGTGGTCGATCGTTTCCGAGCGGGCATCATGCCGCACGGCTGCGGCGAGGACGGCTCGCCGGTGGACGGACCGAGTTTCTGGGGTCCGGAAAACAACTGGATGTTGCAGTTCGGCGATGCCTTGCGCCATCTGACCGGCGTGGACCTGTACCGGGAGTTCCCCGAGCGGCTGCGCCGGCCCCTGCTGTACATACGCTACAACCTCGTCGTGCCGGCGGACACCGCTGCGTACGCCGCAGGAGGGGGCGCGGTCAACCCCCTCGCCACGCAAGGATTGAGTGCGGCCTTGTTGCGGCTGGCGCAGGAAGCGGGCGATGCGGCATGGCGCGAGGTCGCCTTGAGCGATCCAGACCTGGGGCGCATCTACCGGTACGGCGTGGGGGTCCTGGGCAGCGAGGCCGAATGCATGGTGGCCATGGGGCCTTACGCCTATCTATGGTACGACCCGGACTTCAGACCGGAACCGCGCGATGTCCTGCCTTGGTCCCGGACATTCAGTGCCCGCACCGGCGAATCTGTCGTTCTCCGCAGCGGCTGGGACAGGCGCGCGCTGGTGGCCCAGGTCGCCGGCTACGGCGGCGCCGTGGCCCACAGCTTTGCCAATCTGAGTCTGTACTGGGCCGGGCACCCGGTGTTGACCTCGATCAGCGCCTTTGAGGCCTCGCCGGTGTCCTGCGGCAATCTGCCCTGTGTCGGCGGCCAGAACGAACATATCGCCAGGGTCGGCGCTCTGGTGCGCGGCACCGCTGCGGATCGGGTGCGGCTGGAATCGCCCCGGACGTGGCACGAATA
>SLHA01000161.1 GCA_007136405.1 Candidatus Latescibacterota bacterium
CCGCGCCCGCAACCGAATGCGCATCCAGACGGGCACCCGCCTCAGCGCCCGCACCCGTATCCTCCTCCCGGATCAGCACGCTGCCGCCCGGCGGCACGCGCACGCTCCGGTCCTCCAGCTCGCCCTCGAACCAGGTTTCAGCGCGGTTGAACAGCAGGGTGCGCCAGCGGCCATCGCGCCGACGGCGCAGGGCGAAAACATCGTGGGCGCCGGCGCCGCGGAGGCGCAGCGTGGCCAGTTCATCCAGAAGTGCGGTGTCGAGCCCGGCACAGTGTTCGATCGAATGGTCATTCCAGGCGAGCAGGGGCTCTTCCGTGCTGGCGCTGACGGCCGCGGGCATGGTGCCGACGGCGATCACCCGGCCACCGCCCTGCGCGAAACGCAGAAGCCCCGCGGCGGTGCGGTGATCGATGTACCGCAGGTGTGGCAGGATGATGGTGCGGTAGGCCTCCGGCGTGGGCAGCGCACCGGCGCGGTCCGTGCCGGCCACCGCCACCTCGTCCACGAAGTCGAAGTCGCAGTGGTGGCTGAGCAGTTGCTCGACCAGGGCATGGATCAACGCCTCGTCCGGCAGATTGGGCCGGGGATCGTCGGCCCGGATCTGGCACGCCAGGCTGGTGGACGGGTACAGCACCGCCAGCGCGCAGACATGGTCGCCGCCGGTCAACTCGGCGGCCAGCTGCTCCACGTGAGCGAGCAAGGTGCCCATGTGGTGCCACTGGGTGTGCTGGTAGAAGATGGAGGGCGGCACCTCGTCCTTGCGGGGGCCGTCCACCGAGTAGCTCAGGCCATGGACGGTGAAGTGGTTGATGCCCAGCACCATCTGGTAGTCGAAATGGTATTTCAGGTCGCGCAGGGAGGCTTCATCGCCCACCACGGCCAGGCAGTCGCTGCCGGCCTGCGGTTTGCCGAACAGGTGCGCCGCCGAGGAGGCCACCTTCACCCCGGTGTGATACGCGGCCGCGTCGCGCCAGCCTTCGCTGGCGCCTAGCGGATCGCAGGCGGGGATGTCCATGGATTCGTAGAAGCGCAGCTCGTTGGGCCACCAGGCAGCCACCAGGGATAGCCATTCGGTGCGCGTCAGGTGGCCGCCGAAGCGGATACCGTGCTGGCGGCACCAGCCGGCGATCTGCTCCAGGTAGTTGGCTTTCTGCAGGCGATGCTGCGTCTGGCGGTAATGATGCCGCACCTGCGGCGTGCGCTCGTTCAGGTCCAGAGTCAGGTGGGGCAACGCCTCCAGCAGATCGTACCCGTGATCCGCCTCGAACGCCGCCGGCAGGCCCGCCGACCAGGGGAAGCTGCCGCCCGGAGACGGCTCGTCCGTGAAGGCACCCGCGATGACCGAGCCCAGTTCATCCGGAAAGCGCTCGGCGTAGGGTTGGTAACTGAGTTCCAGAAAGGACCGGATGCCCTCCGGGCGCAGCAGATCCGGGTGGGTGGGCGAGCCGTTGTGCACCAGCACCGCGCACAGGGTGTATGTCCCCGGTCGCGGCGGCGTCCAGGCCAGGGCAAAGCGATTCTCTTCCATGGCGGTGCGCCAGTGCGGGTGGCCGATGCGATCGATCAGCGGCGAATAGGCCCGGTGCAGCATGTAGCGCCGGCCCCAACGCTGACGGCGTGTGCCGCAGTGGGCGGTGACGTCTTCTGCCGTTCCGAAGCTGCCATCGGGCCGGTGTTCCAGCGCAAAGGCGCGCAGCAACATACCCGGCGCGAAGTCGACCTCGATCGGCCCCGACGCTTCCACCTGCGTGACCGTGAAGGCCAGCTGCCGGGACACGAGACCTGGATCCGACCACACGACGCGGCCACCGCACAAACCGCTGGGGAAGTAGTCTTCGTCCCAGATCCATAATTCCAGACCGTGACGCCGGCAGGCGGCGACGATGGTCCGGATGGCTTCCCACCAGGCTTCGGAGAAATAGGGCGTGAGCATCCCGGCCCGGGCATGCGCGTATACGCCGTGGTAGCCCTGGGCGGCCAGCTCCTGCATCTGCCAGTCGATCTCGGCCGTATCGAGACGGTGGTTGAGGAAATATTGGGCAATCAGCGATTTCATGGGGGCGTTCCTTTGTCGACGGGGTAGGTGCGTGTCGCGGCAGCACGCCTATATTCGCATAGACAAAACTGTAACCGAATCGGCCACGATCGTCACGCCTGGGCCCCGACCGCAAGCGCCTGGGCCTCGCAAGCGCCTGGGCCTCGCAAGCGCCTGGGCCTCGGCAAGCGCCTGGGCCCCGACCGCAAGCGCCTGGGCCTGGCAAGCGCCTGGGCCTCGCAAGCGCCTGGGGCATGGGGCATGACCGAAACCGATTCGGCCGTGTTCATCGCCACATACGGAGGCTTCGCGTGATCTTCATCGCGGTTGTCCTGACCCTCGTAAGTCTGAACGCCTGTACCGGAGACCGCGGTCCCATGGGGCCGGAGGGGCCGGTGGGTGAGCAAGGGCCGGCCGGGCCGCAGGGTCCAGCGGGCCAACCCCTGGATTGGGCCGAGGTGCTGCGCCAGACCGCACTCGACGCTGCGGTGTACGCCATCGGGTTTCGCGTTCACGATAGCGATTTCCTCATCGGAACGGGGTTCCGCGCGCATTTTGCCGACGTGCTCTGGACAAATGCCCATGTGGTGGAGGGCTTGACCGAAGCCTTGTCGACGCTCTCCAGGCACCAACCTGTTCCATTCGCCACCCGGACCGGAACTCGTATCGGGGGAGATGACACCCACATTCTCCATGAGTATGTCGCCCATCCGGAGTATGATGGCTCCGCTTTGTCTCCGGACGTGGCGCTGTTGTTCGTCGAAAGCAGCAATCGTACCGTGCCTGCGCTTCTTCCACGCCGGTTGGCCCAGGAGTTGGCCATCGGTCAACCGATAGCCACCATGGGTTTCCCCCATGAGATCGAGGGGCTGAATACCACGGTGCCCATCGCCACCTTCAAGGACGGTACGGTCAGCGCCATGCGCCCGTACGATCCCGAGTCCACGGCCATCGGTCCGGAGACGAACCGGTTCCTGCAGCATAACCTGGACCTGTCCAGCGGCACCAGCGGCAGCCCGATATTCGATCATGATGGCTGGATCATCGCCATCAACAACGCGGGCACCGAACGGCTCGTGATCGACGAGTTCACGGGCCGGCCGCAACGCATTGCGGCCGGCAACATCGGCTTCGGCATCCGGATCGACGATGCCTGGGAACTGATCGACCTGGTGAGCGGAGCGGCAAAACGCCTGGCTCTGGGCGCGGGTGGAACCGGAGGCCGCGTACCTGAACTGGCTGCGTTGAGGCAGTACCCCTTTCAGTATTATGTCGCATTTCCTGAGGGGTGGGATGGCCGGGTCATGCCCCCATGACCGGTGCAGCCTCCTCATACCGCCGTGCGTCGGGCTCCCGGGCGGTGCGTTTTTGTCGCCACTCAGGCTGCAACCGGCACGATAGTCCAGTCCCGCGGCAACATCCCCGGACCTGAAACCCCATCCCGGACCGGCCGGACAGCCTGCGGTTCGGCACAGTGCCCCCGCGGTGGCGACAGCCCCCGCCCGGCCACCAGGGCCCACGCCACGATTGGATCCCACAGCCTGATACCCGGCCTGCCATCCAGCATTCAGGACGGTGATCCGGGGGCTATCCGGGGATGATCACCGGCCCAGGCGGCGCAGATGAGCGTGCTGGTTCCTGAAGGCCGGACTGCCGTCGTCTTCGATCACTTCCAGGTCCACGCCGGGTTCGAAGCCGGGGATGCTGCCGGCATAGAAGGCGCGCTGGTAATGGCTCTCGTCGGTGAATTCCCACACCCGTTTCTGCTTGCCTGCCCCGGGCCAACTGATGCGCAACAGGCGGGCCTGCTGCAGGTATTGTTGTTTGGGCGACGGGGCATCGGCGTCTACCCGGTAGCGCTCGATGGCCTTTTCGTCCACCTCGATGCCCAGTCCCGGGCCCTCAGGTACGGCGATGTACCCGTCGACCACCTGGAGGCGGCTGGTCAACAGGTCGTGCTCCCACAGTTCGTGGCAGGTGATGTACGGGAACTGGGCGTGGGTGAGGACGGAACCGATGTGGGCGGCGTAGGCCGTGGTGATGCCGGTGCCGACCAGTTGCAGCCAGAAAGGTCGGTTGAACGCGGCTGCCAGGATGCCGCTCCGCAGTGTGGCCTGGGTGGTTCCGCCGATGACGAAGCCGTCGCAGCACCGGGCGTGCAGGCAGGCCTCGTTGAAATGCTCGACGATCGGTTTGCGCACGCGCTCGCGCAGCATACGGGCGCCGTCCAGATCCTGGGCCAGGTAGAACGGGCTTTCGTACATGCCGACGTTGGGATTGTCGTCCAGCTGGCTCAAGATGATCTCGGCGCGAGCCTGATCGAGCAGAAAACCGTTGAAATCGACGTCAAACTTGAAGTCCGCCGGCACGGTCCGGGCCACGGCACCGGTCTGCTCGATGATGTCCCGCCAGGGACGGGCCTTCATCTTGAAAGTGGTATAGCCGCGGCCGACCGCTTCCCGGGCTTCCGCAGTCCAGTCCGCCGGTGACATGTCGATGTCCCACCAGGAGAACGGACAGCGGTCCCGCACCTGGTTTCCCAAAAGGGTGTGGACCGGCACGCCCTGGTCCTTCCCGATCAAATCCAACACGGCCAATTGCGGGCCATAACCGATCCGATCGATGTGCATCAAAGCCACCGGGTTCTGCCCGAGCAGGTGTTCCACCGGCCCGGCCGCGCCCTGGCTGTCGCCGTATCCGACCAGGCCGTTGTCGGTTTCCAGGCGGAAGACGAAGATCCGTTCACCGTGGGTCTGAGCCCGGTGCATGGCACGGGTGACGCGGTCGCAGTAGAAGGGGATGTCCAGCGGGATGCATTCGGCTTTGGCTATTTTCATGGTGATGTCCTGTTCCGGGATTGGTGAGGTGCGCGCACCTGTTGGGCGCAGATGCCTGCCGTAGGCGGGTAAACCGTTGATGTAAGCGTTGTGTGGGCCCCTGTACGCGCCGGACGCATGTGCCGGAGCCGGTCCATGCAGGTGTGCGGTGCGAGATTCAATATACCGACTGCAGGCCGTGATTCCAACTTGGAAAAATAGGGACAGCATCCGATTCTGAGGTTGTTGAATTGGGCGCTGTTCCTGTTTTTTCGTTGAACGGGGCCACGAAGGCGTTTTTTGCTTGACAAGGGCCTGTTTTTTTGTTTGGATTGATAGAGGCGTGTTTTGTATTTGTCAATAAAAAGACAGGAAGGCTGGAATTAAATATTATCGGCATACGTAGTGTGTGTATTTATAATCCACTACTCCTTAATAACAGCCAAGGAAAGGAGGGCAGGAGCTGTCGCGTGAGAACGCGTCAGTGCATTCGAAGATAGTGATCGATCAAAAACACACAGGTGCGCTTACAGAACAGGCCCCGGTGCCTGTATACCGAACCATTTTCGGGGGATGTGCGGTCCACGCGGTCCTGCCTCGCGGTGATGCAGTCACTCGGGCTGATTAACGAAGGAGAAGCAGCATGAAGACGCGCACGTTATTCGCTATGGCGTTGTGTCTGGGGCTGGCTGGAACAGTCCTGGCCCAGACCACGCGTTACGGCGATCCCAATTTCGTCCGCCAGAACGACTGGCAGAGCGGCATGCCTACGGTATTGCGGCTCTCCACCACAGCAGAGGTGGGCCACGAGTTCGACGGCACACCCGTGGAGATTCCGTTCACCATCACCGGAACGCGGGCCCGCGTGTGGCTGGCGGTGTACTCCAAGGATGCCAATCCGCAATACGGCGGTGCGCCATTTGGTCAGGGCGGCGTGGGCAATGCCATGCTCCGGGCCGCGGGTCTGGACACCATGATCCGGGTGACCGCGGGCGAGGCCTTCAGCGAAGGCTCGCACACCATCGCCTGGGATGGCATGGACTTCCACGGCAATCCAGTGCAAGCGGGTAGTTACGACTTTTTTCTCATCGCTCTGGATGATGTGTCCAAGCCTACCTGGACCGGAGACGCGCCCAGTCCCAGTATGTGGGGTGAGTATCGCTTCGATTTTCGTTTCGATCCACCCATCATCTGGAGTACCAGGTCCAACCCTGCCAGGCTCACACGCACTCCGGTAGGGACGGATTTGTTCGAGGATCCCAACCCTCAGACTCATATACAGATGCCGTGGATGGCGCCCCGGCGGCAGGAGTTGTACGATGAGTCGGTACCGAGTCAGTGGGAATTGTCCTTTATCGAGATCGAACCCAACGATCCCAACATAGCCTACGTCGGTAACATGGGATGGCCGGGGGCCAACGACCTGCCTCCCGGTATATGGAAGGTCGAAATCGACCTGGACGAACTGACGATCGTACCGGATGAAACCTGGGAACACTCGGATCGTGGTTACATTGTCTGGGAAGATCGCCTGCCCAAATCCGCTCTGCGTAGATCGCCCCACAATCCGTGGAACGAGGACGACGGGCTCATCTACCTCAGCTGGATGAACCGTGAGCCGCCGTTGACTCCCGGTGTGCTCATATTCGACCGAGCGACGGGTGAACTAGTCACCATCCTGGATCTGACGGACCTGTATCTTCTCGAACACCCGGAGCGTGGTCCGGGCACACCGGGTCCCTTCGGCATCGATGTAGACGATACCGGGATTTACCTCTCGAGCTACTGGATGGACACACCGGGGAGTTGGCCGGCCAAACTGTCGTTTGAAGGCGATCTGATCTGGCAGAACCAGGACGGGGACGGTTTTGTCGACCGGTACTGGGGTGAGGAAGCCGAGGCACGGGGTATCCTCCCACTCGATCAGATGGTGCATACGCACCAATTTGCCACGCGGTGGGGATTTTCCGTCGGCGGCGGGTATAACGATCCATCGTGGGGATTCCTCCTGGGTCCGGATGGCTCGGGTATCATCAAATTCGACCTGCCGCATATGCCCCCGGCGTTGGGAGGCGGGGTCAAGTTTGTCACCAATGATACCGACTTCGATGGGTTGTGGATACCCATGGATAATTCACAGTTGGTACACTGGCCGTTCGATATGGCGCACGGGGTGATCACCGAAGGTCCGCCCACCGCGGTGTTGGAGGTGGAAAGCGCGCTGCCGGATGATTTCGCGCTGGGCGCCGCTTATCCCAACCCGTTCAACTCGCAGACGGCCATTCGTTTCTCCATCGCCGAGGCGGGTCAGGGGGTGACCACTACGCTGCGTATTTTCAACACCGCAGGCCAGCAGGTGGCCACGCTGGTGGATGAGGTCATGCAGCCGGGCACCTACGAAGCTACCTGGGACGGCCGCGATCAGGCCGGACTGGAGGTCGGCAGTGGGACATACCTCTACCGGCTTACTGTGGGAGACCATTTCAATCAGACGCAGCGGATGACGCTGCTCAAGTAGCTCAAACCCGGTGGTGGGGAGGCACGCAGCAGACGTCCGCGTCGGCCGTGTGGCATCCGGTTCGTCGAAGTTGCGTGGCTACCTTCCGGATCCTCCGGGGTTGGCTCTGAGAAGAGAGCAGGCGAACGGTTGGTGGTAGACGATCGTTCGCCTGCTGTCGTTTGGACCAGCGGTCATGGTATGAACCTCGGCTTCGGTCACGTGGACCACCTCGGACTCAAGGCACGTACAGGGGAGGATACGATGTTCACCAGACGATCCTGGGCTGAACCCTTCAAAATCAAGGTCGTCGAGCCCATCCAGATGACAACGCGGGGATATCGCGAGCAGTGTCTGGAAGAGGCGGGATACAACACATTCCTGCTGCGCAGCCGGGATGTGTACATCGATCTACTGACAGATTCGGGTACTGGGGCCATGTCGGACAACCAGTGGGCCGGAATGATGATGGGAGATGAAGCGTATGCCGGTTCCCGCAATTTCGACCATCTGGTAGAGGCGGTGAGGGATATATATGGTTACCGGTATGTGGTGCCCACCCACCAGGGACGCGGTGCCGAGCACATCCTCTCGCAGATGATGATCGAGGATGGTGATCTCATACCCGGGAACATGTACTTCACCACGACAAAATTGCATCAGGAACTCGCAGGAGGGGCTTTCATCGATGTCATCACCGATCAGGCGTTCGATCCTGAAAGCGAGTACCCCTTCAAGGGCAATATCGATCTGGACAAATTGCGGGCTGTCGTGGACGAGAACGGCGCTGACCGTATTCCGTATATCAGTTTCGAAGCGAATGTAAACATGGCCGGTGGACAGCCTGTGTCCATGCAGAATTTCCGGGAGGTATACCGGTTCTGCCAGTCGCTGGGTATCAAGGTGATGCTGGACGCTACCCGCCTGGTGGAGAATGCCTATTTCATCAAGCAGCGTGAGGACGGATATGCCGATCTGCCCATAGCCCAGATCGTCCGGGAGATCTGTTCATTGTCGGACGGTGCCACGGTATCCGGAAAAAAGGATTGCCTGGTCAATATCGGAGGATTTCTGGCACTGAATGATCCTGAATTGTACGAAAAGGCCACTCATCTGGTCGTCATCTTCGAGGGATTGCATACGTACGGAGGGATGGCAGGCAGAGACATGGAAGCCATGGCTCGCGGTATCCGGGAAAGCGTCGACTACGAGCATATTCGGGCGCGTGTAGGACAGGTCGAATACCTCGGAAAGAAACTGCTCGATGCCGGTGTGCCCATCGTCGTGCCTGTCGGCGGGCATGCTGTATACCTGGATGCCCGCCGATTCCTGCCTCACCTGGATCAGGAACTTTTTCCGGCCCAGGCACTGGCGGCGGCGATATATGCCGATTCCGGCGTGCGGACCATGGAACGAGGCATGGTCAGCGCCGGACGGGACCCGGTGACCCGGAAGAACATACGCCCGCCACTGGAGTTGGTCCGCATGACGCTACCGCGGCGCGTGTATACCCAGGCACACATGGACGTGAGTGCAGAGAGCGTTACGGCAGTGTACGACGAACGGAATATGATAACCGGACTCAAAATGGTCTATGAACCACAAAACCTGCGTTTCTTTCAGGCACGATTTGCCAGAATATAAATCGCGATCATACACGCAAGCACGCACGGATGCCACTCCACCCTTCTGCGCTTGCCGCTGATCACACAACGTTTGACTGAGAGATGCCTCGCTTCATACGATGCGCGCATGTCTGCGTGTAGCGTCATGCAGCAGCCTTCCAACAAGACGTCTATACTGGTGTCCGCATGTCGATCAGAGCGTTGATTATTGGGGCTGTTCTATCCTTGTTCCTGGGATTTGCCGGAGCCTTTGTATCCATCGCCTCGGGAGGACTGCCATTAACCAATAATATCAGCACGCCAGGTGCCTTGTTTCTGCTGTTCATCGTCGTAATCTGCGTTCATTTACTGCGCCAGGTTTTTCGCCATCGAACCCTGTTAAACTCGCAAGAGTGTATTCTGATCTATGCCATGTTGCTGGTGGCTTCTGTCGTACCCAGCAGAGGTCTTCTGGCCTATTTGCTGACCTTTATGGGCAGTTGGCACTACTATGCCGCTCCGGAAAACCGCTGGGCCGAATTGATCCACCCCCACGTCAAACCGTGGCTGGTGGTGCAGGACGAGCAGGCGATCAAACAGTTTTATGAAGGCATGGAAGCGCAGGGGCGCATTCCCTGGGAAGCGTGGCTGGCACCGTTGGCCAGCTGGTTGGTGTTCTTCCTGGTTCTTGCTTTCGTGATGGTCTGCATGATGGTGATTCTGCGCAAACCGTGGATCGAGCACGAGCGCCTGGCTTATCCTCTGACCCAGTTGCCTCTGGCCTTGTCGCAAGGGTATGTGATTCGAAAGGAGAACCCGTTTTTCGGCAACCCGTTGATGTGGATCGGCTTTGCGATACCGATGGTGCTCGGATCGATCAATGCTCTGCACGACTATTATGGCGTCATCCCTCCCGTTCAGCTCACCCCGATGATCGAGATGTTCCGGCGAACCATCAGACTCCATCTCTGGTTCAGCTTTGGTACCATAGGATTCGCCTATTGCATCAGTTCGCCCGTAGCGTTCAGCGTGTGGGCATTCAAACTGATCGGCATCACGCTCGACGGCCTGGCCCGGGTCATCGGTATCGAAGGCACAGAACGCCTGGATATTTTCGTGGATCTGGGCGGAGCCTCCGTGCATCAGGCGCATCAGAGCATGGGGGCGATGCTCATCCTGGTGTTCTATGGAATATGGACTGCACGGCAGCACCTTCGCCAGGTCCTCTGCAAGGCTTTCCGGGTCGATCCCGGCGGATCCGGTTCCAGTCAGTCCGCCGACGATACCGAAGAAATGCTCTCCTACCGCACCGCGGTGTTCGGTATCATCGGCGGTCTCCTCTTGCTGACCGCATGGCTATGGGTTGCCGGCCTACCCTTGTGGGCAGCGGTGATCTTTCTGGGTGCTACCTTCGTGCTCTTTCTGGCCTTGACGCGCGCCGTCTGCGAGGCTGGCATTCCGGTGATACGCCCAGCCATGAGCGGCTCCGCTTTTCTGATCTCGGGTTTCGGCTCGCAGGCGGTGGGCGATGAGGGGCTGGTCCAGCTGGCATTCAATCACAGCTGGGCTGTCGACATCCGCATCACGGTGATGGCTGTCATGGCGCACGCCCTGCGCTTGATGCATGGCCGGAAATACTACATGCGTCGCGTCGGGATCGCCCTGGTACTCGCCTTCCTCCTCAGTTGTGTCGGTGGCACGGTGACGATCCTCAGCATGGCCTATCGACATGGGGCCATCAACCTGGAGGATTACTTCTTTCTACACTATGCTCAGGCTCCGTTTACCTGGATGACATACTGGATGCAATCCCCATCCGGTCCCAACTGGAGCGGTTGGATGACAAAAGGGCTGGGTATGGGGGTCATGGCTGGTCTGTTCTCAGCCTGGCGAATGGTCCCCTGGTGGCCTCTTCATCCTCTCGGGTACGCACTCATGGGTATAGCACCCATGGACTACTATTGGTTCAGTTTTTTTCTGGCCTGGATGATCAAGGTTCTGGTGTTGAAATATGGCGGCCCCAATCTCTATCGGAAGAGCCTGCCTTTTTTCCTGGGACTTATTCTGGGACAGTTCGTGTGCTCCGGTATGTGGAACATCCTCGATCAAATCACCGGCATTCGAAGTGGTTGGCTTTTCCCCTTGATGTGAGGCAAGCAATATGCGCATGCACCCGGTAAACGAGCGGCTTCGATGGAAGGCGCCAGTGAACGACCGATGTAGTTGACGATGCACACGAACCCGTGTGGATCCGGTGGATTTGGCTGTCATTACAGGAAATGTTTACTTTTATGGTGATACTGTCCGTAGGTGGTATGGACGGATGACAAGCGCGGAGTCATCGTTACGATGAAATTCCCGATGGGATATATCGGCAGTGCGGCTACGCTTCTGTTCCTTCTGGGTGGCTTTTCCAGCGCCCTGGGCGAAGTGTATTTACCACCGGTTGGCGTTGGCCTGCCAACGTATGTACCCAGCCGGAATTTCCTGTTCAGAAGCATACCCGAATACGACAACTATGCATTTGGCGATTATACCATGCCGGAGTTGTCAACATTTTATCGCCGGAATTACTACGGTCCGCTGGGCGATTTTCTCATCAACGGCTACCCGTTGTACGAATGGCGCGAGACGCGTTCCACCACCAGAATAGACCAGCGCCCAAACAGTTGGGTGTTCAAGCACGATCGTTTCCGTCCGTTGATATGGAATGTCGTAGCCCGGGATTCATACCAGGAGCGCTCCGCCGCCCTCATCGTCGGCGAGGAGATTCGCACGGTATTTTCCCCGTTGACCTTGCGTATGGCTGGTATCAATGGGGTGCGCCTGGACACGCGTACACGGCATACGCGGCTTTCCCTGGTCGGCTCGCGCTGGGGGCGGCCGCTCTGGTCCGGATGGACTCATACCAACGCGGCGAGAAACTCGTCGATGCTGGCTGCCGGACGGGCTGAGGTGCAGTTTGGGGCGCTTCGTGCCGGGGCTACGGCGGTCAACTACCATCTGTTCGATGCAAACCAGGAATCGTTCCAGTTGCGTGGTCAACTGCGCGGCGATCAGACCATACCGAGCTTTCTGGTAGTGAAGTTTACTGATGATGCCCCCGAGGACGAAACAGCGGGGGCCGTGATCAACGACGTACGCCTGCGCATCAACGGCCTGCCGAGTGAGCTGCGTCCTGAGATCGTACGGCTGAATGCGAGCAATCCGACGACGCTGGGTGTGGTCAGCCGGATAACGGGAGAGTTCAGCCGCACGCCTTATCCCGACCATGGCACCCGTTATGCGGAGTATTTCTACCTGCTGGACCATCTCAGCGGGAAACGAGTCACCAATATCAATCTGGACGAGTTGGTTCGTTTCCTGGAAATACTACCCAGCGGGCAGGTGTACCAAGCTAACGGCGAGTGGGTGATTCTCGCGTATTTCGACTTGCGTGCGGAGGGGTACATTCGGCAAGTCGATGTCGAGGCCCTGGTGGGCAACAACTATCGTATCGATGTATACGGCATCTTCGATTCCGATCCCCGGCAGGTGCGTTACGAGGCTCGCTGGCATATCGAATCACGGAGCCACCATCAGCCCCTCGATACCAAACGGCGTTCACCCGGGCGAGTGAGTGATCTTTCGAATCTGGAGTGGATACGAATACCGGTAGGCGCTTTTACCGGTCGGGTCGTGTGTTCGATCGACGGTCACTGGCGGGCAGGCGGCAGCGAGGTGCGCTGGGAGATCGCACGCAGCATCGATTTTTTTCAATATCCGGACGGCATTCCCGGGCATCGGACAACAGCCGAGGTCGCATCGATGCGACCCTGGTACGGTGATCGCCATACCACTCATGATCTGGCCTACTACGTATTGGGAGTTTGGCGGCGGACCCGGATGGAAGTGGGAGGTGAGGTGTTTGCCATAGGTCCGGAATTTCATCGGCCCATGGAAACCACGGCCCATGCCCCCGTGCTGCCGGCAGATGGTTTTGTGGAGAACAACGACGACAACGACCGCTGGCCTGATGCCGGCCCGGGAGACCGTTCCGGGCACAGAGGCTCGAAGAACCAGGATCCCACAGGGGTCTTTCCCGGTGAGGACGACGTCTGGGGTGACGGCATCCCCTCAACCAACCGCAACCTCAGCGGCGTGCCGGATTATCTGGAACCTTTCATGTTGTTCGACGTGGAGCCACACGATTACGTGTACGGCCGCGATCGCAACCACAACGGGGTGCCTGATGCGCGGGAAGACAACCCATTCCCCAATTTCCCGTACCACATGGATCAAGAGGGATGGCACCTTTACGGTAAAATATGGCTGACCTCGAACTGGTCGCTCACCCTTGGATGGCTGGACGCTGAGGGCATCGCCAGTGGCGCACGCAACGAGAGTAAATACGGCCTGTTGGTCTACCGAAAAGAGAGGCCGGGGCGTTTCAGGATCCGCTGCGAAACGTGGTTGGAGCGGGTCCGTGACGATGTGGAGGCCCCGTATTACCGCACCGAAGTCGTCCTCGGTCCATCACCGTATGGCATTATCTGGGCACCTCCAGGCCATCAGGATTTCCGTAAGGTATTGGTGCGGGATCCGCTGTTATGGCGCAACAGTGTAGAACAACAGCATTACCTGGAGGGCAGATGGACGGGAATCCCGGGTTTACGTGTGGAAGCGAACATGCGTTATTCGATCAACCATCAGCTGGGAGGGGTGCTGATCGAAGGCCGAGACCTGGGCAAAGATCGGATACACCTGTTGACGGCGGTGATCAAGGCTGAATACCGCTGGCATGTGGCGCGCCGCTGGCTGGTCATCGGACAGGGCAAAGGGATGGCGTTGCAGAGGCGCAGAGCAAGCCTGTACCAGGTGTTGCAGGAGGAGTGGACGGTGGTGCCCATCGTCAAGGCGCGATATGAGGTGACACCACGCACGCACATATGGATGGGAGCGCAGGGCTTTCCGGGTTTCCCATACCGGGTGACCGACCGGGCTGACGGATACAAGAGCGTCGAGGAAAGCGTATGGGTGGCCGAATTGTCCAACCGCACCCCTTATCTGGGCTACGATATACTCATGAATGCCGGTGTTCGGCTGACCAACCGGCAGTTCGATAATCCGGCACGGCAACTCGACAACCTTGATGTGTTGTCCTTGTTCGTGAAGGTCACGCTGGGGTACCCGGAAAGGTAACAGGGTTTTTCCGAAACATCATGGGTCAGGAAGACGCCGGGATAACATGAACGAATTTGCTGTGTACCTCTGGGGGACACCAGGGGGAACCGATCCGAAGGCCAGGGCCAAGGTGCTGGCACAGTCCGGTTTCACGGTGGTGGACTGGGATGCGGAGGCCCTGGATGTGTTGTCGCATCACATGCTACGGGCGATGATCCACCGACCCAACGCTGAGATGGCTCGGCAACTGGCGGGCCACCCGGCGTTGTGGGGATATCACTGTGGCGACGAGCCTTATCCGGAGGAGCAGTTTCCCGCGTTGGCCGAACTGGTCGGGGCGCTGGCGCAAGCGGATCCCGGTCATCCTGCGTTTGTCAATATGCTGTCGACGGCCGGCGATTTTCTGCGCACCTACATGAAGGTAGTGCAGCCGCCGATACTCAGCTTCGATTACTACCAGTGGTGGTGGGGAAGCGACCGTTATTTCGAGAAACTGGAGCAGTTCCGTGAGGCGGCTTGTCTTGCCGGAGTGCCCCTGGGTAGTTGTCTGGAGGTGAACGCCAATCCTGCCAGCGAGTCCGGGGACCGAACCCCGTTGCCGGACAACGCAGCCCGGCTGCGCCAGAGCGTGTACACCAACCTGGCCTACGGCGTCAAGATGATCGAGTGGTTCAACTGCGCCGCGTTTTTCGAACAGGACAGCTTGCATCCCACACCGGCCGGCTGTGACGCGATAACGCTCAACCGTGAACTGAGCGTACTCGGTTCGGCGTTGATCGGCCTGCAGTCTGTGGATGTATTCCATACCCCGCCGTTACCCCGGTGTACCCGGGAAGCACCGCGCGAATACTGGGTGCAACTGACCGGCGAAGAGATGCGTGCCGGGCTGGTTCAGGGAATGTTCAAGGATGATGACGGAGTCGACTACCTGATGGTGGTCAACCGTGACTATCGGGTGGCGCAGAACGTGGTCGTGCGACTGCAGTCGAAGTGGCTGGGGATCGCTCCCTGGCAGGAGCCGAAGAGCTATACCTACCGAATCGAACGGTTCGACCGGCAACAGGGCGGCTGGACAGCGCTCCGCAGCTCGTCGTTCATCGGCTTCACCTTTGGGCTCGATGCCGCTGACGGCGAACTGTTCCGGATCACCACGCAGACAGGTTGAACCCGTAATCATCCATGCGCGCCCGGCGGGCGGATTGCGCCTGCACGCGGCGCGCAACTCCTGCGATACCTGCGCTGCACACTGCGACTTTGGCACCGTCGCTACCGTTTCCAAGTCAGCGCCTACGCCGGATCCGAAAGGAGCTCCCGCTGCATGCCGAACGGCGGACTGAACGACACAGACCGTCCGGCCGTCCGGCATGCAGGCCGTGTGCGCTTTTCCGCGGCTTGCCCACGGGTTGGGGCTTGCGCCTTGACGGCTGTGCCCTGATCACCCGCGGCTCGTGTCGCCGTCTACTCCAGCGCGATCACCTGGCACTGGCCGTCTTTCCGGGGAATGAGCAGGGTGCGATCTTCCAGCTGCAGTTCCACCGGCTCCTGGGTAGCGTCGAAATCGGTGCGGCGGACCAGCAGCTTGCCATCCCAGCGCACGGCGGAGACCACGGGCCCCGGCCGGGCAGGAACCGCGAATGTCACCGGCTCGCCATGCAGCAGGAAATCGCCATACTCGTGCGAGGCCGCGTAGACCTGGTGCACCAGCTGTGACTCCTTCAATGCCTCGTCCTTCACGCTCCACATGAACAACGTGTCGTGGCCGCGCAGCAGCAGGTGCCACAGAAGCTCCTGGTACTTCTCCTCGCTGAACTGCTGCAGGCCGGGAGGGGGCGGGTCGGAGAGGAGCACGGTGTGCCAGTGGACGAAGGTGATCACGGGTATGTCCGCCGGCGTCGACTTGCCGGCGTTGCTGCCGACCTTCAACATGTTGTAGAACCAGCGGTAATCCGGCGCGTCGAAGTCGTACCAGCCGTAGATGTCCTGCCAGGTATAGACCACCGGCATGGCAAAGGTGTAACCGGTCTCCGGGAATTCGTGATACCACTTCCTATAGCGGGCCCGTCCGTCGATTTTGTGCGGCGCACCCTCGACGAACTCCTCGAAGTAGTCGAACCAATAGCGGTAGCCGTTGTGCGGGTATACCGCATAGTTGCCGACCAGGGCGTGAGGGTGGTGCTCCAGGATGGGCTCGGCCAGCATCTGGCGCTGCAAGGCGCTGCGTATCTGACGCAGTGATGTCTGGAAAGACGTGAAATCCTCGATGTCGGGTATATGCTCCCGGCAGCGCGTGCACCGGCGGGAGTGTTCCCAGGCACCGTTCCACTCGATCGGCCCGTCGATCTCCCAGTCGGCGAAAACGAAATGCAACTCCAGGCCGGCGCCGGCGTAGGCCGCGGAGGGTTCGGCGAGGCGGCGGCGCATCTCGGGCAGGCGAAAATCCAGGGCAAAGGGGCAGCCCATGGGCTGGTGGCCGAAAGAGGGATCGAAAAAGGGTTTCCCCTGATCGTCCACGTGGGCGGTGCGTTCGTCGCCATCGAAAAAAGAGTAAGTGCATGCGTTGGCATTGACCGCGATGGGCAATCCCAGGCGCTGCTGGATGGTGCCCAGGCGCAGAGCTTCGTCCAGCGCTGCCTGATCGTATGGCCGCCAGGTGGCGATGGCGGCGATCCCCCGTGCCTCGAGCTGCTGCAGCAGCTCCACGATTTCGCTTTCGTCCTCGGTGCCCAGATTGTGGGCCGGCCACAGGTACAGCGGCAGGCGGTCGCCACGCGGCTGGCTCAGCGGCTGGGTGGTGCGGATGATTTCGCGGATAAGCTCGTGGTCAGTCATGGCTTGAACCTGGTGAGTGATGATGCCGCAGGCGACTGCGGTCAGTAACAGCTTGAACGGCTGCATGGCGTTGTCTCCCGGTTAGTACCAACGGATCGCGGGCCGGATGTGGGGCCTCGAATCCGGCGGCACAGGGCACTGGGGCACTGCCCGCGTTTCTGGCGATTGTCGTTTGCCGGCGTTTCTCATTCGACCACGCGGATGCCATCGTCATGGCGTTCCAGCAGGAAGGTGCGGCCCTGGTCGGCGGGGACGGCGAGTTCGATACCGACGCCCGGCCAGGGTTGCACGGTGAAGCGAGCTGTGACCGTGCCCTGATTGGTGGCCCGGACGAGGGCGCGGTCGCTCATCTTCAGACCGGACCAGAAGAGGCCATCATGCTGGACCGGGGGAATCTCCAGGTTCATCACCTCGCCTGCGTCCAGCAGTTCCCGGTGCGCCAGCATTTCGTCATATACCGCTACCGCGTCTTGCAGTTCCTGCACCCACATCTCTTCATATTCGGGGCGCCGGGCGTTGAACAATTGCATGCCGTCGATGCCGCGCAGCCACAGATGGCGCAGGGCCTCGCGATACGCCGACCGGCTCATGTCGGCGGCCTCGAGCTCCGGATCATCGATGATCGGGCACCAGCGCGCCACCCAGGGAAAACTGCGCGTATGCGGTGAATAGCGCCGACGGTTGGCGGTATCGGCCGAGACCTGGCGGATCAGGTTGTGCATGTAGAACTGGTCGACGTGGCGCCGGTCGAAAGGATACTCCTCCTTCCAGGCGGAGTTGAACCACTGATCGTTGCCGTAGGCGACGGGGTTGGAGGCGGTGAAGTTACCGGGAATCACCGGCGGGATGGCCCGGTTGTCGACGAAATACCAGACGGTGTCCGTGTGACTCGAAAAGACGATGTGCCAGTTGGTCACGGCCGCCTGCGGAAAAATCTCCAGGGCCGGCGCCGCCAGATAAGCGCTGTGCAAGCGGGTATAGAGGCGCCAGCAGTAATCGAACCAGGCCGTTCGATCGGTCAATACTTCAGGCGGCAGCAGTTGACGCGAGACCCGGCAGTGCTGCAACTGATCGAAATACGGCCGGAACGGATAGGGATCGCCCTCCCAGTCCATCCACACCCCGTCGACGGTCACCCCGGCATCGCGAAAGGCGCGCAGGGTGGCCCGTATCTGGTCGGCCATGATGGCCCAGCCTTCCGTATATAATGGTATTGCGCCGTGCCAGGAGCCCAGCGCGCCGGTTCCGGCCATGTCGTAGGTGTAGCCTTCGTCGAACTGCAACGCCCAGCGGCTGGAATCCGCCACCAGGGAGTAAGGCCAGTTGCCGGCACGCCCCTGCATCATGATGACCCGGGAGCCGGCTTGGCGCAGGGCTCGCGCCGTGGGGATCATGGTGGTGTCCATGCGTATGTGCTGGGTCAGGCCGCGGTCGAGCAAAAGCTTGACCTTCTCCGGCGGCAGCGGCTCCAGCCCCGGACCATGCCACATGATCATCGGCCAGCGATCGCCAAGTTCGTGGCGCAGAGGCGGAATCTCGTGTTCCAGGACATCCCAGAAACCGCGGCTGCGTATCTGCTCGGCACGCTCGGGTTCCGTAGGCAGGACCCGGGCCGGCGGATCGGCGGCGGCTGCCGCCGACAGGCAGTAGACCGCGATAAGGAAACACAGAAAAGCTATTTTCCAGGGACTCATGACAGACTCCTCGAAGGGGGCGTTGTGGTGCAGCACCGTTCAGGGCGGTATCTTTCCTTGCCGCCAGGTTTACTCAAAGATAGCTCAATCACCCTGGCGAAGCGATCTCGAAAACAGGGACAGCGCCCTATTTTCGACCGCAAAATAGGGCGCTGTCCCTGTTTTCCTCATCGGGTGTGGCAATGTATGACCAGGATTTCATTTTTCGCGAATGCGGTTTCGACTGGATTCCCGGGTACATCCATAGGGATCTGCTGTTCAATGTGTCCTACGATGTCGGCTCCGGGGACATCAAACTGTATTTCCTCGACTCGGTAAAGACCTTTCTCTACAAGGTGACTCGCGCGGGAATATCGGCGCAGTACGCCGCTCTGCCGGTGGGTGCGGATCCCACTCCGCTCATCCGCTACCTGGGTATTCGCTTCGACCCGAATCAGATTCAGATCGACACCGTAGAGGGGGATGTGTACTACCTGTATATCGAACCCGCGGACAGGGCACAGTATATACAGTTTATGCGTTCTGTAGCACTGAAATACGATATGCGCATCGCCACTATCCTTCAGTGTATCAACAAGATCAATGCCCGGCACGTCACCGCCCTGAGCGAGGCCCATAGCAAACGATCGGTATCGATGGTCAGGATCGGGTTGGATGCCGGCCGCTCGTGCAAGCTATACTCGCGACCCTACCTGCACCGCAATGGCTTCCTGCTGCCGGACCATGCCCGGCAGTTTCTGTGTCGTTTGCACCGGTGCAACACGGAAGCCCTGCCCCAGTACCTGTCCCACCTTTGGGTCTCCATCGACCTGTTCACCGAGCGACTGGTCGTCGCCACACAATTTCATCAGCTCCTGCATCAGGACTGAGGGGTTCGGCGGTCATCCCATGGTGATGTTATATACCATATTATACTGAGATAATCAGTGGTCATTCACAGGGCAGAAGAACCAAAATAAATGTTGTGTAACGTCTCCCATTTGCGTAAATTGTAGCGTCCGGAAATAGCAAACCATGCCAAAGCGTGGGACGCAAAGGAACGGATTCTCGTTGAGTCGACCATAGGTCGGTATCAACAGGATGGCCGCCCTGTCGTGGACGATCATGTGTGCAGGGCGGCTTTTTATGTGTTGAGCCAGCGCAATCCTGCTGTACGCGCCTACGCCCTCGCCAGCCCGCTTCGATGCCTTTATCGCCGGGAGCACGGTGGTCCGTGTCTTCCTTGCGGGAGCGAGTGGTAGGAGTGTCTGCAGTCAGGTTCCGAAGTCGTAGCCCTCCAGGAGGTTCGTCATGGGAGTAAGCCGAGCGTTCCACAGACTGAGGAAAAAGGAAGCGTCGAAGAGGGCCAGGAAACGCCGCAACAAGCTCCTGCTCGAACCCCTGGAGCCGCGCATCCTGCTGAGCGCGGATCTGGCCTACACCATGGGGAGCGCCAGCGAGGAGCTCGTGCTGGTCTATGGCGGGGCCAATCAAGTCTCGCTGCAGGACGGCACCCAGACACACGCCTCGGGCACCATCGATACCGACGGCATCATCAACCTCAGCATCACCGGCACCGGTGTTGACAACTCCCTTTCCCTCCGCTTCGACGGTCTTGGCGCGCTGGCTGCACACTCGAGCTTGAATTTTACCGAACTGAACATCCTCTTCGACGGTCGCGCCGGGCAGGATGAGCTGACCCTCATCGGTGATCTCGACATCCCCGGGGTGAATGTGTCCATCGTCGGCACTTCTGTGGAGATGGTGACCATCGGTAGCGGGACTTCCATCACCGCCGGCGACATATCCCTGAAAAGCCAGATAACCGAGGACGGCGAGATCGATCTCCAGGATCTGCTCAACTTTGCCGGCCTGGGCATCGATGTGGGGGAGGACGGTCTCGATCTCATCAACATCGACCAGTTCCTCTTTGCCCATGTACGCGCCGCCGTGGACGTGAGCGGAGCCACCCTGGCCGGCGGTAACATCGAGCTGATCGCCTCTTCCGATCTGGACTTCAACACCAGCGGCTTCGGCGTGTTCGGCCTGGGGCTGGCCGCGCTCTATGCCGGTTCGAACGCCGAGGTCATCGTCGATGGCACGAACATCACGGCATCCGGTGATCTGACCCTTTCCGCCACCTCGGATGTCAAGGCTCTGGCCAGCACCCTCAATAGCGATGAATCCGAGTCCAGCAAGGACAACGCCATCGCCGTGGCCATCGTGAACAGCAACGCCGTGGCCGGTATTTCCGGTGCCGGTGCGATCACCGTTCACGGAGCTTTGAACCTGTCGGCCGCCAACACGGTCACTACCGCGGCCGTGGCCGACGCCAGTGAGGGGAGCGGGACGTTCGGCGGCACGCTGGCGCTGGCGGTGGTGCTCCAGGACACGCAGGCCTACATCGACATCGACGGCACTACGCCGCTGTATGCCGGTTCCATCGCGCTGGCGGCCATATCCGACAGCACGGTGACCACCACGGCCGAAGCCTCGCCCGGCGGTGCCCATGAGAGTTCCAACGGGGAAACGAACACCGAGAAGCAGCTCGGTCGAACCGGCGCCGGGACGTCCGACGGTGATGTCAAGGTGGCGGCCGCGGTGGCCATCACGGATCTGATCAGCGCTACCCAGGCGTACATCGCCACCGGAAACGGCGGCAACCTGTACTCGACCGGGGGCATCGCCATCGATGCCACATCGGCCAACAGGGCCAGGGCCACGGCGGACGCGGCCGGGACCAACGGCTCGAGCGGTGTGGGCGTGGCGGTGGCGGTGAACTATGCCGACATCGACAGCAAGGCGTATATCGACGGTGCTGCCGATCTGACCGCGGCGAGCGTCAAGGTAAACGCCGCCATCGGGGGACGGGAGTGGACTGTTGACCCCGCTTCGGCCGTCGACACCACGGCGAACAGCATCGATCTCGGCGCGCCCCACGGGTTCCAGAGCGGTGATGCCGTGGTCTACAGCAGCGGCAGCGATAACGCTGTCGGCGGTTTGACCGATGGCGAGACCTACTATGTCATCGTAGACAAGGCCACACCCAACCGGCTGAAGCTGGCTGCATCCAGGGACGACGCGCGACAAGGGGAGTCCCTCACACTCACCTCGCACGGAACGGGAACCGCCCATACCCTGACGGAGAAGAACAGCCCCTTCACCGCTGCGGCAACGTCCGGCGCGGGAGGCACGAACGTCGGGGTGGCGGGCGCACTGGCGCTCAACCTCGTGGACGCGGACTCCAGCGCGGTGATCCATAGCGGCGCGCTGGTGACTCTCACCGGCGATGGAGACGGGACGGTTGCAGCGGCGAGCCGGACGGCTTCGACGGCGCTGGCGCAACCTGTCAACGCGGGGGCCGAGGGTGGGAGCCTGGGGATCGGCGCTTCGGTCGCCCTGAACATCGCCACCACGCGGACGGTGGCCGAGCTGGCAGACGGCGTGGTGCTGACGGGAGCGAAGGCTCTCAGCCTGGGCGCGACGGCGGACCACAGCGTTGTCACCACGGCCAAGGCGGGCGGCAAGGCGACCGGCGATAGCGGGGTGGGCATCGGCGGAGCGGTGGCGATCAGTGTGGTGAACAACGAGACCCGCGCCCGGATCGGCAGCGGTGAACTGCTGGTACTGGGCGGCGACCTGTCGGTGGCGGCCACCCACAAGGGGGGCACGACGACCAAGGCGGACGGGGCGGCCGGAGGCTCCAGTGTGGGCATCGGCGCTGCGCTGGGCCTGAACGTGGTGGACGACAGCACGCTGGCGACCACGGCGCGGTACATCGGTGCCGGCGGCGACGTGACCTTCAAGGCCCATGCATCGGCGGCGACGGCAGCCGAAGCCAGGGCCAGCGCCGCCGGGGCGGAAGACGAGGATGCAAAAAAGGCAGCCGCTGCGGCGGCCAAGAAAGAGTTTGACGGGAGCGCCAAGGTCAACACGACGGAGCACACGATCGACCTGGGTGCCGGTCATGGTTTCAAGACGGGCCAGGCGGTGGTGTACAGCAAGGGCGACGGTACGGCCATAGGCGGGCTGACCGACGGCACGACCTACTACGTGATTACCGTGGGCGAAGACACGGTCAAGCTGGCGGAAACGGCGACTGCCGCCCGGGCGGGGACGGCCATCACCCTGACCGCCGTTGGATCCGGGACGCAGAGCCTCGCTCCCGACGCGCAGAAGGGCGTCGACAACCAGATCAACGCCCAGCGCAACCTGGCCGACAAGAAGGCCGAGGAGAGCGGCACCAAGGGGACGGGTGAGTCGAAGGACACCCCGAAGGCGGAGACCAGCGAGGGTGGGGTGAGCGTAGCGGCGGCGGTGGGGGTGAACATCGCCGCATCGACGGCGGAGGCCTACATCCCGGCGGACGGCCAGGTGACGGCGGGAGGCACGCTGACGCTGTCGTCGAGCAACAACACGGACGCGTCGGCGAAGGCGGACGGGAGCGCGACGGGTAAATCGTCCCTGGGCATCGGCGCGGCGGTGGCGATCAACCTGCCGTTCCTGGAGAACGAGGCGTACATCGGGGAAGGCGCTGAGATCGTGGCGGGCGGTGTGGTGGTCGAAGCGCTGATGACCGAGGTGGACGGCGACAAGACGCAGAATTTCGGTGCCGAGGCGACCTCGGGCGCGAGCGGCAAATCGGTCGGCATAGCGGGATCGCTTGCCCTGAGCATCCTGGATGCGCAGAGCCGGGCGGTGATCGAGACGGGGGCGCAGGTGACCCTCACCGGCAACGGTGATGTGCGTCTGGCGGCGGAGAACCGGACGGTATCGAAGGCGGTCGCGCAGCCGGCCAACGAGGGGGCGGTGGCGGGTAGCGTGGGGGTGGGCGCGTCGGTGGCGCTGAACATCGCCAACACCCGTACCGTGGCCGAGTTGATGCAGTGGGCGGTGCTGACGGGGGCGCAGGATCTGTCGTTGAGCGCGACGTCGGACAACACGGTCATCACCACGGCGAAGGCGGGCGGCAAGGCCACCGGCGGCAGCGGCGTGGGGGTTGGCGGGGCGGTGGCGATCAGCGTGGTGAGCAACCAGACCGAAGCGCTGATCGGCAGTGGTGACCATCTGGAGCTTGCTGGTGCGTTCAGCGCGCGTGCGACCCGCCGCGGCAAGACGGAGACCTTTGCCGACGGCGAGGCGGGCGGTTCGAGCGCGGCGATCGGCATTGCGCTGGGGTTGAATGTGGTCAGCGACGCCACACGGGCGACGACGGCGCGGCAGATTGTGGCCGACGACGACGTGACCTTTGCGGCGCATGCGGCGGCGGCCAGTTCAGCCGGGGCCAAGGCCAGCGCTACCGGGGCCAAGCAGGAAGAGAAGAAAGCGGGAGAGGACAAGCCCGACGAAGAGGGGGTGGACAAGCAGGTCGGAGCGCAGCGGCAGCTGGCCGACAAGAAGGCCGAGGAGAGCGGCACCAAGGGGACGGGTGAGTCGAAGGACACCCCGAAGGCGGAGACCAGCGAGGGGGGCATCAGCGTGGCGGCGGCGGTGGGGGTGAATATCGCCCGTTCGACGGCGCAGGCCTACATCCCGGCTGGGGGCGTGGTGCAATCGGGCGGTCTGCTGACCGTGAGTACGCGCAACAAGACGGACGCGACGGCCAAGGCGGACGGCAGCGCCACCAGCGCCGAGGATGCCAACGGCGCGGCCAGCATCAATATCGGCGTCGGGGTGGCGATCAACCTGGTGGAGGCGGTGAACGAGGCGTTCATCGGGGAAGGGGCCCAGGTCAAGGCGCAGTGGCTGACGATCGAGGCGAAGCGGACGGAGGTTTCCGGTGAGACGGCGGGGAAGATCGGCGCCGAGGCGATCTCGGGGGCCAGCGGCGGCAAGGTGGGGGTGGCGGGCTCGCTGGCGCTGAACATCGCGGAAAGCCGCAACCGGGCGCTGATCCAGCCGGACGCCAGGGTGACGCTGACCGGCGGGGACGTGAAGCTGGTGGCCGAGGGTTCCACTGCCTCGACGGTGTTGGCCACGGCGAAGGGGGCGGCGGTCTCTCAGGACCAGCGGGTGACGGCGGCGGGGGACACGGCGCGGATCACGCTGGACACGTTGATCGGCACGGCGGCGGGTCAGTTGACGGTGACGCCTGCCGGAGAGGGTACGGACGATCTGCAGTTCACCCTGCGCGACGGCAGTTCCTTCACGGTGTCCCTGCACGGGTCGGCGAAGGTCCGCGATCTGATCGACAAGATCAACCAGGCCGCGGGCAACGACGGCAAGCTGGTGGCTGTTTTTGACGAGGCGCAGCAGCAGATCCGCTTGACCGACAAGACGGCGCCGACGGCGGCGACGAGCCGGTCCACCTCGGTGACGCAGACGGGCAGCCCGGTGTTTTACCGGCGCGAGGGGGGCACGCCGGTGGCGGCCCCAAAGAGCGGCTCGGCCACCGCTGAGGTGCTGGACTTTGCCCTGCGGGTGGGCACGGAGAGCGAGCGGTTTTTCGTTACCGTGGGCGGGGATACCTACACGGGCACGGATGCGGCGATGAAGGCGGCCTGGCTGGCGGACATCAAGAATGCGATCAAGCAGGCGATGCAGGACGCCGGTCAGCTCAAGCTTGGCCAGCCCGCCGTGGTGGATGTAAAGTTTATTGGCGGGCAGCTGATCTTCGACTCCTCGAGCACCCTGACTATCTGGACGGACACGGAGGCGGGGAGCGCGGTGCCGTTCAAGGTGGAGGTTGTGGGGACGTCCAGGGCGCTGGGCCAGTTGGGTCTGGTCAAGCTGGCGGCCAATACCGACGGCACGGTGCAGACGGGCACGAAGATCACGTCGGTAGCGGCCGATGCGGCGGCCAAGAAAGAGTTTGACGCGGCGGCCAAGGTCGACACCACGGCCAACACCATCGAACTGGGCGTCAACCACGGTTTCAAGGCGGGCGCGGCGGTGGTGTACAACAAGGGCGAAGGGGAGGCCATTGGGGGGCTGGAGGACGGCAGGACCTATTATGTGATCCTGGAGGGGGCCGACAAGGTGAAGCTGGCCGATACCGCGGCGAAAGCCACGGCGGAGACGCCCACGGCGATCGAACTGGACTCGGCCGGTTCCGGGACGCAGAGCCTGACGCTGGAGAAGGCGGCGCCGGTAAAGGATGGAGGCAGCCTCGGCATCGGCGCGTCGGTGGCGCTGGACATCAGCAACACGACGGTGGTGGCGGAGATCGCGGATACGGCGGTGGTCGTCGCCCACAACGGCAGCAAGATCAACGATATCACCCTGTCGGCGGACAGCGTCACCGGCGCCACGGTGACGTCGACGGCCGGCGGCGAGGCCAAGGGCGGCAGCGGCTTTGGCCTGGGCGGGGCGGTGAGCATCGCCATTGCCAGCAACGAGACCCGGGCCCGGCTCGGCAGCGGCCAGGAGCTGGTGCTGGGCGGCGACCTGTCGGTGGCGGCCACCCACAAGGGCGGTACGGTGACCAAGGCCGACGGGGCGGCCTCGGGCGGCTCCGCAGCCATCGGCATCGCCCTGGGCCTGAACGTGGTGACCGACAGCACGCTGGCGACCACGGCGCGGTACATCCATGCCGACGGCGACGTGAGCTTCAAGGCCCACGCCTCGGCGTCCACTACGGCGGAAGCCAAGGCGAGCGCCGCCGGGGCCGAGGGAGAAAAGGAGGACGGCAGCACTCCTTCGGACGGCGTCGACAAGAAGGTGGGAGACCAGCGCAACCTGGCCGACAAGAAGGCCGACGAGAGCGACACCAAGGGGACGGGTGAGGCGAAGAAGACGCCGAAGGCGGAGAGCTCCGAAGGTGCCGTGAGCGTTGCCGCCGCCGTGGGAGTCAACGTGCACCTGTCGGAATCGAAAGCCTATATTCCGGATAACGGCCAGGTAGAAGCCGGCGGCACCCTGACGCTTTCCTCGAGCAGCAACACCGATGCCACCGCCAGGGCCGACGGCAAAGCCGTGGATCCTGACAAGACCTCCGTGGGAATCGGCGCCGGTATCGCCGTCAATTACGCCGAGGTGACCAACACCGCCTTCATCGGCACGGGCGCCGATGTGACGGCGAACGGCGTGGTTATCGAAGCCGGGATGACGAAGGTCGACAAAGCCTTCGAGCTGGATGCGGTCAAGGACAGCAGGAACAGCATCGTCCTGGGAGCCGATCACAAGCTGCACACCGGCGACGCGGTCATCTACGACAACGGCGGCGGAACCTCTGTCGGCGGCTTGACCAGCGGTGAAACTTACTATGTCGTCCTGGATGACACCCGAGCGTTCAACATTTTTCCCTTCAGTGCCGCCGACCTGTCTTCAGACTTGGCCGACGCACTGGGCAGTGCCAAGGACTTCGACGCCGCCGGGAAGGTGAGTACGGGAGACAATACCATCGAACTGGGGTCCGGTCACGGTTTCAAGACGGGTCTGGCCGTCACCTACAGCAAGGGTGAAGGAACGGCCATCGGCGGGCTTGAAGATGGCAAGACCTACTACGTGATCACCGATGGCGACACCAAGGTGAAGCTGGCTTCCTCCGTGGCGGCTGCCATAGCGGGTACCGCCATCGATCTGACCGAAGCCGGTTCCGGAACCCAGGAACTCACGCCTTTCTGGGATTTCGAATTCGGCGGCCATGTCAGCTACACCAACAACTGGATCGATCTGGGCGCCGACCACATCCTGAAGGATGGGGATCTGGTGGTCTATTCCAGGGGACACATGCTGAACACCAAGCCGCTCGGTGGTCTGACCGACGGCACCACCTATGCCGTGAAGGTGGACAGCGACCATCCCCATCGCATCCAGTTGCTGGATACCAAGACCAAGGAGGTGCAGAACATCACCTTCTCGGTCGAGGATGTGCTGCTGGGATGCCTGTTCGATCACAAGCTGACCATCGTCAAGCCCACGGCGGTGAAGCTTGCCGCTACGGCAGCCGACGCGTTCCTGCGCAACACCCTCGAACTGGACAAGACGGGAGCGACGGCCAGCGGCCACAAGATCGTCGACGTGAGCCACCACTTCAGAGCCGAGGCGGAGTCGGGCGCCGGGGCCTCCAAGGTGGGTCTCGCCGGCTCCCTGGCGCTGAATATCGTCGACAATCACACGGAAGCCGTGATCCGCAGCGGCGCCACGGTTGCCGCCGGCAGCGGCGATGTCG
>SLHA01000153.1 GCA_007136405.1 Candidatus Latescibacterota bacterium
AACGGTCTACTCGGTTCGCTGCCTCTGGGTGAAAACGTGTATATCAGTCCGCGGGATATGCGCTACCTCACGGACGATCTACCCGAGGCCATGCCTCTGCAGCTGGACAACCAGGACCAGATCCGACTGGTCGACGAGGTCATCCGGCGCGTAAGCCGCGAATACGTGGACCAGGTGAGTCCGGATACCTTGAGCCGCGGTCTCGTCCGGGGTATGCTGACGTCGCTGGATCCGCATTCCACCTATCTCGAACCAGATGAATACGACGAGCTCGTCGAACGTTTCCGTGGAGATTTTGAGGGTATAGGTATCTATTTCGAGGTGCGCGACGGTAAGCTCCTGGTCATTTCACCCATCGTGGGGTCTCCCTCGTACGGAAAACTGCGTGCGGGTGACCATATAGTCGCCATCGAGGGCATCTCCACCGACGGCATCACCAGCGAAATGGTGATGAAAAAACTGCGAGGTCCCAAAGACTCCGCGGTTCGAGTGACCGTCAGCCGGCAAGGGCGCCGGGAGCCGTTCGAGGTGGAGATCAAACGGGACCGTATAGAGATCCGCAGTGTGCCATATGCTTTCATGATCAGGCCTGGTACGGGTTATGTGCGTATAGCCCACTTTGCCGAGACCACCGGCGCCGAGCTTCAGAGAGCGCTCGACGAGCTGCTCGACCGCGGGATGGAGCAACTGCTTCTGGATCTTCGGGGCAACGGGGGCGGATTGTTGACTCAGGCGGTGGATGTGGCGGACTGTTTCCTGGAACCGGAGCAGTTGATCGTCTATACCCAAGGGCGCGGACGTCACGCGCGACAGGAATTCTACGCCGAACGCCCGCCCCATCTGAACGGTATTCCCATCGTCGTTCTGATCGACTACGGCAGCGCCAGTGCCTCGGAGATCGTCGCGGGGGCGCTGCAGGATCTGGATATGGCCCTCTTAGCCGGGCAGCCCAGTTTCGGCAAGGGGCTGGTTCAGGAGCAGTTTCCGTTGAGAACCAACGGTGGGTTGCTGCTGCTCACCGTGGCGCGCTATTATACCCCGCTGGGCCGGTTGATTCAGCGTCCATACAGGGAGGATGACCCGCAAGCCCACTACCGTGGTGAGGAGCTGGATGCTGACGCGGCGGACAGTCTGCGCGCGGCGCAGGCCACCTTCCGCACCGGTCTGGGGCGGGAAGTCCATGGGGGTGGGGGAATCACTCCGGATGTTGTTCTCGAAGCCGATGCCTACGATGATTTCGTGTATGAGATTTTCGCCAGTCGAGCGCTGGCGGACTACAGCAGCCGGTTGGCCGGCACCCGGCAGGACTGGCCCCGTGAGTTTTCCGTCTACCGGGACGAGTTCCAGCTGTCACAGTCAGACCTTGAAGGTTTTACCGCTTATCTTGACAGCATCGGAGTTCGTCCGGACCCTGTCTTGCTGGAGCCCCATGCAGAATTGCTCAGGAACCTGCTCAAGGCCGGAGTCGCGCAGGTCCTCTGGGGTGACGAGCAGCGTTACCAGATCCAGATCGAGGCCAACAATATGGTACAGGAAGCGCTGGCACTGTTCGATCAGGCCGGGGAACTCGTCACCCAGCGGCGGGCCCGACAGAAGCGGGACTATTGACTACCCACACCAGCCCTATAGTTTTTAACCGTGTCTCTGCCTGTTCTGCTGCTCCCCCTTCCGCAACGCGATGATCGTGGGATCCGTGGAGGACGAACCCTATGACAACATATTCACAGCTCGCCGGCGGGCGTGAGATCAGTCTGCCGTTCAGCAAGGCCATTGAGATCAGCATCAGCAATCTGAGAATACGTTTCGGACGCTCGCTGATCACTACCAGTGGCGTCATCCTGGCCATTGCCTTTCTCATGTCGGTCTGGAGCAACAACGCGATCATCGAATCACTGCGTGCAGCCGACAGTAGCGAGGTCAACCTGCTGCTGCAGCGTAAAGGCATCGAGATCGGTCTGGATGCTTCCGGGGCGGTTTCGGCGGAAGCCCAGGCGCGTATGGATGAGGAGGCATCAAAGCAACTGTGGCTCATTTCGCTTTCACTGCTGGTCTGCGTCGTGGGCATCGCCAACGCCATGCTGATGTCGGTAACCGAACGGTTCCGCGAGATCGGGACCATGAAATGCCTGGGGGCGCTGGACTCGTTCATCGTCAAGCTATTTCTGCTGGAATCCACTTTCCAGGGTAGCGCCGGCACGGCCGTAGGGATCGCCATCGGCTTTCTGCTGACCCTGTTGCTCGCCCTTATCGATTACGGCACCCACGTGTTCACCTATTTTCCTGCCGCGGGTCTGATCCGGTCTGCCATCGCGGCCATGGTCGTAGGTACCCTGCTCTCTTTGATCGGCGCCATGTTGCCGGCCTGGCGCGCCGCCAAGATGGAGCCTGTGGCAGCCATGCGTTCGGATACCTGATGACCACCTGAACCTTCATGTTTCCCCATCGGCTCCAGTATTAACCGGAAGACGGGAATCCCATGAGCGAAGACAAGCCCCAGAGCACGGCTGAAGTTGTCGAAAAAATAGTCGAGGCCGAGGAACAGCGTACTGTCGTGCGCACGCAGGACGTCAAGAAGATCTACCAGATGGGTGAGGTGGAGGTGCACGCACTGCGCGGTGTAGACCTCGAGATCTACGCTGGCGAATATCTGTCGATCATGGGTCCTTCGGGTTCCGGAAAGAGTACGCTGTTCAACATGGTCGGAGGACTGGACAAGCCATCCGACGGCAAGGTCTATATCGATGAAGTCGATGTGGCGCAACTGGATGCCTACGAGCTGGCGTGGCTGCGCTGTCGCAAGATCGGTTACATTTTCCAATCCTTCAACCTCATACCCGTCATGACGGCCCTGGAAAACGTCACCTTACCCATGGTTTTTGCCGGGCTCACCAGCGACGAGTCGCGGGAAAAGGGTATGGAGCTGCTGAGCAAGGTCGGTCTGGCGGATCGGCATTCCCACAAGCCGTTCGAGCTTTCCGGCGGGCAGCAGCAGCGTGTAGCGGTAGCCCGGGCTCTGGCCAATGATCCCACTGTCGTCCTTGCCGACGAACCTACCGGGAACCTCGACCTGAAGACGGGCACCGAGATCATCGAGCTGTTACGCTCCATGAACGAGACCTCCGGAGTCACCATCATCTCCGCCACGCACGACCACAAGATGCTCAGTGTCTCGGACCGGGTAGTGTGGATCAAGGATGGCCGGGTGGATCACATCGCCAACCGCGACGAGTTGGATATCGAGGTTACACAGGTAGAGGGCGAGGAGTAGTTGTCATTGCTGGCATCATGCCATGCTGCCTGACTATCCCAGCGCGTTCTGGATCAGCGCGGTCAGCGCAGTCACCCTGGTGGGCATTGCCAAAGCCGGTTTCGGCGGAGGTGTGGGCATCGTGGCCACTCCTCTCATGGCCCTGACCATTCCGGTTGGTGACGCAGCGGCGCTCATGTTGCCTCTGCTCATCATCTGTGATTTCTTTGCCATCCGTCATTACCGGAACCGTTTCCATGTCACCAGTATCCGACGCCTTCTTCCGGGAGCTGTGGTCGGAATTGGGATAGGCGCTCTTTTTTTCGGTTATTTCAGCGGCAACGAGCGGGTGCTCCAGGTGGGATTGGGGGTGCTGTCGGTGGTGTTCGTGGTCTACCAGCTGTCTCGCGCCGTCCTCATGGGGGCGCTGTTGCACCGTCAGCCGGGAGCGGCCGAAGGGGTCGGCATGGGTGTCGTGGCTGGTTTTACCTCCACCCTGGCCCACGCCGGCGGCCCCCCGGCGGCTATATATCTGTTACCGCAGCGGTTGAACCGCGAACTGTTCGTCGGCACCACGGTCGTCTTCTTCGCCGTGGTCAACCTGATCAAGCTGGCACCGTACGCTGCGCTGGGCCTGCTGCGTACGGGCAATCTGATGACCACCATGCTGTTGGCTCCCCTGGCTTACGTGGGTGTGCGGTTGGGTATCGCGCTCAACAAGAGGTTCACGGAGACCTGGTTCAACCGCCTGATCTATACCATCCTCTTTTTCACCGGCGTGCAGCTCATACTGGGACGAAGCCTGCTGTTGTGGTTTCTCCAATGACCAGTGTCTCATCTTTCTGCGTTTGCCGGGTGGCCGGCATACAGCCTCTTGACACCCGGCTTGGCGCGTGCTACCTTTCCGTGCACACCGCAGATACGTACGGAAGCCGATCATGAAATCCAGATTCAGCAATCTGCAGAGCTGGTATTGGTGGCGCTCCTGGTCCTCAGGAAGACAGGACGGCGTCCTCATGTAATCATGCGTTGAACAGGGTAGCACAATATCAACCGCGGACGCCAAAGCGTCTGCGGTTTTTTTATTCATTGACCCGGAGCTGACCATGACGTCATCGGGATCCAAGGAACTTCACGCCGAGATTTTCAAGACCGCAGGCGGTGTGGATGTCTTTCGCACCGCGGAAGTGATGACCACTCCAGATCCCCTCGAAGTGATTCTCGACCGGATCGACAATCATCCGGGTGGCGTGTTCGCCAGCGGGTACGAATACCCGGGCCGATACAGCCGCTGGGACATCGGCTTTATCGATCCGCCGGTGGAACTGGTTTCCAGCGGCCGCACGTTCTCCATTCGGGCGTTGAACACGAGAGGAACCCAGGTCATCCAGATTTTGCGTCTGGGTCTGGAAGACCAGCAGCATCTTGTGAATCTGGAGTCCACGCCCGGGGTGATCATGGGCACCATAGCTCCCATGCCCTCCGGGTTCCCCGAAGAGCTGCGCAGCAAGCAACCCACCATCTTCAGCGTGCTCCGCGCCATCAGTGCGCAATGGGCCAACCGGCGCGACCCGCATATTGGCCTGTACGGCGCCTTCGGATATGATCTGGTTTTCCAGTTCGAACCCATCGACTTGCGCCATGATCGCACCAACAGCAAGGATCTGCACCTGTTTCTGCCCGACGAGCTGATCGTGGTGGATCACCGCAAGGAGACAGCCACACGATGCCTGTATGATTTCAGTTACCAGGGGCATTCCACGGTAGATCTGCCTCGTGAGAGCGTATCACGGCAATACAAGACTGGGAAACCGGGCCCAATTCGCAGCGATCACGCTCCGGGTGAATATGCTGACAAGGTGCGGCAGGTCATCGCCGGCACCCGTCGCGGTGATTTCTACGAGGTTGTGCTCAGCCAGGTGCTCAGCGCTGATTATGGAGGAACCCCCCGGGCGCTGTTCGAGACCATCCGGCAAACCAATCCCAGCCCGTACGAATTCATGCTCAATCTGGGCGTCGAGCAACTGATTGGAGCTTCGCCCGAGATGTTCGTACGGGTGGAGAACGGAATGGTCGAAACCTGCCCGATTTCCGGTACCGTACCCAGGGGGGGCACTCCCATCGAAGATGCTGATCAGATTCGCGCCTTGTTGAACTCGCCCAAGGACGAGGCGGAACTGACCATGTGCACGGATGTCGACCGGAACGACAAGGCCAGGGTCTGCAAGGCGGGTACTGTTCGAGTGATCGGAAGGCGTCTGATCGAGGTATACTCCCGGCTGATCCACACGGTCGACCACGTGGTCGGCGAACTGCGCGACGACTGCGACGCCTACGACGCCCTGCTGTCCCATCTATGGGCCTGCACCCTGACCGGTGCTCCCAAGCCGGCGGCCATGCAGATGGTGGAAAATCTGGAAAATTCGCCCAGACGTTGGTACGGAGGCTGCATCGGGATGATCCTGTTCAACGGCGGCATCAACACCGGCATCACCATTCGTACCGTGCATCTCCAGGACGGGGTTGCCACCGTGCGCGTGGGCGCCACCTTGCTCAGCGAATCGGATCCGGACGCCGAGGAACGCGAGACGCGCACCAAAGCAGAGGCCTTTGTGACCGCGGTGGTGGGTCGAACCCGGGACACACCGGCACCATCGCCGGCGCAGACGCGACCGGGCACCGGGAAACGCGTTCTATTCGTGGACAACCGGGATTCTTTCGTGCATACCCTGGGTGACTACGTGCGGCAGACTGGAGCGGATACCATAACAGTACGATCGGAGTTTGTTCCGGAGATGCTGGACCAAGTCGCCCCGGACCTGGTCTTCATCTCGCCGGGTCCGGGTACTCCCGGTGACTTCGGCATACCCGACCTGGTACGGACCTGTGTGGACAGGCAGGTGGCCGTGTTCGGGGTGTGCCTGGGGCACCAGGGCATCGTGGAAGCCTTCGGGGGCCGACTGGGTACGCTGGAGACGCCCATGCACGGCAAGACCTCGAACATCCACTGCTCTCGCCGACATTTTTTCACGGGGTTTCCACCGGTATTCACTGCCGGCCGTTATCACTCGCTGTATGCCGTCAAAAGCGACCTACCCGCATGCCTGGAGGTGCTGGCCGAAAGCGACGACGGCGTCATCATGGCAGTGGCGCACAGGGAGCTGCCGATGGCCGGGGTGCAGTTTCATCCTGAGTCCATTCTCAGCATGAAGGATGATCTGGGTCTACGGCTGATCGTTCAGGTTATCGATCAACTGGCCGGACGTAGAGCTCATGCTGCCTGAGACCGGGAATTACCGGGCACCAGGCAACCAGGCTGGTGGTGTGGGGGTCGGGTTGCCTGGTTTGAGCGTGGTTGCGCCGGGATGCCCGGTGGCGCACTGCGCGCGTTGACGGCCCATCCGGTACGCGGCGTTTGCAGGATTCCATGCGCACCGGAGACAAGCCGGCGTGACAATGTGCCGTTTATCCGCATGCATTTCATGTCTGACAGGAGGGTCACGGTGACTATACAGGAGTCCATTAGTCTATTGGTGGACGGCGCGGATCTGGGGCGTGACGGCGCCTGCGCCGCCATGCAGGTCATCATGAGCGGTGAGGCCACCGCAGCTCAGATCGGCGCATTCCTCATAGCCTTGCGCTGCAAGGGCGAGTCCGTGGAGGAAATCGCCGGTTGTGCCCAGGTGATGCGCGACAAGGCCGCCCGGGTGTGCACGGAACGGGTGCCGGTGATCGACACTTGCGGCACCGGGGGAGACGCCACCGGTTCATTCAACATCTCTACCACGGTGGCTTTCGTAGCTGCGGGCGCCGGTGCCTGCGTGGCCAAACACGGCAACCGCGCCGTATCCAGCCGCTGTGGTTCGGCCGACGTGCTGCAGGCTCTGGGGGTACGTATCGATGCACCGCCGGAAAGGGTCAGCCGGTGCCTGGACGAAGCCGGTATCGGGTTTCTGTTCGCCCCGGTCATGCACGGCGCCATGAAGCATGCCATCGGGCCTCGCCGGGAGATCGGCGTCCGCACGGTGTTCAATGTGCTCGGTCCGTTGACCAACCCGGCCGGTGCCACGCGGCAATTACTCGGTGTTTACGCACCCAAGCTGACCCAGCAGCTGGCTGGGGTGCTGGCGGAACTGGGTTCGGAACGCGCCATGGTGGTACACGGCGGCGATGGTCTGGACGAAATAACACTCACCGGCCCGACCCGGGTCAGCGAACTGCGCGACGGCCTGATCAGCACCACCCAGATCGATCCGGCGCAATACGGGATGAAGACCGTGCCGCCGGAAGCACTGCGCGGCGGGACTACCGAACACAACGCTCGCCTGCTGCGCGGGATACTGGAAGGCGAGGAGGGGCCATGCCGGCAGGTGGTTCTGCTCAATGCAGCGGCCGCCATCACCGTCGCCGGACTGGCGGATGGAATGGCTGAAGGACTGGAGGCGGCCACGGCATCGATCGACTCGGGCCGGGCCCGCGACCGGTTGGACGATCTCATACGCGTCAGCAACGGCTAGGCGGGATCGGTGCCGATGCCGGTTTGGCCCGACACCGGCCGGGGTATGGTGATGTCGCGCCGGCGGCTCGCCGGCCCAAGGCATACTGCGCGGACCCCGGACCCCGGGCGCCGGCCGCGGCGCTGCCGCCTTTGCGCGCGTCCATCGGCCCTCGGCGGCAATGCGGGTCATCGTTGCCGCGGGCCGACTTCAACCAAGGAAGGGGCATTTCGACATGACGGACATACTGGCGGAAATTGCCGCCTACAAACGAGAATTCGTCGCGCACCGCCGTTACGCGCGGTCCCTTGCGGACGTAAGGCGAGCGGCGCGGGACACCGAGGCAACGGCGGATTTCTGCGGTTGCCTGCAACAGGAGGGCATCTCGTTGATTGCCGAAGTCAAAAAGGCCTCGCCTTCCCGGGGGGTCCTGCGAGCGGACTTCGATCCCGCGGAACTGGCCACCACCTACGTCGAGCACGGTGCCCGGGCGCTTTCCGTACTCACCGATGAGGCGTATTTTCAAGGATCTGACGAATACCTGCGCTGTGTTCGCCGGCTGGTACCGGTGCCGGTGCTGCGCAAGGACTTCATCATCGATCCATACCAGATCTACGAAACCCGGACCCTCGGCGCTGATGCTTTGTTGATCATCGTGGACCTGATGGATGGCGCACAGCTGGATGATTTTCTGGGTCTGAGCCGGGAACTGGGGCTGGCGGCACTGACCGAGGTGCACGACGCCGCCGGATTGGTGCGCGCCCAGGCTGCCGGCGCCCGGCTGATCGGGATCAACAACCGCGATTTACGCACGTTTCAGACCAACCTGGATACTACCCTGGAGCTGCGGGACAGCGTTTTGGCGGACGCCATCCTGGTCAGCGAGAGCGGCATCCGGTGCCGTCAGGATGTAGAGCGGCTGGAAGCGGTGGGCGTCGACGCCATCCTTGTCGGTGAGGCCCTCGTGCGGGAACAGGATATCGGCGCAAAAATCGACGAACTGCTGGGACAGCAAGGAGGAAGCTAAGAACATCGTGAGCGCACCCAACAAGACCAGGAAACGCGTGTTCTCCGGCATTCAGCCATCCGGACGCCTGCACATCGGCAACTACCTGGGAGCCATCCGCAACTGGGTATCGGCTCAGCAGGAACATGACAACATCTTCTGCGTCGTCGATCAGCATGCCATCACCGTAGACTACGATCCGCGAGATCTGCGGCAGACGACGCGTCAGACCGTCGGCCTGTACCTTGCCGCCGGTCTGGACCCTCGACACTGCACGATCTTCGTGCAGTCGCACATTCCGGAGCACACGGAGCTGACGTGGATGCTCACCTGCATGACGCCCATGGGCTGGCTGGAGCGGATGACCCAGTTCAAGGAGAAGGCCGGTGACCGGGGCGAACGGGTCAGCACCGGCTTGTTCACCTA
>SLHA01000145.1 GCA_007136405.1 Candidatus Latescibacterota bacterium
AGACCGGTCTTTGCAGGGTCTCCGTCATCAGGGTCAAACCTCCTCGGCCTCCGTATGCTTTTCAGGCGCGCCGGCGTACAACGATCGGATCAGCCGGCGGAGAGTCGGTTGCCGCCCGAATCGGCCTTACGCTCACCGGTCCGCGGTGTTTGAGTCTGCCGGTGTCGCTGCCTTTCCGCCGTTATCTCTGTGCTTCTCCCCTCTTCCGGGTTGACGTTCAAGCTACCGTCAGCCAGCGCCACGCCGCTCCCGGCCAGCAGCCAGAACACCGGACGCACCACAGGAAAATACAGCGCATCGACGCTCAGCATGTTCACCACCAGGGCCACGACAGCACCCAGCATGCCAGCCGCCACCACCCGTTCCCTGCCGGCCGAACTCCGCCGCCAGAACCGGGACCACAACCCCACCAGAAGGTACACCCCCGCCACCAGACCGAGGAAACCGTTTTCCGCCAGCCACATCAGGTACATATTGTCGGGCGTGTCCAGCACCCCCACCGGCGTCGGTATGGCCAGCTTCCGGCGCAACTCGTACGCGGTGAAACGGTACATCCCCGTACCCAGTCCGGTGAGGGGCTGCTCCGCGGCGATACTGGCCACGTATCCGTACCCGGCTCCCCGTGTAGTGCGGCCGAAACTGCGCCCGTATTCCTCGTACGCGGCCGTGACCCGTTGCACCACCCGGGTGCGGATACCGGCATGGCCAGCGGCCAGTAAAACCACCGCACCCAACGCCAGCATCAAGGGCACGGCAAACGCGTGCCGGCGTTCCAGCCGCAGGATAAACACCGCGGAGCCCGCCACGCCGGCCACCCAGGCACCCCGGGTGTAGGTCAGCAGCAGTGCGGTGAACAACAGAACGGCGCCGGCACCCAGCAGGATCCGCTGGCGCCATGATGAGGCGGCAACCGAGGCGGCCAGAGAGACCGGCAGCAGGAGCGCGACATACGCGCCCAGCGCCACCGGATGTCCGATCGTGGCCGTGATCCTGCTCTCGAACCACGGATCCGGAATCAGACGCCGGTACGCGTCGCTGGCATCGTGAATCAGACCCCCGAACAGCGGATTGGCTCCCGCCACTGCCTCGATGACCCCGTACGCAGCCACCGCATACCCCGCCCCCAGCAGGCACATCAGCAGGATGCCCGGCACCCGCGTGCCGCGACGGCTTACGACCACCAGATAGAGCAACCCGCCGGTCATGAAGTAGTACACCGTTCGCGCCACACTGGGCAGGGGCTGCCGTGCTCCTGCCGCGCTCAGCAGGCCGGCCAGCAGCATACCGGTCACCGGAGCCAACAAAGGCAGCTCACCAGGCAACGTGCGCATTCCGCCCCCTTGACCGTCTAACCTTCTCGCCCCCAGGTACACCCACAACAGCGCCACCAACAGGCAGACCGCCGTCGGCGCATGCCGCAGGGCCGGTGTCAGGAGGCCAGGCAGACTCGCGGGAAACGTCAGATAGCGAAACGGCACCAGTGGCACCATCACCGCCAACACCCCCAGGCCCGCCAGCAACAGCGACTCACCGAACCGCTCTCTGAGACCATTCGTCATGGCGCTACCCTTCGTACCATAGGCGCCTCAGCATGGCTCCCGGATCACGTCTCCGGGATCTACTCCGCGTCACGGTACCGCACTTGTACCGTGTCCAGCCGCACGGTGCGGTGTTCACCCTGCGAAGACCAGTACCCCTCCTGCAGCCGGAGCCGCAGGCGGTGCGTGCCCGTTTCCACGGGCACCGAGAAAGTTTGCGTCACTCCTGCCGGTGCGTCCACCCGCATCACACCCAGTTCCCGGTCACCCAGCTCTACCACCAGTTCCGGCCAGTGTCCCCGGGCCGCCCTGCCTCCGGCACGTATATCCACTTCCACCACGCCGGCCCATAATCCGATGTCGTACCAACAGGGACCATGGTGAAACAGGTGCCCGCCGGTTGGCCCTTCCCACTGGTCCGGTGCGATGGTCACCCCGGATCCCGGCTTGTGCCCCATCACGGCGCCAGCCTCGTCCAGCGCTCCCTGCGCCGCCAGTTGGGTAGCCAATCCCATCCGGGCTGCGTCCGCCACCCGATCCATACCTATCTTCGTTGCCGTGTCCCATGCCTGGCGGTACCGGTACGTAGCCCGTGCCGGCGCATCTTCCCGCACCGCCCGGTCGCCAAGCCGCAAAGTCCACAGCGCCTGAGCGGCCTGCCATCCGCCCAGGCCCGCGACCGTTAGAACAACCACCAGCGCCGGTACCGACACACGGCGCCGTTGTGCCGGCACCGCCAGCGACAGCCATCTGGCCAGACCCACCCACAACAGCGGGTACAACAGCCACTGCAGGGATGACGGCCAGAGAGACTGCATGCCAGGCAGCGCCGGTACCGCCAGTGACAGCATCAGCACCAGGCCACCCAGCAGCCCGGTCGTCCACATCCATCGCGGCCCGATGCCGGAGCGGCATCCGCTCTTCCCCGTAACCGCGGGCGCCACCCACACCAGCGCTACCAGCCCCACCCAGAGCATCGCGCTCCAGGCATTGCGGTGCGGCAGGCTCAACTGCGCCGCCGTTGCCATCAACACCGCAGCCAGAAAAACCGCCTCCGCCGATCCGGCAGACAGCCGGCGCGCCCATGTCAGGCCAGACGCTTGCGCCACGCCCTGTTTTACCAGCACGGTTCCCCCGAGTGCCCCCGCCAGCAGCACCAGACGACAGTACTCCATCCACTGGCGGCTGTCTCTGCCCGACAGTGCCAGTCCGACCAGCAACATGGCCACGACCCACCCCGGCCACCACACCCGAGCGGCCGTTGCCGCAGCGCCCCTCGGCCGCCTGGGTGACCGCGACGGGTCAGGCATCGTCATTTTGCCCCTTGCTGATCATCATCACGTCCTCCATTCGCGACAACAAAACGGCCTTTGCCGTTCATCATCGCGCCACCGGTCGCGTCGTCATCGCGCGCCGTCACCCCGCCACACCGCACTCAGGGTACGGGCCAGTATACGCACATCCAGCCACATGGACTGGTTGCGAACATAGTAAAGATCGTACTCCACGTGGTCGTGCATCGGTTGTCGCCGGCCGTTCACCTGCCACCAGCCTGTGACGCCAGGGATCACGTCCAGGCGTCGCCGCTGCCACTCCTCGTACTGCTCGACCAGAAAAGGCTGATCCGGCCGTGGTCCCACCAGGCTCATCTCGCCGCGCAACACGTTGATCAGTTGCGGCAATTCGTCCAGACTCGAGCGGCGTAGAAATCGCCCCACCCGCGTCACACGCTCATCGTCCAGGTTGTCGGGTTTGGGGCCGAATGTAGGCGAGTCCACCGTCATGGTACGGAATTTATAGATCATGAACGGCCGTCCCCATCTGCCGATGCGTTGTTGGCGAAACAAGGCTGGCCCGGGCGAATCCAGACGCACGACCAGGCCGACCAACAGCATCAGAGGCGCCGTCATCACGAGGCACAACGAGCCCAGTATCAGATCGAATATGCGTTTGGCCAGGGGAGAGGCGCTAGCCTGCCTGGGCCGCCGGTTCTGTCGCATGTGCGTCAGGTATCCACTTGAGCCGCTTTACCGGTCTGGGCGGTCTGAGGCGAAGCCCTGCCAGTTCCTCTGCTGCGTCGGGATGCTGTCACGTGAATCCGAGTACCGTCAGGCCAGGGTCTGAGGTGCCTTCCGGGATCCCTGCAGCGGTGTGTCAGAAGGGGCGTCTGAACCGGATATCGCTGGTTGGTACGAGGGAATGATACGACTCAGCAAAGTGACGAGATCCCTGCGTCGACAACCCAGGGCCGCTTCCCGCAGTTTCGGCAGCACATCATGCAGCATATCACCGCCCTCGGCATCCGGGGTGGCCAGGAAGATTTTGTCGATCTTGCGCAGCGTTCTGGCCTCTGCTTCGGTAAACAACTCTTCGTACAGCTTTTCTCCCGGCCGCACGCCGGTGTACTGGATCTCGATGTCTTCTCCCGGCACCTTGCCGGTCATGCGGATCATGTTGGCAGCCAGGTCGGCAATGCGCACCTGCTCGCCCATATCCAGGATGCACAGATCCCCGCCTTGACCGATGGCGCCGCTGTGCAGCACCAGGCGCACCGCTTCAGGAATGCTCATGAAATACCGCCGCATATCCGGATCTGTCACCGTCACGGGCCCACCCGCGGCAATCTGCTGCTCGAAGAGGAGGATCACGCTGCCGCGGCTGCGCAGCACATTGCCGAAGCGGACCGTAATGAATTGCGTTTCGCCCGCGCCTGCCAACCGCTGCAACACCAGTTCGGCGACACGCTTGGTGGCGCCCATCACGCTGGTGGGCTTGACCGCCTTGTCGCTGGACACCATCACGAACCGGCTGCAACCGTACCGCACCGCGGCCTCCGCCAGGTTGCGTGTGCCGAAGATATTGTTGAGCACCGATTCTTCCGGATTGTCTTCCATGAACGGGACATGCTTGTGCGCGGCCGCGTGAAACACCACATCCGGGCGGTAGGTGCGAAAAACGTTTTCCATCTTGCTAGGGGAGCCGATATCGCCGATCACCGCTACCACCCGAACGCGCGGATAACGCTGGATGAGCTCGCCCTGAATGGCCCAGATCGAGTTCTCGCCCTTGCCCAGCAGAACGAGTGTGGCGGGTTTGAAGCGCCCGATCTGCCGGCACAGCTCGGAGCCGATGGAACCGCCTGCGCCCGTCACCAGCACGACGCGATTCTCGAGGTAACCGCGTACCCGGTCCGGTTCCAGGGCGATCTCCGGCCGCCCCAGCAGTTCCTCGACATTCACCTCTTCCAGGTTGCGTATGCCCAACTCCGGATCGACGAGGTTGGCCAGGCCGGGCACCCGCCGGACGGATACCCGTTTTTGCCAGCAGATGGCCGCGATCTCCCGCAGGTCATCCTCACTGAACGAAGTCACGGCAATGAGAAGCTCGTTCACGTGGTGCGCGTCGATCAGATCCGCCAGCTGGTCCCGTGCCCCCAGCACGTTCACGCCGTGGATACTTACCCGCTGCTTGGCCGGATCGTCGTCCACAAAACCCACGAGCACACGGCCCGTTGGCCCGTCATGACGCATGGATCGAAGCCCCCGGACCAGCATTTCCCCCAGGTCTCCCGCACCGTAGATCAACGTGCGGCGGGCACCAACATCGCGACGGCTGCGGCCATCGTTCAGCAATTCCGCGACCAGACGCGGCATGATGCGCACGCTGCTGACCATGATGAAGCTCAGGATCGTCTCCATTACCAGCACGCCGCGCGGCATGCCCAGGTCATGAGGAAACTCGAAGAAGACCAGGTACTCGCCCAAGGGCAGGTCCGCCACGGTCGCGGGCGCCGAACGCGCGATGCTGTAGGTAAAAAAGCCGACGGTCAGGCCGACGACCGAAACGACGGCGGCGGCGGCAACGATCAGTTGGTTGCGTCTGACCCTGGGCAACAGGTGCAGGATGCCCCGGTGGAACAGAGCTGAAATGAAAAAGCCGGCGGCGATCAGGAGACTGAGGGGATAGTTGCGAAAGTAGTTGATGACAGCCAGAACCATCAGGCCGGCCAGAGATGCCTTGAGCACGCGCAGCAGGTCGTTGAGTCCCGCATAACGCCACAGAAAGTGATAGCTATGGGCGTAATACAAGGCGGAGAGCCTGGTGAGCACGATGATCGGCAGCAGGGCATGGAGCTGGCCCCGGTACCAACCGTGCTGACTGAAGTCGAAGCGAATGGCATACGCCGCATACGCCGCAAAAGCGACGACGAACGCGTCCACGAGCGCAATCGTACTCTTCAGCACATAAGGCCGACGCCGTTGCATACCGCTGATATCCTTGTCCAGTATTGGCTGTGCTCTTGCCGGGCAGCCCTGACCCACAGGGCTTTCTACGCCACTCAGCCGCATTCACAGCGTAATAACTGCATAGGTGTCGCAAATGGCAAGCTTTATCTGAAGCGACGATAGAAAGTGCCCGATCCGTCATAACTCTCTGGTGTGCGCCAGTCCGGACGCCACCAGTATTGGACGAACCCGCCGCCGGGCCGGTCCAGATCGTTGACTGCTATATTGATGCGCAGCGCGTTCCAATCATCACCGCGGTATGCATCCAGAACAGCGTGCGGGATGGCTACCTCCGTGTGATGTCCCCCGGGTGTCCGGACACATACGGCCTGAACGCCCTCTGGTATCCGATCAGAACGATATACGTCCTGATCGGCCGGTGTGTCCCCCGGTCGCAAGGCCAGGAAGAGGAATTCATCGAACTCTCCGTCCGGCTGGTTCCAGGTGGACCGCCGGGGCTCCGGCCGGGCATCGATACGAACCTCGATACCATCCTGAAACCAGCGCGGCACCTCATCGACGCGAAGCACCGTATCATCCACCGCCGCGACAGCCAGGTAGAGAAAGTCATCACACATCATCACCGAAAACCGGAAACTGCAGTCTTCGGGTCCATCCCAGGCCGCCGGTTCCATGCGCAACTGGCCTGGCTGCATCGCGCTGAACGGCAACTCGCCCCATTCGCCCAGGTCACCGTCCACCACTACCGGTCCGGTCACCCGAGGTATGGCGAACGGCGCCTCCACGATGAGGGAACGCCGGTAGGCAGCCTTGAGCACCCGCCCCCCGGGGCCAGCATAACGCAGGGTCCAGTCGCCGCGCACGGGCGCCATTCCAGCAACCGATGCGCCAGCCGGCGCGGTCAACGCGATATCGATCGTGCGCTCCTCTCCCGGCGCAAGCTGCAGCTCCACAACCGCCGGCTCGGCGCGCATCGCACCCTGGGTCACCAGCGTACCGTTCACCGCCACCGGTATCTCGGCCCAGTTACGCAGGACGACCTGCGCCGTGGACGCACGCCAGGTATCTGCATCGGTCCGGACCGGCGCTGCGGCCACCGGCGGATCGTACAGAAACGCTTCCTCCACAAGTTCAGTCTGACGCTGCCGCGACAACCCCGATTCCATAATCGTAGTGATAAACCCGTCCTCATACAAACGCTCGTATCCCCGTGGCAGGGGCGGCCAGGGTGCGGACGGCCGGTCCAGGTACCAGAAGGCCACGGAGGAATAGTCGTCCTGCCGCTCCCGGTATTCACCTCCCGGACCCGCGAAGCCGGTATTCTCCAACTCGGCGCGCAGCGATCGCCGGAAGATGATCGGATCGGCCAGATGCCACCGGTACGCCGTGCTGAGCCCTCCGTCACCCCCCTGGTGGCGCGGCACTCCGAAAAAGGCGCCGTGCTCCTGGTGCAGACCGAAAGCGCCGCCGAAGTAATCCTCGGTGCCGGTACCCTCGAGCGTCGGCACGGTATCGCCGTCGATGAAGAAGAAGTCATCGCCTTCGCCGAACCAGCCCGCCGCCCGTGACCGTACACTCAGCACGGTGCCGACATACTGGCCACGCCCGGCGATATCCGCGAGCAGATATCGCTGCCCCTTCTGCGTGGGAAATTCCTGGCGGTAACGGGCGTGAAAGTACAGCGCTCGACGCGGCAGTCGCGGCAGTTCGACCCAATCGACGTGGGCATAGACCTGCGCCGGAATTCGGCCCTCATGGGTCAACGTGATTTTCGCTGCCCGGCCGAACGGCATACGCCAGAAACAGTTGCGTCCGCGCCCGCGGCTGCCCACGCGCACCGGCAGGGAATCTACCACCAGGTCCAGACCATGTCCGGCGGCAAAGAAATCACCGAGTGGCACCTCCACCGCCGGTTCTTCCTCGCCTTCCCAGTAGATCCGCAGAACCAGCAGACGCGAGTAGTGCGGCTCGTCCGTATTGATTGTGGTCCATATATGGGTGATCAGTCCGGGACCGGTCAGATCGGCCAGGACGAGAGTCCCGCCGGGCTCGATCTGCCGGAAATCCACATTACTCGCATACCACGGTTCGCCGCTGGTGGAAGCTCGTCTGGACTGCCCCGGCTGTGCCAGCCACACGCCCTCCAGACTGCCAGTCACACCCGCTGGCGACGTGAGGAACGCAGGCGGTGCGCAGCAGACGGTCGACACGGCCAGACAGATGCACAAAGCGGAAAAATAGCGAACACCGGTGATAGACAGCACTTGTACCCTACCCAAAGCGCATACGCAAGGTTATACTTCTCCAATTAATACGTTTCGTACACCACCAACTAACCTGGGTCATTACGGTGAACAGTCATGCGCCCTGTCGGTTGCACCTGAAGCCATGGCTTCATGCGGCTTTACATGTATATAAATGTTCCGGCAAAATCCTGAGTGATAACAAGCCTGCAAAATACGAAACACTTTTCATCTTCATTATTTGCACGGTCATTTTCACCAGTAATCTTGATTCTGTCAAATTTCACCCTGATGAAACCTATTGGATATTTTCCAGCATCCGGTTAAAACACCTGATCAATCGGAATTTCCAGCATGACATATGGGATAAAGGTTTTATATCCTATGACGTCCGGCCCATACCTAGTTATCTTGTCGCTCTAGGCTACTATTGGGGTGGCATAAATACAGATGATATACCAGACACATATTGGCGATTCGATGAAACTTGGGAACAGAACATATCAGCCAATCGAATGCCATCACAGCACCACCTATACTATGCCAGGATACCCATGGCCGTGCTTGCCTCTCTATCCTTTTTCATGATGACTATTCTTACCATAAAAACCGGCAACCGCTTGGCTGGCTACCTCTTTTTGACCTTGACTTACAACCATTACTTTCTGCTGCATTTACGCCGGGCCATGACCGAATCTTCATTGTTGTTCTTTTCTACAATTTTTGTATTTGTACTTTATATGATGCTTTCTTCGATAAACAACAACACATCAACCAAACTATTTTACTGGGCATCTGCGTTAGGCATTGTAGTTGGTTTAGCAGGACAATCAAAGTTGAATGGGCTGGCCTGTGGTATCGCTGCTTTTGTCGCACTGGTCTTGAAACTTCTACACATGCCCAAACTATCTATGAAAAGACGATTCAGTATTTTTTTCACCACAATGACGCTATCGTTTTTTACCACCATTGTCTCTTTTATCGGTTCATATCCATTCTTGTACGAAGAACCCTTCAGGCGTACCGGTGCCACCTTTCTTGTCCGCTATACCGTTATGCAAAGCCAGTCAGAAAACACCTATGACACTATCTCTGCTCACGAACGTCCGGGCATCTTGTTGAACCAGATTTTCCGGCATCCGCTCTCGATAGCCGAATCCAATTGGGGATATGCAACTTCCTTACTTCTGCTCATCATCACGTTATACGGTATTGCCTGCTTCACATCCAAAGTGTTCTCCAAAAATAACCAAATCGACCTGTATATTTCGATTTATGCTACAAGCCTTATACTAGCCATACCACCTCTTTTCACGCCGTTGAATTGGGACAGATATTACTTGTATCCAGTCATATTCAGTTTGTTTTACATGACAACAGGCACTTCGCGTTGGGTGTCAAAATGCCTGAAGGTTCCGGTTACACGGCTTCTGTAGGAGGTCGGATAAATCCTGTTGTACGGTTCAACCGCGCCGCATCAAGACATAGTACATGTAACCGTATAGTTCGCGCAAGGCACGGTCCGTCTGCCTCAGTGCCTCGGCGTCCGGGACCAGATCCAGCACCGTGAACCGGCGGTTCGTACTCACCTGGTAATCCACAGGAAAGGCGACCACGGGCACGCCGGCGCGCTCGAACAACCAGCGGGCACGACGCATGTGGAAGGCGGAAGTGACCAGAATGGCTGGCTTCAGCGTGTCAGCAGCGCTCCGCACCGCGTCATCCCGCAGCAAGGCGGCCACCGCCCGGGCCTCCTGCGCCGTGTTCGCCACCTTGCCGGTCACCACCATGTCCGTGGGCGGAACTCCCAGCGCCCGGGCACGTTCGGCCAGCACCGCCCCTACCGGCCGAGCCGCCGGCGCCCAGGGCACCCAGCCGCCGGTGAACACCAGCAACGGTGCCTTGCCGGCCTGGAACAACTCGACGCCCGCTTCAAACCGGTTGACCGTGCCGGAGGTCCACTCGCTGGTCAGCGGGTCACCCGGCGGCGTGTTCAGCGAGCTGCTCAACACGATGATGGCCCGTCCCGGCACCACCGCCTCCAGCGGTGCTCGTTCAGACCACCCCTCCACCGCCCGCATCGCGATGTCGCCGACCAGCGGCGTGCTACTGATCCACAACACTCCGACCCCCGCCCAGCACAGCGCCCGACGGCGCGACCAGAGTCCGGCCACGACCAGCATCAAGCTCAGCCCGGTGGGCAGCAGCAGAACCGGTAATATTTTGTGCAGATAGATCATGCGCATGCCTGCTGGTGAAAGGACAGGATCAGCGGACTATTCTCCCGGAGGGGCGCCTCCTCCATGCTCCGGTCTGCCAGGCGTCGCCGCCGCCGGGTCCCGCGCAGCGGCCACAGAGCCAGCGGGAGCGTCGGGCGTAGCGTCGGTACGGACGCATGGATCGGAGGGGTCCCCTGCCGAAGAACCATCCGGCACGGTTGGCTGTCCGCCGGCAACCGCGCCCGGCCCGCTCCGGTAGCCGACATGGCGCCACAACCCCACCGTGATGCCCAGCAAGGCCCAGAACGCCAGCGCCGCCTTCTCCCAGGGCACGATCGCATCCGTCACGCTATAGATCAGGAAGGCCAGGCCGCCGCCGAACAGGCCCAACACCACCGGCCGCCATGCCTGACTCACGGCGCCTGGCGCGGTCCGGCACAGCAGTTCCCAGCAGATCGCGCCCCACGCTCCCAGCAGCATGAACAGCGCCACCCAACCGGGAAATCCAGCGACCGCTGCCACCTGCAGGTACAGGTTGTGCGCATGCGGCATCTGCGCACTGGGGCCGATGAGAAACAGCGGATAGAGCAGATCGACGACCACCGGAAACATGCCCAGGCCGATGCCCGTGAAGGCGAAATCCTGACTGATGTACACAGCCCTTTGCCACAGTTCCAGGCGTCCCGCCCACGTGCGTTCGACCGAGGCGCCTCCGACAGGATCCAGCAGTACATCCGCTCCCGCCCCATACACCCAGACTCCCGCCACCAGCGCCAGGGCCACCAATCCCAGGCGAATCCAGCGGCAGGTCCAGGCGGCCGTCACCGCCAGCGCCGCGGCAACACCCAACAGCGCGCCACGAGACCCGGTCAGCCAGAGCACCATGCCCAGGACCGAGAGGATCGATACGCACACAAGCCGGCGCCATCCCCGTAGCCGGACTACGTCCCAGAAGGCCAACGGCAGAAACAGCGTCAGAGCGCCGCCGACATAGTTCGGATTGACGCGTGCGGGCCAGCGCGGCAGATAGGCCAGCGCCGGGCTGATCAGAGGCAATGATGTGCGGAAGCGCACCACAAACACGGCACCACAGGCAGCCAGCGCCCCCGTGGCCAGGAAGATCCAGACCGCGGCCTGCAGCCGGTGCGGTGTATCCAGCGCGTTCAACAAGGCGTAGAACAGCACGACTCCGGCCGCCAGATGCAACACCCCGCTGGCAGTCAGGGAACGGTCCGCCGAAGCCCACAGACCCAGAGTAGAGGTCAGTACCACCAACAGTATGAGCGGCTCGTCAAACGGCGTCCGGGGCGCAAAACGCCCCGTAATCCAGCGACGCATGCATAACAGGCCCAGCAACCAGGCCAGAGCGCACCACAACATCACCCACGGCAGCCGGTTGGCGAAAATCAGGACCAGCACGCCCGGCAGCAGCAGCAGGAACTCGTACCGCTCGAACCCGCCGCGCCAACCCACGTGCGGCCGGCCTGGCAGTGAGCCGCACTCCGGTTGGCAACATGGGGCATCATGATCGACCCGGGCGCGCACCGGCCGGCGCAACAGCCACCATGAGCGCACTCCCACCGCCAATCCGCCCAGCCCTCCGGCAGCCAGCGCCCACACAGGATGGTTTCCGGTGAACGAGATGGCCACCAGCGTGATCAGCAACCAGTACAGGAGGGATAGAACCATGGGCTCATCAGCGCTGCGTCAAACGGGGAGTCCGACAAAAGTGCAGCTCGTTCACGACCGCACTGAGGCAGAAGCACGGGCGGAATGCCGCCATTGGCCCACCGCCCACAGCCCCAGCCCCCACACCATTATGCCGATCAGCGCCGCGACGGCATCCAGGATCACATCGCCCACCGATGCTGAACGTCCAGGCACGAACGACTGATGGTACTCGTCGCTGATGGCGTACAAGATGGAGAGCAGCAAAGCCAAAGAGCCGGCCCGCCAGGTCAGCTTTCTGCCGGAAGCACCGGAACGGGCCGCCAGGTGCATGCGCAGGGCGTGAAAGTAGGCACTACCCAGCCCTATATATCCGATGACATGGCCGACCTTGCTCCATTCCAGGGTGACCCGCCACGGCTCCGGCGCGGGGACGGTGACAGCTGGCGGCGACACGGCGCGATCGAGCGGTTCCAGTACGGCACCGACCCGGTGACCGGGCATCGACGACAAGGCAAAGATAGCAACCATCAGCAACAGAGCCGGTAACCAGTGGAGCCATATGCGGCAGGGACCAGGCATAGACAGCACCGCGCCAGGCCAGCGCGGCTGCATCAACGCCGGACCCAACGGTTGACGGATGGTGTGGGTGCCAATGCTGCGACTAATGGCTGATCCTGCTGTGATCGGCAGCCATGGCGGCAGGAGGCCGGCAAGCCTCCGATCAAGCCTCGATCAAGCCTGGGTGAAAGTACACGCCAGCCGGAATACGAGCAAGAGTTCGCCGGGCTGCCGCAGCACCGTGACGCCCGTCTCAACCCATCGCCAGCCTTCCCTGCTGTTCCAGATACGTAATGATATGCTTCGCACTTTCTTCAACCGTGCATTCCGCCGTCCGCACCGCCAGCTCCGGTCGTGCGGGAGCCTCGTAGGGCGCCGAAATACCGGTGAAATCCGCAATCTGGCCGGCCCGCGCCTTCGCATACATCCCCTTGGGATCACGCTGTTCACACAGTTCCAGCGGTGTATCGATGAATACCTCGACGAATTCCCCGGCTCCCATCAGCTCTCGTACTGCATCCCGGTCCTGCCGGTACGGGCTGACGAAACTCGAAAGCGTGATCAACCCCGCGTCCGCGAACAATTTGCCTACCTCGCCGATGCGCCGGATGTTCTCCGTCCGGTCCGCTGCCGAAAACCCCAGATTACTGTTCAGACCGTGACGGATGTTGTCTCCGTCCAGGACATAGGCCAGACGGCCGCGCGCCATCAAGGCGTGCTCGACCGTAAACGCGATCGTGCTCTTACCCGAACTCGGCAGTCCCGTCAACCACACCAGGACACCCCGCTGTCCCAGCAACCGCTGGCGTTCGTCGCGCCCTACGTGACCTTCGTGCCAGACGATATTCGTGGCCTTGTTCTCCTTCACGATGCTTCCTCCCCATCTCGTGTGATACGTACTGTTAGTTGATGATGACGCCGCGCCGGGACCTCATGCCCAACGCACCCTTCCGGCAGCCTCAACCCATACCCCCGGGTCGCATGTCCAGGCCTTCCCGCTTATGTCCGTTGCCCTATGACGCCACGACGCGATAGTACTCCATCAGTACCTCCGCCACCTCCGGCCGGGCGAACTCCGCCGGCAGCGGCTTTCCTGCCCCCAGCATATCGCGGACCTGCGTGCCGGACAGGAACAGATAGTCCTCCTTGCCGTGCGGGCAGTCCCGCATCATCACCACTTGCTCGCACCGGTTGCACCACACCGTATGATCGCCGCGGAAGATCTCGATCGCCAGTTCGCCCGCCGGGATGTCGTCGAAAATCGCCTGCGCGTCGAAAGGACCATAGTAGTCGCCCACCCCGGCATGATCGCGCCCGACGATCAGATGCGAGCAACCGCAGTTCTGGCGGAAGATAGCATGCAGCACCGCCTCCCGCGGCCCTGCGTACAGCATGTCGAAACCGTACCCGGCGATCAGCACCGTGTTGGCCGGAAAGTACAGCTCCACCATGGTGCGGATCGCCGCATCCCGCACGGCCGCCGGAATGTCACCCGCCTTCAACTGTCCGAGCAGCATGTGGATCAGAATGCCGTCCGCGCCCGTCTGCTGCTGCGCCATGCGACACAGTTCCTCGTGGGCGCGGTGCATCGGGTTGCGCGTCTGGAACGCGACCACCTTGTCCCAGCCCCGGTTGGCGATCTCCGCCCGCAGTTCCCCGGCCGTGCGGAAGGTGTCCGGAAAATCGCGGCGAAAGTACGAGGTTCCCAGCACCTGCACCGGACCCGACAGCAACGTATCACCCATGGCCCGAAACGCCGCCACCCCGGGATGCTCCGGGTCCGTCGTCCCGAAGACCGCCTGCGTCATCGACTCGAGTTCGTCGGGTGGCAACGTCTCGATCGCCGTCAGTTCCTGAATGGCCAGCACCGGATTGCCGTCCACATTCGGATCCAGCAGGGCCACCCGGCTGCCGGTCCGCAGGCTGGCCGGCAAACCTGCGCCCGGAACCAGGTTGACGATCGGCACGGGCCACAACAGCCCGTCGGGCAGATGCATGTCGACCGCCACGCCGCGAGCTTCGACGCGGTTCATGAACCCGCCCAGCGGCGTGAAATACCCCGACCCCAGCATCACCGCGGAGGCAGCCGCTCCGGAAGACAGCAGCACCGCCGGCAAACCGCGGGCCGCATCCAGCAACCGCCCGCGCTCTTCATGGTCCTCGACAAACAACGGTCGGAGCACCCGGGCTCCGTGTGGATCGATCATCGATTTGTCCTTTCGCAATGGCTCGTGCAATCGGTGGATGGCAGCAGACAATACCCGACCCGGCCGCCTCAGTGGAGTATCTCAACGCAAAACCCGTTCCAGCACTGTCACCCCACCTCCCATCCGCCGCATCGAACCGGTAGAGCGTCAAATCGACCCGGAGCGTCGTCGAGGCCGTGAAATAATACGGATTTCCCCGTCATATAGGCTGGACAACCGTCACATATGATAGTATTGTTGGAGTATGGAAGCTTACCAGGACCTGCTACTGGACGTCTGGCGCGAGGCCTGCCGCCACATCCAGATCGACCATTCCACCCAGACCATCGCCCGCCTGCTCGGCGGCCGCATGCCGGTAGACCGGCTGGCCCTGATGCTCCTGGACCTGGACCATCAGATGGTCATCCCACGAGTGCTGGCGCCGGCCACCGAGCCCTCTCGGGAACCCGCACGTCTCCGCCGGCACCTGACTCGACCGGCACCTTGCTCCCAGGATCCTCTTCCTCAACTGCCGCCGTCGCATCCCCTCACGTCGACCGCGGTCCGCACCGTACGCTCCTGGATGCGGCAACGACAGGTTGCCCACTACCGTGTCGGCGATGCTCAGGATAGCGTCATTCCCGTGCTGCTGGGCGCTCCGCCGGCTCAGTGCTGGCTGGGCGCACCCCTGACCACCGAACACGGCGCCACCGGCGCCCTGCTGATCAGCACGCACCCGCAGAAGAGGTTCAGAGCGCCGCATGCCCGCCTGGTGCAAGCCCTGATCGAACCCTTCACGGCAGCCCTGGAGAACGACCGCCGCCTGCACGAACTCGACGCCCTGCGCGAAGCCGCGGAAGCCGATAAACGCTCGGCTCTGTCGCGGCTGGGGCGCGAGCAACTGGTGGACACCATCATCGGCGCGGAAGGCGGCCTCAAGGGCGTGATGGAACGCGTCGCGCTGGTCGCTCCCTCCGATTTGAACGTGCTCATCTTCGGCGCCACGGGCTCCGGCAAGGAAGTCATCGCCCGGGCCATTCACCAGCAATCACCGCGGCACAAGGGTCCTTTCATCCGGGTCAACTGCGGCGCCATTCCGCCGGAACTGATCGACTCCGAACTGTTCGGGCATGAGAGAGGCGCATTCACCGGCGCCACGGCCACGCGCCGCGGGTGGTTCGAGCGCGCCGACGAGGGCACCCTGCTGCTGGACGAGATCGGCGAGCTCTCTCCCGCCGCCCAGGTGCGCCTGCTGCGTGTGCTGCAGGAAGGTGCCTTCGAACGGGTCGGCGGCGAACAGCCGATCCTGGTAAACGTCAGGATCATCGCAGCCACCCACCGCGACCTGCCCGCCATGGTCCAGAACGGCCGCTTCCGCGAGGATCTGTGGTACCGGCTCTCCGGCTTTCCCATCATTCTGCCGTCGCTGCGTGAACGCAGGCAGGACATCGCACCGCTCGCAGCCCATTTCGCCTCCCGGGCCGCCCGTCGCTTCGGTTTACGCCCGCAACAGCCCAGAACCGCGGACCTGGCTTTGCTGACCGCCTACGACTGGCCCGGCAACATCCGCGAACTGGCCTCCGTCATCGACCGCGCCGCCATTCTCGGCGACGGATACGACCTGGACATTGCCACGGCTCTGGGCGGCCCCGCCGGCGCCGGCAGCGTCTCCAGTCCCCAACCCGAAACTCCCGGCACCCGGCACCCGCATCAACCGTATTCCGCTTCTCCGCCAGACGCGGTTCCCAGCACCCTGAACCAGGCCATACGCCGCCACATCGAGGCCGCCCTCACCGCCACGCGCGGACGTATCGAAGGCGAACACGGCGCCGCCCGGTTGCTGGACATCAATCCCCACACCCTGCGGGCGCGCATGCGCAAACTCGGCATCGACTGGAACGACTTCCGCGTACCCGATACGCCATCATCCTGACCGGCGGCTTCGGACCGGGTTTGACCGCAACCTGAGACGGTTACCGCTTGACGGTGCAACGCAATCGGACTAGTGTCCAGTGAAGTGCACCCCCATTCTTCCGTCACAAGGAGACCCGCCGTGCGCCACTCCAAAGCCGAAGCCTGGGAACGCAAGCTCCGCGGCGTATTCGACAAGATAGACGCGGATCTCGAAGCCAAATACGGCCATATGTATCCTCTGCATCCGGCCCGGCCGCAATACGGTTCCACCGACCATCCCGGGCACAGCGGCCTGTTCCACATCCGGGCTTCCTTCTCGGCCGGTTACGGTTCCGAGCACGGCCCCGGTTACGTCGTCGAAGCGGACATCGTCACTCTGACCGAAGTTCCCGACGACGTCGAGGAACAGATCGACGAGGAAGTGGTGGAGCTGCTCCGCGCCGAACTGCCCCGGGTCTTCCCTGGCCGCACGTTGCACGTCTCGCGTGATGGTCATCGCTACAAGATCCACGGTGATCTCAGCCTTGGCGGTGTATAGGCACCCGATTCTGTCGTACCAGAGGACCGGACACTATTCCGCTCGTGGGCGACCGGCCTTCCCCCATTCACAGGAGAATCCCATGCTCATCGATCTCACCGGCAAAGTCGGCATCGTCACCGGCGCGGCCAAAGGCATTGGCAAGGAGATCGCGCTCACCTTTGCCCGTGAGGGCGTCAGGACCGTCGGTCTGGATGTGGACCAAGACGGGCTTGCCACGCTCGGCCGGGAATTCGACGAGGCGGGTTACCAGGGGCTGCAGCTGGCCGGTAATGTCAACGATCCGGGGCGAGTGCGTGAAGCTGTCGAACAGGTGGAGGCCGCATACGGCCGCATCGACATCCTGGTCAACAATGCCGGAGTCGCCGCGGGCGGACCGGTGGAGACCCTCCCCGTCGAACGCTGGGACCAGAACTTCGATTCCAACACCCGGGGCACCTTCCTCATGAGTCAGGCGGTGGTCCCCACCATGAAACGGCAGGGTTCGGGCCGCATCATCAATGCCGCCTCTTTTGCCGCCATCGTCCCGTCCCTGGGCGGTGCCGCTTACGCCTCGTCCAAGGCGGCGGTCGTCTATTTCACCCGGGTTCTGGCCGGCGAACTCGGTCCCTGGAACATCACCGTCAACTGCTACGCGCCCGGCATGGTGCCCACCGGGATGAACAATTTCGACAAATTGCCACCGGACAGGGCGGCAAAGCTGCTCGACACGCTTACCCTGCGACGTTGGGGCAGCCGTGCCGAGGTAGCCCATCTGGTCTGCTTTCTGGCCTCCGATCTGGCCGGGTACATCACCGGCGCCCTGATCGACGTAAGCGGCGGCAAGCTGGCTACCCAGCGGCCCTACGCCGCATACCCGGAGACCGGGCGCTGAGGTGCGCCTGCAGCCTCCGCGGCAACCCGGGCACGAGCATAAGGGCGGCCTTGCCACGGCGGAACATCGACCAAGCACCATCAGACGATCGGCCTTGTCACGGCAGGCGACCGGTCCGGCGACGGCTGTCGCCCCGTATTAGCCGGACCAGCCGGATCACCCGGACATGCTGGAAAGCACCCCGGACTACCGCTATGTTAGACGTGTCGGTAGCGTCGATCCCGCGCCTGCAAAGCAGGACGCGGGACGGACTGTAAGTACAACCCATCGGCCAGGAGGTGCCCTATGTCCGTTCATAGCCGTGAAACGGTGTACTTCGAGGAAGGCGGACCGCAGCACACCGACCAGACGCTCGCCCTGGCACTCGAGGCGCTGCGTGAGCGGAACCTGGGCTATCTGGTGGTGGCATCCGGCGGCGAGACCGTTCTGCAGGCAGCCCGACGGATTCGGGACGACGGCCTCGCAGCCGTGCAGCTGATCGGCGTGACGCTGCAGGCGGGAACGTGGCAGACCTACGGGGAACCGGACTGGGGGCAACTCGATGAGGCCAGGGAACTGGGGGCTGCCATCCTGACCTGCACCCACTCGCTGATGGGCAACGTAGAGAGCGCCATCCGCAGTAAATTCGGCGGCATACCGCCGGTCGAACTCATCGCGCACACGTTGTATATGTTCTCGCAAGGCACCAAGGTAGCCGTCGAGATCACCATGACCGCGGTCGACGCCGGTCTCGTTCCTGCCGGTCGTGACGTGGTCGCGGTAGCGGGCACCGGAGGCGGCGCGGACACGGCGTATGTGATCACCGCAGCTTCCACGGTGGATTGTTTCGACCTGCGGGTCAAGGAGTTGCTGTGCAAGCCATTTTGAGACCGGGTCGAGATGGCTTTCCAGCGCGCATCGGGTCGCTCAACGCACCCATCAGCCCCTGCGGCGGCGCCGTGCAGTTCCGCGGTTGCCGTGCACCCGATCGTGTGGGGTAGTCCGGAAAACCACCCATGCCAGCACAACAGGAACACATCGGCGGGCAGATCGAACGGGTCACCTTTCACAGTGACGCGACGGGTTTCACCGTGCTGCGCGTCAAAGCCCGGGGTCACCGTGACCTGGTCACCATCGTGGGCGCGATGCCCGGCGTCAGCGCCGGCGAGTGGGTGGAAGCAGACGGTCGCTGGGTGGTGGACCGGGAGCATGGCCAGCAGTTCAAGGCGGAGACCGTGCGCACCGCGCGCCCGGACACCGCGGAAGGCATCGAAAAATACCTGGGCTCCGGTCTGGTACGCGGCATCGGTCCCGCCTTTGCCCGAAGACTCGTGTCTGCCTTCGGTCAGCAGGTCTTCGACACGATCGAGCAGCATCCGGACCGGTTGCGGCAGGTGGACGGCATCGGTCCCAAGCGCCAGGAACGGCTGCTGGCTGCCTGGGCCGAACAGAAGGCGGTGCGCGACATCATGGTCTTCCTGCACAGCCATGGAGTCAGCACGGCACGCGCCTTCCGCATCTACAAGACGTATGGCGACGCGGCCATCCAGACGGTTACCGAAAACCCCTACCGGCTGGCTCAGGACATCTGGGGAATCGGCTTTCAAACGGCCGACAAAATTGCCGCCAGCGTGGGTATCGCCAGAGAATCCGATATCCGGGCCCGGGCCGGTGTAGAGTACGTTCTCGGCGTGTTGACGGACGAAGGCCATTGCGCCTACCCGCCGGACGACCTCGCCGGCAAGACCGCCGAGATGCTGGAGATTCCGCCTGCCACGGTGCAGGCGGCCATCGAGCACCTGCTGGCCGATCAACGCCTGGTCATGCGCACATTGCAGCCGGAACGGCCATTGGTCTATCTGGCCGCGCTGGACACTTCGGAGTCCAGGCTGGCCGCCAAACTGGCGCGACTTGGCCGCGGGGCGCATCCCTGTCCCCCTTTCGACGTCGACCGGGCGATCGACTGGGCGCAGCAGAAGACCGGAATCGACCTGGCAGAGGCCCAGATCGAGGCCGTGCGCATGGCCTGCACGCGCAAGGTCCTGGTCGTCACCGGCGGCCCTGGCGTAGGCAAAACCACGCTCGTCAACGTCATCCTGAACATCCTCCGGGCCAAGCACCTGCAGGCCGTACTCTGTGCGCCTACCGGCCGGGCCGCCAAGCGCATGAGCGACACGACCGGTCTGGAGGCCAAGACCATCCACCGGCTGCTCGAATTCGATCCGCAGACGGCGCAGTTCCGGCGCGATGCCGAACATCCGCTGGCTGGCGACCTGTTCGTCGTCGACGAGACCAGCATGCTGGACCTGGTGCTCGCCCACCAGCTCGTGCGCGCCATTCCGGACCATGCCCTGCTGCTGCTGGTGGGTGATGTGGACCAGCTGCCTTCGGTCGGACCGGGCATGGTCCTGCGCGACATCATCGAGTCCGGCGTCATCCCGGTCAGCCGGCTGACCCGGATTTTCCGGCAGGCTGCCAGCAGCCGGATCGTCACCAACGCACACCGCGTCAACCAGGGACAGTTGCCGCTCTATCCGCGCACCCGGGTGACCGACACGCGGGCTTCGGATTTCTACTTCATCGAAGCCGAATCGCCGGAAGCCGGCGAGAGCCTGATCCGGCGACTGGTGACCGAGCGCATTCCGCAGAGATTCGGTTTCGATCCCCTGACCGAGGTACAGGTCCTGACTCCGATGCAACGCGGCATCCTGGGAGCACGGAATCTCAACCAGATGTTGCAACAGGCCCTGAATCCCCAGGCTGCCGGTATCGAGCGCTTTGGTCTGACCTTCCGCAGCGGCGACAAGGTCATGCAGATACGCAACAACTACGACAAGAACGTCTATAACGGCGACATCGGTCGCATCGTTCGTCTGGACAGCGACGAACGCCAGGCGGCCATCGAATTCGATGGCCGGGAAGTGCCGTACCTGTACGACGAATTCGACGAAGTGACGCTCAGTTATGCCGTGACCATACACAAAAGCCAGGGCTCCGAATATCCCTGTGTGGTCATGCCGGTCCACACCCAGCATTTCATGATGCTGCAGAGAAATCTGGTGTATACCGGCATCACCCGGGGCCGCCGGCTCGTCATCGTCGTCGGAACGCCCAAAGCCATGGCCATAGCCGTCAAACGCAGCCAGAGCCGCAACCGGATCACCACCCTGCGCGAGCGCTTGCAGCGCGGATCGGGATCCGGCCCACTGGTGCAGACCAGCCAGAAGCAGGAATCGGGATCCTGTTGACTACTGTAGAAGAACCCCTGCCATTCAACCTGGACCTTGATGTACCGCGCGTGATACCGGGTCGCGGCCGCAACGAATGGAGGCGCGCCGGCTGCGCGAGGGGGAGTTGCGGCCGCATCGCTGCGGCCATACGCCGATTCGGTGTCCGCGTGCTCCTGTTGTGGAGCAGTACCGTCACTTGCGCTCCTGCCGTTGGTGGCGCGGGTATCGGCACCGGGTCTCCGCCCACGGTTGAGACGCACATCCAACCCTGGCCGGGCGTGGCCCGGGCCGCGGTGAGCATCACTTTCGATGACGCCTACCCGTCTCACGCAGAGGTGGCCGCGCCGATGCTCGAGGATCACGGCTTCCGCGGCACGTTCTACCTGATCGTCGACAAGCTGTTCCAGCGCGGCAAATACCGCCGCTCGCCGTCTGCGTCCATCGAAACGTGGCAGGCCGCCGCCCGCCGCGGCCACGAGATGGGCAGTCACACCATGACGCACGAACCCCTGGACGAACTGACCTACGACCAGGCCCGGACGGAACTGCATGACTCCAGGGAAGCGCTGGAGAACCTGTTCGTCGGGATGGACGTCGTCAGTCTGGCCTATCCGTTCTCGCGCACAGATGCCCTGGTGCGGGATGTTACCGCCGGGATATATACGAGCGGACGCCTGGGCCCGCCCCCGGAAGGCGCCGTACCCCACAATGATCCGTTGCAGCTGGATTTGCTGAAGCTGGAGTCGATGTTCCTGTGTACGGGTGACTCACCGGCATACTGGAACGAGGCGGTGGAGCGGGCCGTGCAGGAGCAGGGCTGGCTCATCGAGACCCTGCATGCCATGGACGAGGACGGTTTCTGCCGTATCAGTGCGGTGGATTTCGCCGCCCATCTGGCCCACCTGTCCAGCCTGGCCGACCAGATATGGGTTGCACCGGTCAGCGACGTGGTCCGGCGTCTGGAGCACTGGCGCAACCAGACCATCGAGGCCATGCCGCGCTCCGACTGGCGCGTCGATCTGGTGTGGCAGGGGCCGCCACCGGCCGCGTCCGACTGGCAGATCACCGTGCATATCGCCCCGGTGGATGACTGGCGCATCGTGGACGAGGACGGCCGGCAGCTCCCCGTCCGGCGGCGCCACGGGGCGATGCATTTCACCTGGCCGGCGCGACAGGACCGGGTCATACTTGAGACGGACAGGGAATCCACCGGCGTCGAATCCGGTTCCTGGGGCCGGATGAAGCAATGCACGCAGGCCGCCGCCGCGCGACGCTACGGTTCATGCGAGGCTTCAGCGTGCTGGTAGTTCGCGGGCGGCCCTGCCATGCCAGCCGTCCATCGTACCCCTAACCCCTTGCAGGAGTTCGATCATGTCCAGTATCAACCAGGGAGGCCAACCGGGGTCGACCTCCCCCCCGGAAACGACTACGCGCAGCGTGCAGCACAAGGGCCGCACCCTGGAAGTGCGACAGCTGCCCATCTGTGACCTGGAGCGGATAGGCCGCTTCCGTACCGCCGGGTACGGCGGCAGCGTCTCCGATGCCCTGCACGGCCTGGGCGTGGACGACACGGTGTTCGCCGACCGCTTCAAACCACTGCGCCAGGGCATGCAACTGGTGGGCCGGGCGCTGCCGGTCAAGCTGCACTCCATGGTGGGCGGGGTCAACACCCCGGAGGAACAGGCGGAACAGGAACGTCGCTGGGAAGCCGAAGGCGGGCATCCGCAGAAACGCCTGATGCGCGCTGTGGCCGCGGCCGAGGACGGCACGGTGCTGTGCTTCGACTGCGGCGGAGACATGCAGCCGGCGCACTTCGGCGAGATGAGCTGCCAGCTGGCCTACGCCCACGGATGTCGCGGCATGCTGCTGGCCGGCAATTGCCGCGACACCCAGTACGTCCTGCAGATGCCGGACTTCCCCATGTATACGTTCGGCACGCGCCCGAATGCCTTCGGCGGGTGGATCATCACCGAAGTCGACCGTCCCATTTTCCTGCCCGGCCATCTGACCCATTATGTCAGGGTGATGCCGGGCGACTTCATCTTCGGCGACAACGACGGCGTACAGCTGATTCCCGGTGACCTGGTCGACGAGGTCCTGCTGCGGGTGGAAGCCACTTTTGCCAAGGAAAACGAGCAACGCAAGGCGCTGGCGGAGGGCATGCCCATCGACGAAGTGTACCGCGTCTTCGGCGTGCTGTAACACCGCAGTTCGAGGCTCCGGCAGCCGTTTACTGGAGGCGTGGCTGGCGGCGGTTTTTGCCGCAGCGCCCTGCCGCCTCCTTTACTGACGAAGGAATGACACCCATGGAAGAGCTTTACAACGGCATCATCCTGCCTGATCCATGGCCGCCGCGCGCGACGACGTACGCGTCAACGCCGGTACCCCCCGCCTACCTGGAAACTCCCCCGGCCGTCATTCGCATCGATGTGGGACGGCAGTTGCTGGTGGATGATTTCCTGGTGGCGGATACCACCCTGCACCGCACCTTTCACCGCCCCGTGAATCACCCTGATAATCCGGTCCTGCTGCCGGACCGCCCCTGGGAATTGATGAGTACCAGCAAAGGCGGCATCAGTCCGCATGCCATGCCGTTCAGTGACGGCATCTGGTACGACCCCCAGGATCAGTGTTACAAAATGTGGTATTACGGCGGCATGGGCCCCTCGCCCTCCGGTGCGTACGGAGTCACGGGGTACGCGACGTCGGCGGACGGCGTGGTGTGGGAGAAGCCGGAGCTGGACGTCGTGCCGTGGCTGGACGTGCCGCGGAACAACATCGTGCACCTGGGACAGCGGGACTCGTCCACCGTCTGGCTGGATCATGGGACGCAGGATCCGTCGGCTCGTTTCAAGATGAGTCTGTATGCCAGGGGGTATACCCAGTTGCTCCTGTCAGCCGACGGTCTACGCTGGCGCCAGGCCGGCGCCGGCGCCCGCACCGGGGACCGCACCACGTTTTTCTACAATCCCTTTCGCCGCAAGTGGGTCTGCAGTATTCGCGGGCCCGGAGCCTTGAGCGGCGGCAAGGGACGGGTGCGCAGCTACTGGGAGCATGACGATTTCCTGGCCTTCGACGACCGGATCTACGCTCTAAAAGCGGAGGCCCGGCAGACCAACAACGAATTTTTCGAGCAGTTGCGCGACCGGGTGGAGCAATGCGGCGCCTGGCCTGAGGCCACCCAGGTCGTGCTCTGGACCGGAGCCGACGACGCCGATCCGCGCTGGCCGGAGTTCCCCGACATCGCGCCGCAGCTGTACAATCTGGACGCGGTGGCGTACGAAAGCGTGATGCTGGGCTTGTTCAGCGTCTGGCGCGGCGACTACCGTTCCGACGCGAAAACTCCTGCAGCCGAGGCACGGCGCGAAGCCGGCCGCCCCAAGTCCAATGAGGTGTTCGTCGGCTTCAGCCGCGACGGTTTCCACTGGGACCGTCCGGACCGGCGGCCCTTCCTGCCGGCGGCCGACGAACCGGGTGCGTGGAACTGGGGCAACCTGCAGTCCGCCGGCGGCGGTTGCCTGATCGTCGGCGACCAACTCTATTTCTACTATAGCGGACGCGCCGGCAAACGCTTCCCCGGCAGCACCAGCCACGACGCGGGCGGCAGCACCGGGTTGGCCGTCCTGCGGCGCGATGGTTTCGCATCGCTGGACGCCCCGGACGGCGGCGGTCAGATGACCACCCGGCCGGTGCGCTTCAGCGGCAGCCGGCTGTTCGTCAATCTGGCGGCACCGGCCGGCGAGTTGCGGGTCGAAGCGCTGGACGAACAAGGCCGTGCGGTCGCACCCTATACTGCGGCGGCCTGCCGGCCGCTGAGCGGGGACGGCACCTGCCTGCCGGTCGTCTGGCAGGACGCGCCTGATCTGACGCCGCTGGCCGGGCGTCCGGTCCGCTTTCGCTTTCACCTGAGCCAGGGTGAACTGTACGCCTTCTGGGTAAGCCCGGACGACAGCGGCAGGAGCAACGGCTTTGTCGCCGCGGGCGGGCCCGGGTTCTCCGGCGAACGCGACGACTGAAGTTAGTTGCCGGGGTCTATCGCGTCGGATCGAGCCGGTCCGAGGAGATCATCGCCATGGCACGCAGGAACCAGCGTTTGATGCTGTGTCTTACGCTCGCGGGTTTACTGTGCCCAGCCCTGGCGGCCTGGCGGCCGGCACCGCCGGTGGACGCGACCGCGCTGGAGCCGGAATTCCCGCTGCGCCCGGGCGCGGTCAGGCGGGTGCCCGCGGTCACGGCGGTGCGGCCAGCGACCGGTAACCACACGGTCACGCAACCAGCGCCGCGGCCGGCGACCGACGGCCATTCGAGCACGCAACCGGTGGCAAAACCGGTGACCGCCCGGCACACAGGCACGCGGCGGGCGCTGGTGCTGTTCGCTGGCTTTGCCGGGGAGACGGCGCCGGTGCCGGCCTGGGCGGAGGATCTGTTCGATCCGGACCTGCCGGGTAGTTTCCGCCATTTCTACCACACCATGTCCTTCGGCCGGCTGCAGATGGAGGGTGCGGTGGCACCGCGCCGCTACCTGGCCTCGCAGCCGGCAACGGCGTACCTGGCGGACGATGACTTCGAACCGGGGCAGTACGGCCGTTTCACCCGGGAGATCCTGGAGCAGGCGGATCGCGACCTGGATTTCTCCGCGTTCGACCGCACCGGTGACGGCGTCGTCGACGTGGTGTTCATCGTGCTGGAGCACACTCCCGCCCGTTTCCTGATCGGCAATGCCACCGGGGTCGGTCGCCTGGGGCTGGAGGAGGATTACGTGGCCACAGGCAGCGCCCGGCCGGTACGGGTGCGGAATGCTCAGGGGACACTGCAGCGGGGCCGCACCTTTACCGAGGCGGCGGCGTCTATGGCGCACGAGTATGGTCACGTGCTGGGGTTGCCGGACCTGTTCAACACGGACTACCTGCGCCAGCCGGAAGCGCCGCCGTCAGAAGATTCGGCCGGTATCGGCGCCTGGGGGCTGATGGGCTGGGGCACGCTGGGCTGGGGCGGCGACGACGGCCCGAACAGCTTCTCGGCCTTCAGCCGCGAACGCCTGGGCTGGTCGGAGGTGATCGAGATAAGCGGTGAACCTCAGACCATTCGCCTGACCGATGTGGGCGAAGGCGGTCCGATATACCGGGTACCGCTGCGGCCCCGGGAGTACTTTCTGCTGGAATACCGGCGTCGGGGCGGCAACTACTACGACCGGAATATTCCGGGAGAGGGTTTGCTGATCTGGCGGGTGCACTGGTGTCGGCAACAAGGGACTGGCCGCTGGCTGGTGTCGCTGGAGTGCGCCGATGGCCGCTGGGCGGACGCGGGCTATCCGCTGGGCACCGTTCCGGCGCCGCGGCAGGGCGGTACCAACCTGGACTTCTGGGCCCATGATCAAGCCTACCGCACGGCCCATGGCGGCAACCTGGGCGACGCCACGGATCCGTTCGACGGGGTGCGCTTCACCGCTTTTACACCGGAGACCAATCCGGCGGCGTACAGCGTCGATGGCGACCTGAGCGCGCGCATCGAGAATATCCGTATCGTCGACGGCGTGGTGACAGCCAAGGTTGAGTCGAAGGCGTTGCATCTGACCCCGGATCAACTCCGGTTAGACGATGAGGACGGGGATGGCATCTTCGTCGCCGGGGAAGCACTGACGTTGTTCGTGCAGGTGACCAACACCGGCGGTCTGATGGCCGAAAACGTGCGCGTACGCCTGCACACGGACGACCCCTGGCTGACGGTCGAACGCCCGGAGGCACAACTGGGCTATCTGGCGCCCGGCCGCCAGAGCCGCGCCCGCGCCCCGGCATCCGGTTTTCCGCTGGTTCGCCTGTCGCCGGAGGCGACCGGCGTGCACCGGGCCGTTCTGTTCCTGGACCTGTATGCCAACGACGTACTGGTGGACCAGTACGAGCTGGAGCTGACCGGGGTGTCGCCACGGCAGCCGGTGCGCGACTGGTCGGTGATCGACACGTTGGGTAACGACGACGGCCAGGTGCAGGCCGGCGAATTCTTCCACCTGGAACTGGAGCTGGAGGCGGAGGACCCGGCGCTGCTGGCGCCGTTCACGTATGCACTGCGGCCGCTGCATCCGCAGGTGCGGACCATCCAGCGCGATGAGGAGGTCCGGTTCGACCTGGAGCAGGTGCCGGTGCGCAGCGTCCAGTCCCCCGAGTTCATGACGCTGGCAGGACTGGCGCCCGGTACCGAACTGGATTTCGAGTTCACCGTAGCCAGCCGGTTCGGGGTGGGGCACGACACGCTCCGCGTACCCGTGGCGCCCGGATCGCCGCCTTCGGCGCCGCGCGTGTCGACGCTGTGGCTGCAGGTGTCGGAC
>SLHA01000021.1 GCA_007136405.1 Candidatus Latescibacterota bacterium
ACTGACGCGGCAGCAAGCAACACACAGGGGGCAGTAGCTCAGCTGGGAGAGCGCGGGCTTTGCAAGCCTGAGGTCGGCGGTTCGAACCCGCTCTGCTCCACCATACCATGATCCAACAGGTTCCAAGAAAAGCCTGTAAGTCATTGACCTGCAGGCTTTTTCTGTGTTTGGACCGTCTGTTGTTGTCCATAGCGTGCCGCTGGTATCCGGGGGTATTTGGGGGTACAAAGCTGAAACTCGGGACAACGGCGTCTCGCCATATGGTGCTTCACCGCCACCAGGACCGGCTGTTTGAGCCCACCTCTCCTCTGGAACCACACGTTGATCGCTCAGAAGCGCTTGAATATGAACAGCTTGGAAACTAACTTCATAGTGACCATTGGTCGATCTCCTTGCCCCCTGCAGGGGCGGCTCGAATGTCGAGTGCACCAAGCCTGATATAACGACCTTTGGTCCTGCTATCGTTTTCGGGCTTGCGTGCATCTCTCCTCCCCCAATAGACAAAAAAGCTCTGCAACCGGGGCCTCAGCTGGGCACCACATGACGTCGATTACCGGCTCCCCGGCGTGGAGGATTACGGAAAGATCCATTATTGTCTGTTCTGGAGGGGGGGGATCTGCAGATCAGCAACGAGCGCGACGCGCCGCGGGATCCGCTTTATTTCGAGGCGGCGCGTGACCTGGCCACACTGGGCAAGGGCCGGGTGATGCTGGATGCGGCTATCACTCCAGGAGGCGCCATTACACCGATCAACGCCTGGCACCATGGTGCCGATCTCGCCCTGGCTCCATTACGCCGGTCAGCGACTGGCGCCATTACGCCGGTCATCAGCCGGTGCCATGACTCCGATCTCGCAATGGCTCCATATGAGCGGTCACTAACCAAAACTGCCATCTCGCGCACCTCTGCCGTCAACCTGCTGACCGACGTCGTTACAGGTGTTTGATCCGCCCTCTCCCTTCATTAGCTTTACCAGCCTTCGAGCCCGCAGTAGTTGCACTGTGAGGAGACATCCAGCCACTGGCCCGCCCGGTCATTCCGCGAAGGCAGCCTTGATGTCGGCCCATGAGTTGGACTGCACCGCGGTAGGCGTGAGATCGACACCGGCCTCGTACACCAGATGCACGAAGCGTTGGTTGCTGCCGTCTTGGACATTCATGACTACTTCCATCGGTGTTTGGTTGTCCAACTATTGACGCCAAATTCCAGCATGTTCGACGTCAGGATGTCCGAATATTTCGGTTGTATTTCCTGTGACGTCAGCAGCATATCTTTGTCTTTCAGGTGGTCTACAGTGTCCGGCGCAGCCGTGAATAGAGAGGCATTGGCCTTTGTCTGCCCCGCGAAGCTGCTTCCGTAAGCTCACCGGCTGATAACGGGAGAAAATACATCTGTCGCCATTTCAAGGCGTCCTCAATAAACGGGCGCCGTTGAAATTGAAGCCATAAGCCGGTGTGTCGGCGCGGCGAGCCGCCGACCGCGTGTTGTTCGGGTAGCTGCCAAAAAAGCCGCCGCGGAACACCCGGATGCTACCCCTGGAAGGCCCCTGCGGGTCCACCTGGGCCTCATCCGAATAAGACCCGTACCACAGCAGGGAGCCACTGAACCAGTCCTGCACCCACTCTTGCACGTTGCCGTGCATGTCATACAGACCCCAGGGGTTCGGCAGCTTCGTGCCCACCGGCTGGGCATACCGCAACCCCGCGTCCCAGGCATTGGCGTAGTACCACGCGTAGTCTCCCAACTGCGCCTCGTCGTCCCCGAAAGACCAGCGCGTGGTGGTCCCAGCCCGGCAGGCATACTCCCACTCCGCCTCTGTCGGCAGGCGGTAGACCTCCGCGCCCGCATGGGCGTTGAGCTGGGCGATCAGCTGCTGCACATCATCCCACGAAATAAACACCGCCGGGTGCCGGGGGTGGTCCCGCACGTAGATTATTCCGGACCACGGCGTCGTCCCCATCACTGCCTGCCACTGTTCCTGGGTGATCACGTACTTCCCCAGCCAGAAGCCCCGACTGATGGTCACCTCGTGTTGCGGACCCTCGTTGTCGTATCGTCCCGGCTCCGTATCCGTCGACCCCATCATAAACGTCCCCGGCTCGATCCAGACGAACTCCATGGGGACGCCGTTGGGCAGAGAGAAGGTACGCACCTCGCCGGCCTCGGGGAGTTCCGGACCCGTCGGACCCTTGTCGTTGTCACCGCAAGATGGGGCCAGTATCATCAAAAGCGACACTACAGGTACGGCCCTGCGTCTGGTTACGTTCCACCCAGATAGCATCACGACCTCCACTCTTATTGTCTGTCCTTCCCGCTCATTAATCAACGCGGACAGTGAACCGTTCGAGGGTCCGGAGACCTGGTCTGGCCCCTCTCCTGTGGATCGTCATCCCGCCCCGCGTACGCCTGCTATCATGCCGCTAACCGGCATCGTAATACATAGTTAATCTACCCTCTTCCCCATCGTAAGCGGGTTGTCTGATAGGATGGACCCAGATTACAGCTTTGTGTATGGGCACAGTCCACCTGGACATACGTCCCGATCACCTCGTAAGCGGATCTACTGTGCGGATTATCCAGAGGATGCAGCCGGTTTCCTAGCACAACCGGTCAACCAGACGCCCGGAACCGATCACTGGCGCAGTCTTTCAGTGCTCGAATCCTGGCTTCGAGAGCGTCTACGCCCAACGCCTGCGTTTAGCCCTGGAGCATCATTCACCTATGGAATACGAGCAACTCTATAAACACAAACACACCACACAGAACCCATAGCGAACTGCCCCGCGGTTGCCGGAGACTGCATTACTTGAGAGAATGGAGATATGGAAATACGCCAGCAGTATTCAACGGAAGTGCGCGAGCGGGCGGTTCAAGGGATCAAGTGGCCACCGTGCGGGGTTAAGTCCACCGTCGTCTTGCGCAGCGGCGAGGGCCCGCGAAGCCACCCCCGTGAACTCATCGGCTGATAGCGGGAGAAAAATAAATCTGTCCCCTTTTCATTACATCCCGTAGTATACCAGCACACTGACCACCAACCACAGCAGCATGTCAACTTGCAGAGGCCGGTCTGTCCAGATGACCTGGGTGGGACTCTCACCCGCGCCCGTCCGGTACACCAGGTACAGATAACGCAGGATGCCGTACAGCACGAACGGGATGCTCCACTGCATGCTGCGGCCGGTTCCCTCTCCGGCTGCGCCCAGGCCGATCGCATACAGGGCATAGCAGACCAGGGTCGCCGATGTGAAGATGGCAATCACCTGGTCCAGGAACGGCAGGCTGTATTCGTCGAGGATGGCCCGGTGCTCCCGGGCCTGCCCGGCCAGCGTGACGATCTCCTGACGACGTTTGACCGCAGCCAGAAAGAGAGCCAGCGAGAATATGCAGACGATGAACCAGGGCGACATGGGAACCCCTATCGCCACCGCGCCGCCGACGGCACGCAGTAAAAACCCGGTGGCGACCAGGATAATGTCCAGCAGGACCACCCGTTTCAACCGGAAGGAATAGGCCAGGTTTATACCGGCGTAGACGAGCGCAATAAGACCGAAACCGGCATTCAGCAGAAAGGCGCCGGCAAGCCCGGCCGCCAGTAGACCGGCAGCCCAGCCCAGCGCCACGCGCTTGTCCAGAATACCTGCGGCAATCGGGCGTCTGCACTTTACCGGATGCCTGCTATCCTGATCGGCATCGGCCACATCGTTGACGAGGTATACCGCGCTGCTGATTACGCAGAAGCAGGCCACTGCGGCCAGGGCCAGGGCCACAAAGGATGGCGTAAACAGGTGCTGCGAAAAAACCAGTGCAGGCAGGACGAAAGCGTTCTTGATCCACTGGCGTGGACGCATGGAGATCAACAGCGGAGAGAGCATCAGCAGCGGCTCATTCTGCTTGAATCATACCAACGGCTCCGGGTTGACAACACGAAACGCTCCATCCAGTAAGCCAGCGTTCACCGTGGCCTCGCGTGTTGTATTGAGACCGGCTCGCCTGATCAACCGCGCGAGTTGCGACTTCGCACCACCATCGCTTGGGCTTGTGCGGCAAGCGGGTTGCTACCCGCTGCCGCGACCCCTAACTTCGTCATGAATTAGGTGCGTACCGTCGTTTACCGCAAGAGAAGTCAGGTGTGTCATAGCGCTTCCTGCAGGATCCGTGGGTGGGATGTGCGTCAGGTTGCCACATGATCGCCTTGATTGCGGCTCACCCGCATGGTAGCCGTCGGCCGGAGGGATATGCTGCCAGTGCTCGCTGGATGTGCCATCGCAGCCGGTACCATGATCCTGGTTATGGTGCTGATCAGCCTTCAACGCCGTCGCCGGCTTATCCGTCTACGCCTGGCCGCGGGGCAACAGTTTCTCCTGGAGGATGAGATCACCCACTGCTGCAACCAGCTTGCCCAACTGGACACCGGTGAACTGGAACAGTCACGCGAGACCGCCAGTCAGGCTCTGGCTCAGATACAGATCGCCCTGGTGGAACGACAGGTCCATTTGATGGTCGGTGAAGAGTTGCTGCAGCTGCTGGATCGCCGGGTCGGCCGCCTGAACAGGCTCCTCACGGATGGAGCCGTAGCCGAGTCCGCGGTGCCGGAGGCCGAACAGCGTACGCCAGCCAGGTCCGGCAGATACGGGCCGGGATCATCCCAGCCACCGGCCAGGCGCAGTCAACTGGAACGGATGCTGCGCGACCGGATCAGTCAACACCGTCGAACCTTGGGGAACTAACCCTCTGGTTGGCCGGCAGGACGCATCAAGGCTACGCATCCGTCCGCTCCGTTCCAGGCCGGCAGAAATATCCTCTGCTAGCGTGACCTGGCCGCGGCGAAAAAAGCCTCCTGCTCATCGAGAGCAGGAGGCTGGCGTGAGCCGGATGACCAGGACCCCCCCTGGTCTCAGACTTCCATGATTTCAGCTTCTTTGTGCTTCACCGTCTCGTCTACCTTGCCGACGTATTCATCCGTGAGTTGTTGAATCGCCGTCTTGGTATGGCGCGAATCATCTTCCGAGATCTCCCCTGCCTTCTCTGCTTCCTCCAGCAGATCGATCCCTTCACGGCGGGCGTGGCGCACGGCTACGCGTGCTTCCTCGCCGCGCTGACGGGCTATCTTGGCAATCTGGTGACGACGTTCCTCCGTGAGATCCGGTATGGGTAGTCGGATCACGGTGCCGTCATTGGAGGGATTCAGCCCAAGCGATTTGTCCGCCAGTATGGCCTTTTCGATCAACGGTATGACTTTGGCTTCCCACGGCTTGATGACAATCAGGCGAGGCTCCGGAACGCTGACGGATGCAGTCTGGTTCAATGGAGTCGGCGTGCCGTAGTAATCCACCTTGACGTGATCGAGCATTGCAGCAGAAGCCCGTCCCGTGCGTATACCGGCGAGGTCCCGCCGCAGGGCCTCGATAGCCTTATCCATGAGCTCTCTGACATCCTGGAGGATTTCTTCGACCATGAACGTTTACTCCCGTGCAGGGCGTGCTGCCATATCGATATCAGTGGCTTCTTGCTGAAAAAAGCCTGTCCGGCGGACGGATCACTCGCCCAGACGGAAGCAGCTGAACCGCCGGATCCGGATTTTCTCGCCGATTCTGGCCGTAATCTCGGTCAGCAGATCCTGGACAGTCTTGTCAGGGTCCTTGACAAAAGCCTGTTCCAGAAGACACGCTTCCTGGTAGAATTTCTCCATCCTGCCGTTGACGATTTTCTCTGCGATATGCTCCGGCTTGCCTTCGTTGGCGGCCTGTTCCATGAAGATGCGGCGCTCGCGCTCCACGGTATTCTCCGGTACCCCCTCACGATCAACAGCCACCGGTCGGGAAGCGGCGATATGCATGGCCAGATCCTTGGCAAACTGTTGAAAATCATCTGTCCGTGCGACGAAATCGGTCTCGCAGTTAACCTCCAGCAGCACGCCCAGCCGGCTGCCTGGATGGATGTACGATACGACGAGTCCTTCAGTCGCTTCCCGCCCGGCTCGCTTTTCAACCGCCGACAGTCCCTGCTTGCGCAGGTAGTCGACCGCTTTCTCCAGATCACCATCTGTCTCCTGCAGCGCCTTCTTGCAGTCCATCATACCGAGCCCCGTACTTTCACGGAGCTGCTTGACCGCTTTTGCCGTTATCTCAGCCATATAGAGCTTCCCCGCACGATATAAGGTTCATCTGCTGGTGCCAACCAGCACCGTACTCTCTATTTATCTACCTGTGGCAACCGGAGCAGCGGCGTTGTCCTCTACCTGCGCCTGGTCCGAAGCCGGCAGACCGGTACCCGCCGCAACAGCCTCGCCTTCATCCTTTTCCTCATCAACCCGCCCTTTGGCTTCCTCTGCAGCCATCCGCCCCTCAAGAGCTGCATCCGCAATCAGCTGGGTGATCAGTGAAATGGACCGCAGGGCATCGTCATTGCCGGGTATGGGATAGCTGACGCATTCCGGATCACAATTGGTGTCCACTATGGCCACCGAAGGAATGGACAGTTTTGCCGCCTCCCGCACGGCGATGTGCTCCTTCATGACATCGACGATATAGACCAGTCCGGGCAGGCCGCCCATCTTGCGGATACCGATGAGGTTACGGGTCAGCTTCTCCCGCTCCTTCTCAAGAAGCAAGACTTCCTTCTTCTTGAGTTTGTCATACGTGCCATCTGTGGCTATTCCATCCAGATGATCCAGATGGCGTATGCTCTGCCGAATGGTCTGCCAGTTGGTGAGCATGCCGCCGAGCCAGCGTTCGGTGACGTAGAACTGGCCGCAACGCTCGGCTTCCTGTTTGACGATATCCGCAGCCTGTCTCTTGGTCCCGACGAACAGGATGGAACGCCCGGCCTTGACCGTGTTGTATACGGCTTGACAGGCTTCCCGGACACGATGCACGGTTTTCTGCAGATCTATGATGTGGATCGCGTTGCGTTCAGTGAAGATGAAGGGTTTCATTTTGGGATTCCACCTGCGGGTCTGATGCCCGAAATGGGTCCCGGCCTCCAGCAAATCACGGATGGCGACTTCAGTCATGCTGTACTCCTGTTCTGGATGGTGTTGATCCTCCGCCCTCCTCTACTGCACACGGAATTCCTGCAGTCACCGCGCTGGAAACCGACCAGCCGTTCTTGTTCAGCCACTGCAGGAACACCACCGCATGCATCAGAGAGCGTGTGTGATTGACATCAGGATGGCATACCTGATCAGCGTTTGGAGAACTGGAACCGCTTGCGAGCCCCCGCCAGACCGTACTTCTTGCGTTCCTTTTCCCGCGGATCACGCGTCAGGAATCCGGCCTTCTTGAGAGAGCTGCGCATGTCAGGATTGTACTTCACCAGAGCACGGGCGATACCCAGGCAGGCAGCACCGGCCTGTCCGCGCAACCCGCCTCCCCTGGACGAGATGTGAATATCAAAGGTATCCCGGGTTTCGGTCAGTTGAAGGGGCTGAACCAGTATCATCTCCAGGGCGTCACGCCGCAGGTAATCCTCGATATTGCGGCCATTGATATAGATCCGACCCGCTCCCGGCATCATGCGGACACGCGCCACAGAGGTTTTGCGGCGCCCGGTTGCTTCCAGTCTCTCTTCTTCTGGCATGTTCACTCAGTTCGTCGTGGCGGTAGAATGACGTCAGGCCCTGATCTCCAACTCCACGGGCTGCTGCGCCGTATGACGGTGTTCGGCACCGGCGTACACCCGCAGCTTCTTGAAGATCATGCGACCCAGCTTGTTATGGGGCAACATGCCCCAGACAGCCTTCTGTATGATACGTTCAGGATGCTTCTGCATCAACTCTGGATAGCCAATGGAGCGAATGCCCCCCGGATGCCCCGTGTGGCGGTAGTACACCTTGTCCACCGCCTTGTGGCCGGTTACCCTGACCTTGCTGGCATTGATGATGATAACGTGGTCACCCACATCCGCATACGGGGCGTAACAAGGTTTGTGCTTGCCGCGCAGGACCTGGGCGACCTCCGATGCCAGCCGGCCCAGAACCTTATCACGGGCATCTACGACATACCATTGCTTGACGATGTCGGTGGATTTTGGCGCATACGTCTTGTCGTTCATGATGTTTCCCGCGTAAAGATACCAGATTGCTCAGTTCCACGCCGTTGCCTGGATGTTTCCTGTTTTCAGGTAAGAGTGGAAATTTAACTCAGTAACAGACCACTGTCAAGCATCCCCCCGGCCTGTGGCCGGCCCGCTCCTCAGAGAAACGCAGCGGTGTCGTTTCTAAGAAGGTGTCATCATTAATCGCGCTAACCGGTAATGGGACAGTCCACCAGCGCCACAGCCTGGGCCGCAATACCTTCTTCGCGGCCCACAAACCCCAGGTGTTCGGTGGTGGTAGCCTTGACCGATACCCGGTCGGTGGGCATCTGCAACGTTCCGGACAGCACCTCCACCATGGCGGGCAGATGGCAGGAGAGTCTGGGACGCTGAGCGGTCAGAATGGCATCCACATTGACGATACGCGCGCCGCGCGCCGCCAGGCGCTCCCATGTCTTCCGCAACAGTTCGATACTGCGAATACCCGCATAACGCTGATCCGTGTCCGGAAACAGGCGACCGATGTCGCCCTCTCCCACGGCCCCCAGCAGAGCGTCGATCACTGCGTGGGTGAGCACGTCAGCATCGGAATGCCCGGCCAGGCCGCGCTCGAAGGGAATGCTGATTCCTCCCAACACCAGAGGCCGGTCTGGCACCAGGGCATGGACATCGTATCCCTGTCCGATACGCAGCGCCGTTGCTGCCATTCCGTGCTCCCTGTTCAGCTGGAATTCGGCCCACTCCAGGTCTTCCCGGGTGGTGATTTTCAGATTGCAGGCATCGCCGGGCACCAGTTGCACCGGACGTCCCATCTGTTCGACCAGCATCGCATCGTCGGTAGCAATGGGCCTGTGGCCGGCAGATTCATGCGCCGCCAGCAGCCAATCCCGACGGAAGGCCTGCGGTGTCTGTGCCTTCCAGAGGCGGGAGCGATCCAGGGTGCAACGGATTACCCGTCCGTCGCTTTGTTTGATGGTTTCGGTGACCGGCAGCGCGGCAACCGCCGCACCGTGTAGCCGGGCGGCGTGCGCCACCCGCTCTACCAGCGCCGGCGTGACAAACGGACGCACGGCGTCGTGCACGACGATGATATGATCACTGGATTGCGTCTGCCGCATTCCAGCGCGCACCGAAGCCCAGCGCTCGCACCCGCCAGGCACGATAACCCGCAACTTGCTGAAGCGTTCCCGGCTGACTCCTGCCCGGGTGCACAGTTGCATGTCCTCAGGGCGCACGACAACGATGATGGCGCCGATGGCCGGGCACGACTGGAGACGGTCAAGAGTATGCACGATCACCGCCTGCCCCAGCAGCGGCAGATATTGCTTGGGCTGGGATGCCGCCATGCGGCTGCCCGTTCCCCCGGCGGGAACGATGGCGGCGGCATTCGCGGCGGCATTCGATGGTTGAGAGGTTTCTTTCACAATATCAACATGGCATCGCCGTAACTGTAGAACCGGTACCCGGCGGAGATGGCCTGGGCGTACGTCGACAACAGTTGTTCACGCCCCACCAGCGCCGCCACCAGAAGCAGCAGGGACGATCCAGGCAGGTGAAAATTGGTGACCAGTGCATCCACGGCTGCGAACTTGTACGGAGGATAGATATATTTGTCCGACCACCCCTGCCAGGCCTGGACCCGGCCTGTCTGCGCGGCTGCGGTTTCCAGTGTGCGCACCACCGTCGTGCCCACGGCGATGATGCGCCCTCCGTTGTCCCGACAGGCGCGGATACGCGCCGCATCCTCTGCGTCCAACTCGCAGTATTCGGCCTCCAGGCGATGCTCTCGAGGGTCTTCACAGCGTATTGGAGTAAAGGTGCCGGGACCGACATGCAATAGGGCATGCACGATGGTGGTGCCTCCCGCGGCTATGCGCGCGAGCAGATCCTCGGTAAAATGCAGGCCAGCGGTGGGCGCCGCCACGGCGCCCGGATCCCGCGCGAAAACGGTCTGATAACGGTTGTCGTCCAGCGGCTCGGGCGCCCGGCGGATGTACGGGGGCAGCGGTACCCTGCCATACTCGGCCAACCGGGCTTTCACATCGGGCGTATCGAACCGGAGGCGAATGCGTCCTTCCGCAGCCGGGGCCAGCACCGTAGCCGCCATGCTACCATCACCGAACTCCAGCCGCGTTCCGGGGTGCAGCCTTTTTTGTGGCCTCCCCATGGCAATCCACTCGTCACCGGTGTTGCGGATGAGCAACACCTCTACCGGCGCGCCCCCCGGCTGCGAGCGCCCCAGCAGCCGGGCCGGTATGACCCGCGTCCGATTGACCACCAGTACATCGGCAGGCCGCAAGTATGCGACGATGTCGGCGAAACGACGATGCTGGATTTTGCCGCTGCGCCGATGCAGCACGAGGAGCCGCGACTGATCCCTGGCAGGCGCAGGATGCTGGGCAATCTGCCCTGCCGGCAGGTCAAAATGGAAGTCGCTCAGTTTCATACAGGCCGATGCCAGCATCTTGCGGGAAGGGTACACCGGAGCGGTTCCCGAACGGGAGCCCATGCGCCGGATTCCCGCCGAGGCAGGACCACGCGCTGAACTGAGCGGCGATTTCCCGGCTCGCGGTATGGGGGTGAAGAAGAGAAATTAGCGACGCCAGGATCCGATGTCAAAGGCACCGTCCAACAGCGCGAATCCGCACCCGGGCGAGACGCATGCGTGGACGCGCCGCTGCCGCGGCTGCGTGGCTGCAACGCTTCGGTGGCTGCGCGGTTCCGGCCGGTGGCCGGTGTGGGGCGTCCTGATTTGGGGCGTCCTGATTTGGGGCGGGGGCTGCGCGAGGACCTGCTGCGCCGCCAGTCTCACAGTTCTTCCTCCAGCCAGAGAAGGATTTCACGCAGTACAGCCGGATGCCGCTCGATCAACTCCAGACCGTGGGCGCTGGAGCCCGGGACGACATGGACCCGTGCCGGAGCGGCCGTAGTGGCTTTCAACGACCGGGAAAAATCAAGATAGCTCAATACCGTGCCGGCGTCGTCATCGAGCCGGATGATGTCGTTCTCTGCCACGATGAACAGAATGGATTCCGGGGTAAAGGGATCTATGCCGGCACCCACCACCACGGGCCGGAGCCCGTCGAGCTGCCAGAGACCCGGTGACATGGATATGGCGGTGCTGACCCGGCCCGGAAAGGCTCCCTTGCCGACATAGGCGCTATTCCCCCCGAGGCCTGAGCCCACCAGGGCAACCCTGGACGCGTCCAACTGCGTCTGCCTACTCAGCCAATCCAGTGCGGCCAGCACGTCCCGGTGGTTGACTTCCAGATCCTGCAACACGGGAAATGCACGGCCCCCGGGCAGCGGCGTGGCACCGTGCCCGCGATGATCCAGCGCGATGACGGCATAGCCGGACTCGAGCAGATCGACGAACAATGTAGTGGATGTCAGCCAGTCGTATTTGTTACCGTCCAGGTCATGCAGCAGAATCACGACCGGCACCCTGCCGGTTGCCGCCGGGGTACCCCAGACCGCACTCACCGGGATACCATCCAAAGCGGTGAACACGACCTCGTGGACCGGATACATACGCCCGTCCCCAGGAGCATAACCCGGACCGGTGAGGTTCAGTTCATCATCATCGCCGCACGCCACGAGCAGACTGGCAACCACGAGCATCGAGAGCAGGCCGGAGCCCTTACTGATCATACACGCGTCCTTCGATTGGCGCAGACCGGCGCTCCAGGGTAAACCCCGCAGCGCCGGCAGACGTTGGCTGACTGCAGGCTGTGTCGGACGCCACCGGCGTACCAGGGCGCTCCAGCGTGACGCCACAGGCGCCCACGAGTCGGTTCCTCCACATCGTTAGTATACCCCATACGGCCGCCAGGTCAAAACCAGTTCGCTTGACCCCCTGCAGCCGGCCGTGTATCCTCTCGTCCATGATCGAAACCACAGGGGTACGATATCGTTATCCAACCGGCACACCGGCGTTGGATGGGGTTTCCGTGCGGATCCGCGCCGGTGAATACGTCGCCATGATGGGGGCCAACGGTTCCGGCAAGACTACCCTGGCCCGTTGTCTCAACGGCCTGCTGGTGCCCCAGGAGGGAGAGATCCGGGTTGACGGCCTGTCCACCAACCGTGCCGGAGACATCTTTCGACTGCGCGAAAAGGTCGGCATGGTCTTTCAGAATCCGGACGATCAACTGGTGGCTGCCAGCGTGGAGACGGAGATCGCCTTCGGTCTGGAGAATCTGGGAGTCCCCCGCCCGCAGATGCTGACCCGGGTTGATGAGGCGCTGGCTGAGTTCCGGCTGGAGTCGATTCGCGCCTACCCCCCGCATCAGCTGTCCGGCGGCGAAAAACAACGTGTGGCCGTCGCCGCAGCCATGGTCCTGCGCCCGGCGTATCTCGTTCTGGACGAGCCCACGGCCTTGTTGGACCCGCGTAGTCGGCAGGACGTCCTGGAGCTGTTGCGGACGCTGTCGGCAGAACACGGCATCGCGGTCATCCATATCACCCAGAAGCCTGAGGAAGCAGCCTGCGCCCAGCGCCTCATCATCATGGACGCAGGCCGTATCCACGCCGACGGTACACCTGCCAGCGTGTTCAACGACTACCATGACCTGCAGAATCTGGGACTGGATGTCCCCTTCCCTCTGAAGTTGGTCCAGGCTCTGAGCCGCGGCGGAATCGATCTTGCGGGAACCCCCAGCCAGCGGCTGGATGACACCTGGCTGCTGCAGCAGCTGAAAGCGCGACTGACACAACCGCTGGATCCAGCGGCCGACCGAACGCCGCAGGCGGCGCCGGACAAGATGCGCACCGAGGATCTGGGCTACACCTACGGTCGGGGTCTGCCCACCTGCAGGACGGCTCTGGACGGTGTTTCGGTCGGCCTGCCGGCAGGCAGCATCACGGCACTGCTGGGCCCCAGCGGTTCGGGCAAAACGACGCTGGCGCAACACCTCAATGCACTGCTGAAACCGGATCGCGGTCGCGTATTGCTGGACGGCCGCGATCTCTGGTGCCAACCCCTGCCGCGCATTCGCCAGCGGGTCGGCCTGGTCTTCCAGTTTCCGGAGATGCAGCTGTTTGCCGACACCGTAGCCGCTGATGTAGCATACGGCCCCCGGAACCTGGGCTGGAACGAGCCCAAGGTACAGGACGCGGTGCAGCGGGGCTTGAGCGCGGTCGGTCTGGCGCTGGACCTTTTTGGCGATCGCTCGCCCCTGGCTCTGAGCGGTGGCCAGAGACGTCGCGTCGCACTGGCGGGCATACTGGCCATGGATCCGGAGGTGCTCGTGCTGGACGAGCCCACCGCCGGCCTGGATCCCCGGACCGCCGCAGATATGACCGCCATCCTCGCCAATCTGGCCGGGGCCGGGAAAACCATCCTGCTGATCACCCACGATATGGATCAGGTCGCGGCTCTTGCCGCCTGGGTTGCCGTGCTGGTCAACGGCCGTATGGTGCTCGAGGGTGCCACGCGTACCGTGCTCGCGGCCCCAGGTTTTCAGCAGCAAAGCGGTCTCGAGCTGCCGTCGGTGCTGCGCTTCGCCAGCAGACTCTGCCAGCAAGCCGGAATCGAACCGACAGCTTGTCTCACCCTGAACGAGTTGGTGACGGCCGTGCTACGCTCGGCTGGAGCACCATCACCAGTCATGAACCTTCAAACCGGGAGGTCAACGTGCCCTGGTCAACCGACAGTCTGCTGATCCGCGGTGGTCGCGTCATCGACCCCGCCAACGATGTGGACGACCTCCTGGACCTGCTCATCGATAAGGGTACCGTCGCGACGCTAGGCAGGAACCTTGGCGCCCCTGCGGGCACTCCGGTATACGAGGCCGCAGGCCTTATCGTCGCTCCCGGGTTCATCGACGCTCACGTGCACCTGCGCGAACCCGGCTTCGAGGCCAAGGAGACCATCGCTACCGGAACGGCCGCAGCGGCATCGGGAGGCATCTGCGCCGTGGTGGCCATGCCCAACACGGTGCCGCCACCGGACTGTGCCGCCCATCTGCGGATGGTCACGACCAGGGCAGCTGCCACCGGAACGGTACGCGTTTATCCGTTGGGTTGTATCACCCGCGGCCGCGAGGGTCGCCGGCTCGCACCGCTGGACAAACTGGCGCGGGCCGGAGCCGTCGGGTTTTCGGATGACGGGGACCCGGTCACCGACCCGGACCTGATGCAGGCAGCACTGGCGCAAGCACGCACTCTGGGCCTGCCCCTGTCCCCGCACGAGGAACTCACGCCCGGGCGGAACGCTGGCCCGGAGGCGGCTCCGGCCTTCCATGGAGCTTCACCGGAGGCCGAAGAAGGCATGATTGCCCGTGACCTGGAGTTGGTGCGGCTGACCGGCGGCCATCTGCACGTAGCTCACGTCAGCACCGCACGAGGCGTGGCGCTGATACGAAGAGCTCGCGAAGCAGGTCTCCCGGTGACGTGCGAGGCCACGCCGCATCATCTCACGCTCACCCAGGAGGCCCTGACCCGCCATGGCTCCAACGCCAAGATGAATCCACCTCTGCGCACCAGCCGGGACGTCGAGGCTTTGTGCCAGGGACTGCGTGACGGCAGCATCGATGTGATTGCCACAGACCACGCGCCACACACAGAGGCAGAGAAGGCTCTGCCGCTGGATCAGGCCCCATGTGGCATTGTCGGTCTGGAAACGGCCGTAGGTCTGACCCTCACCCATCTCGTCCATGCTGGAGCGCTGGATCTGAAAACCGCTGTCGACCGGTGGTCGCGACAACCGGCGCGAATCTTCGGCCTGCCCGGGGGGCGTCTGAATCCGGGATCCCCGGGGGATGTGACGGTTCTCGACCTGGAGCGGGAATGGACGGTGGACCCGGAGCGTTTCCGCTCCAAGGGCCGCAACACGCCATTCGGCGGCTGGCCGTTGCGCGGAAAAGCCGTCGCCACCATCGTTGGCGGATGTATCGTTTTCCAGGACAGCACCAACGGTTGAACCGGGGGTGCCGCCCCAACCTCGTCATCGAGCCCCATATACTGTCATGCATCGTGATACGCTCAGGCGGGCCCGATACGCTTCAGCGAGCGGTCAGGGGGCCGGCATTCAGCGACTGAGAATGGCAAGACAGGGCCGCCCTGGCTTGCCCTGCCCCCCGCAGGTCAGGCCTGAAAGGCGTCCTGCCAGTGTTCGACCCGCGGAATCGGCCCGCTCAGATCCACGGCAAGCACATCGAAACGGCAGGCCTGGTCTACCGCGGTCCGGTGCTGAACGAAGTGCCTGGCCGCCCGGATCAACCGCGTCCGCTTGTCGTGATCTACCCGTTCCTCGGGCCGCCCCAGCGAGACGGTGGCCCGCGTCTTGACTTCCACGAAGACCAGCTCGCCGGCACCCTGCGTTACCAGATCGATCTCTCCTCCGGCAGCCCGGTACTGCCGCGCCAACACCCGGTAACCCGCATCTTCAAGCTGTTGAGCGGCCAGTGCTTCACCGCGAGCACCGACAGCCGACAGACGCGCTTGCGCCCGTTTGTACTGACTCCGCAATGTCTCCAGCTGCCCCGGTTCCAGCACGTGGCTTGCACCCCGGATGGCCGTACCCAGACGTTGCAGGTCCTGCAGTGAGGCACAATGCCGCAGTTGCTCGTGGAAATAGCGGCAGGACCGCTCGCCGCCGGTGCTGAGCGCCTGAGCGACGGGAGCGAAGGATCGCCGGTGCAGCGGACAGGGACCGTATCTCTGCAGTGCCTCGAGATGCTGAGCGCTGCCATAGCCCTTGTTGCTCGCAAAACCATAGCAGGGATGCTCCTCATGGTGCTTCACCATGAGCCGATCCCGGTATACCTTGGCGACCACAGAGGCGGCAGCGATGCACAAACAACGGGCGTCACCGTCTACGACGACGGTTTCCGGCCAGCCGGATCCCGGCTCGGTATTGCCATCGACCAGCACCTGCTGCGGTTCCACGGCCAACTGGCCCAGTGCCATGCGCATCGCCAGCAGCGAGGACTGACGGATGTTGATCCGGTCGATGTCCCCGGCTTCTACCGTGCCCAGGCCCACATCCACCGCACTGGCGCGGATCTGAGCATCCATCTGCGTCCGGTGGGCCGCTGTCATTCTTTTCGAGTCGTCCAGCCCTTTCGCCCGCCACTCCGGTGGCAGAATCACCGCCGCTGCTACCACAGGACCGGCCAGGCAGCCGCGTCCCACTTCGTCGACGCCGGCAACAGCGACCAAGCCACGGCCCCAGTACCGTCGCTCCATCCGCAGCATCGCTTCCAGGCGATCTGCTTCGGCGGATTCCCGGGCCAGCTCCCGCCGGCGCCGCACCGCCAGCTGGCGCACCCCGGCACGCGGATCGGATTCCAGCAGTGCCAGGACGGTGTCATCGGCGCCGATCTCCGGCATGAAACTGCGGATCTGGGTTATGCTCAGCCGCGACACTCGCTGCCCGGTAAGCGGGACGGCCTGACCCGGTTCCAGGGAACGCATGTCATCGCGATTAGTCTTCTTTGTTGACACTGCGTGGACCTCGTGTATATTGGGCCGGCAGTGCTCTTATGGATACACCCTGGCCTGATTTCGAGGAGCCCAACCGGCGTGGCGCCTGACCTCGGAAGTAGACTGACAGGCCCCACTAACGACAGGAGAGATACGATGAAGCGTGGTATGGCTCTTCTCATAGCACTGCTTCTGGGCCTGCAACCCGTCGTGTCCGTGGCCCAGCAGCACGGTGCGCAAGACGTCGAGGCCCGGATATACCTGACCGATGGCACGGTAGTTCAGGGGTACCTGGTCGACCGTGCGAGCGACCTGATCATCGTCCGGGTGGACTCGGAGATCTTCACGTTCGAACCCGGAGAAGTCAGTAACATCGTGACTATAGAGTCCCTCGGTGCCGCGGCCCACACAGAGGAATACCTGGAGTTTCCGTATATCAGTTTTCTGGGTGGCACAGCCGCCTTCGGGCTGCTGTCGTGGCTGCAGTTCGACCGCGCCGGCGACAAGCGTGACCGGGCCGATGTCAACATCATGGCGGCAGAGGGACTGAGCCCGGAAGCGGCCGCACCGCTGCTGAAGAAGGCCGATGACCTGAATGACGACGCGGATACGGCCGCCCTGCTGGGATGGGGCGCCGCCGCGCTGGCCGTCGGCAGCCTGGGCGTGGCGCTCATACCGCGGCGGGCCGAGCGGCGTGTCTTTCCGGCTCTGAGCATGTCCTCCACGGGAGCGCCCCAACTCATGGTCCAGGTCCAATTCTGATGCTTTCGCCCAGGCCTCGGCCGGCATGCGGCAGAGGCCTGGGCTGAATTCTCGCCTCGCCTAAACGCGGCCACCCAGTCAAGCCCGCGTCTGACTGCGGCGACGCAAGGCCACCTCCTCTTCCAGAGCTCGGATCCGCATGGTCTGCAGTTGCACCAGGTCGGCATAAATTCGGGCTCTCTTCTCCTGCATGTCCATAGCCTGCCGCAGGACATCCAGGTGAGCCGCCACCCGTTCGAGTTCAGCGGCTTCGCCGGTATCGTCGCAGGCAACGCCGTTGCCGCCGTCACGCAAAGGGGAAGCGGTGTCTCTCAACTGCTGCCGCAGCTGAGCAATCCGCTTGTCCAGATCCTGGTCGTCTTCCTGGCTATCCGGCGACATGGGTTGTTCGCACTCCTGCAGCGCACGCGCGAAGCTACCCTGTTGCCAGCCGTTGCGCCGATTGCGGCGCAGCGCCAGCAGCGCGACGCTCAACAGCACGGCGGTTCCCAGGACTGCAGCGGCGTACCCCAGAAGCTGGCTCATCACCCAGTACCGTTCATCCCCCGGTCCATCGGACTCCACCGGCGCAGGCGGTTGCCAGTCCATGCCCTGCGCCAGCGTGGCATACTTGCGCGCACTGTCTGCCTGGCCGCTGGCTCTGTACAGCTCTGCCAGATCCGCGTACACCCGGCGCGTCTCGCCGCCCTGAGCCAGAACCCGTTCCAGCATCCGCCGGGACTCGTCGAACTGTCCCAACCGCCGGTATGCCGTCGCTGCGTGGATCTGTGCTTTCTGATAGCGCGAATCCGCGGCAGGTACCAGCAGAAACTGTTCCACTGCCTTCCCGTGCTCGCCCTCCAGTTCGTACTGAAGACCGCGAACAAAGGGACGCACAACCGGCCGTTCGGCCGCGGACGGGGTATCCGCATCCGCTGGCGTTGCGCTGACGGGCCGCACCAGCTCCGAGTGGACCCAGCCGGACCGTCCGTCCGGTAGACGGATCCGCAGCCATTCGTCCTTGCGGCCGAGGCGCTCCACTTCCTGGCCCTGCTCCAGTACGGCGATGCGTTCGGACTGCACCGTTGCGTCCGCCCGGATGCTCACCTGTGCACGCGCCATGATCACGGCGGAACCCGCGGCCGCAGGGTCTGCCGGCGAGTAGAACAACACGGCCAGCATGGCGATCCATACGGATCTTTGCGGCTGGTTGCGGCAGCGACTTGCTGCCGCCAAACCGGCGCAGTCTTCTGGTCCGGCGCTAATCATCCCGATGCTGCTTCAAATGGTTTGCCAACGCCCGCAACCCCAACACATAGGAGTACGGTCCAAATCCGCAGACCTGTCCGACGCACACCGGTGCGATCACGGACCGGCGCCGGAACGACTCCCGCGCGTGCACATTCGACAGGTGCACCTCGACTACCGGCAACCCGACTCCGGCAACAGCATCGCGGACGGCCAGGCTGTAATGCGTCAAGGCACCCGGATTGAGGACGATCCCAAGGGCCCAGGTCCGGGCTTCCTGGATGAGATCGACGATGACCCCCTCGTGATTGGACTGTCGCGACCGAACCCGCAGGCCCAACGCCGCCGCTTCCCGGGCCACCATAGTGTCCACGGCCTCCAGCGTTGCGCATCCGTAGATTTCCGGTTCACGAATTCCCAGCAGGTTCAGATTGGGTCCATGCAGGATCTGTATCTCACCAGGCATATCCCCCCCTTCCTTCATGCGGACTCACACGGTTGCGCCCCGTAGGGCCGCCTGGTGCATGACCAGGGCTGACAATACCGCACAGGCGGTTTCTACCCGCAGTATGCGACTACCCCAGGAAAAGGCGACGCCACCGGCCGCTTCCACCGCCAGGCGTTCTTCAGGAACGAACCCCCCTTCGGGCCCGACGAACAGTGCCAGCGGCCGTGATGGCAGGCACCCGAGGACAAGCTCCAACGGTTCTCCAGTCGCGTCCGGCGCTGCCATCACAAGCTGCCTGCATTCATCCTGGAGGGCCTTCAGCACCTGCGGAAGCTTCGCGGGCATATGCACAGCCGGCATACGACTGCGACCGCACTGTTTCACCGCTGCGCGCGCCACTCGCCGCCAGCGTTCCACCTTGGCGGCCGAATCAGGCCGGACGACACTCCGTGCCGCAACCAGAGGGCGAATGCTGTCCACTCCGACCTCGGTGGCCTTCTCTATGATCTCGTCAAACAGCTGCCCCTTGATTAGGGCCGGAACCAGGCATAGACGCACCGCACTTTCGCCCCAGTCTTTCCACCGTTGGCTGATGGTGCACCGCGCCGTGTCGACGTCGAACGAGACTACGGTGACCTCATACCGCATACCGCAACCATCCACTACCCAGACCCGGTCTCCGGTACGGATTCGGCGCACCTTGCGCAGGTGATGCGCTTCGGTACCACGCAGCATGAGTTCGTCGGCGGAGACGTCCGCCGGATCTACCCAGAAACTGGGCACCGACCACCCTGGGCTGCCGCAGCGATGCAGATCCACTCGCCTTCCCGGTACACCTGTTGCACCACCATGCCCGCGGCCTGTACCTGCCGGGTGAAACCGTCGCGCTCACGGTTCAACAAACCGGACAGCAGCACCACTCTACGAGCCTGCCGGGCCATCTGCGGCAACAGTGGCTGGAGCACCCCACTCTCTATATTGGCCATGATGAGATCAAAGAAACCGGGCACGGATGAATCCAGCGCCCCAACGCGAACGGTCACCCGGTTGTCGTCCAGACCATTGAGCGCAAGATTCTCCCGGGCATTGTCGATGGCCTGCGGGTCCACATCGAGCCCCAACACCCTCTCAGCACCCAGGTTCAGCGCGGCCAGCGACAGTATGCCACTACCCACTCCCAGATCGAGACATGAATCACCCGGTGTCAACCATTCCTCCAGCGCACGCAGGCACAACCGCGTGGATTCATGTCCACCGGTACCGAAAGCCATCTTGGGATCGATCAGAATAGCGAACTGCGGTGGCCGCACGGCAACCGGAATCCAGGGCGGCTGGATGACCATTCGTTCCGTGGCCCATACCGGCTTGTAGAACCGCCGCCAGGCGGCGTTCCAGTCCTGCAGAGGCACCGCGGTGACCGTCATCTCCTCGCCGGGGCGCGGCGCAGGTAAAACCTGGGCAAGGCTGGCACAGATGGGCTGTAGCGGGATTGTGGCCGGGAAATACGCGGTAATGGAGACCATGGCACCCGCCTCGTCCGTCTGCAGACCGCAACTGCCCAGCTCAAAACAGGCATCTGCCACGTCATCCGCTTGTTGACGGGGAACCGTGCACTGGATGCAGTGCCATTGGCGTATGTTTGTCGATGTACCGGCCACAGCGTAAAGATAGCGCAACGTCGTTCACAACGCTAAGACCCAGCCGCAACCCGCCGGTTCTCTCCAGGCACTCGAGCGCCTGCCGGCCCGGGGCACCGTGGCGCGCCTCATCCGCGGGCTGGCGCATCCTGAGGCTGCGGATGGCAAACGGTCAGGCGCGCTGCCAGCGTTTCGGCCAGGTGGGTGAAGAGGGGGTGCCGGGGTTCTGTCGCGACGACATCAGGCTGCACGGCTGCACCGATCTGGCCGATGGCCGTATTTAGGGGAATCTCGGCCAGGAGTTCCAATCCCAGCCGCCCGGCCGTGTCCCGTCCGCCTCCATGAGCGAAGACCTCGTGCCGTTCGCCGCAATTCGGACAGATGAAGTAGCTCATGTTCTCCACCATGCCGAGGACTTCCACATCAACCGCACGAAACATGGCGATGCCCCGCTCCACGTCCTGCAGTGCGACGTCCTGCGGTGTGGTGACGATGACGGCCCCGGTCAGGCCGATCACCTGACAAAGCGTTAGCGTCACGTCTCCGGTACCCGGAGGAAGGTCGATGATCAGGAAGTCCATCGGGCTCCACGCCACCCGGCCGAGGAAATGCTTCATGGTGCGGGCAAGCATCGGACCGCGCCAGCTCACCGGTTGGCCGGTCCCGGCGACGAAACCGATGGACATGAGTTGGACGCCATCCTTCCAGACCGGCAGGATCCGGCCATCCGCAGCGGCGCCGGGTGACTGCCGGACGTCCATCAGCAGAGGCAGGCTGGGTCCGTATATGTCGCCATCCAGCAGACCGGTGCGATAACCGCATCGGGCCAGTCCCAGAGCGAGCTGGGCGCTGATGGTGGATTTACCCACACCTCCCTTGGCACTGGCTACGGCCACGACGCGAGCATCGGCCAGGACCTGGGCATATACCGACGAATCTGGCACCATAGGACCCCTGGCCCTGTTTACGGGTATCTTGGTTCGCGTTCTGTGTGCCGGCAGCCGGGATGGACGGGAGCTTCCGGACCACTTATCAGGAACTGAAGGCTTCGCGCATCTTTTCCAGGAAACCCTTGCCCTCCCGGTCCGCACGCTTCTTGTCGAGCTCTCCCAGTTCCTCGAGCAGTTCACGTTCCCGACTGCTCAGCTCCTGCGGCGTCCATACCATCACCTGGACGAGTTCATCTCCCACACCGCGTCCATCCACATCCGGAATACCCTTGGCGCGCAACCGGAAGACGCGTCCGGACTGTGTCCCGGCCGGTATCTTCATACGCGCCTTGCCGTTCAGCGTGGGTACCTTCACGTCGTCGCCCAGAGCCGCCTGGCTGAAGTTGATCGGCAACCGATAGATGACATCATTGCCATCACGTGTGAACTGCTCGTGTGCTTTCTCTTCGATGAAAACGAGACAGTCACCGGCAGGACCACCGCGCGGGCCGGCTTCTCCCTGGCCGCGCAAGGGGATATAGTTTCCCGAACGGACTCCGGCGGGGATGCGGACGGTCAACGTGGTCTTGGCACGAGTCCGCCCATCACCGCGGCACTCCGGGCACGGGTCCGTAACCGTGGAGCCCTCGCCGTTGCAGGCCGGACAGGCAGTAACCGTCACCGACTGACCGAAAAACGAGCGCGACACCTGCTGCACCTGCCCCATACCGCCGCAGGTGGAGCAGGTCTGTTTGGAGCTGCCGCGGGCGGCGCCGCTGCCGTCACAGGCGGAGCACCGCTCGAGCCTGTTCAGGTTGATTTTCTTCTCCACCCCGGCGGCGATCTCCTCCAGGGTCAGCTCCACCGCGATCTTGAGATCACGGCCAGCCGGTGGCGAAGCCGGACCCCGGCGCGAGCGTCGCCCACCACCGAAAAAGCTGCCGAACAAATCGCCGAACAGATCCTCGAAATCTCCGGCATGGGAGAAGTCCGACCACTGAAACCCGTCGCGGCCAAAGGTGTTCTCCAACCCACGATGGCCGAAGCGGTCATATTGCGCCCGTTTCTCCTTGTCGCTGAGCACTTCGTAGGCTTCAGACGCCTCCTTGAAACGTTCTTCAGCCTCACGGTCCCCAGGATTCTTGTCGGGATGATCTTTGACAGCCAGTTTGCGGTAGGCACTTTTGATGTCCGCGACGCTGGCATCCTTGCTGACACCAAGAACTTCGTAGTAATCTCGTTTGGCCATGTTGTCTTTCTTGTTGCAGTCGGCGTCCGCCTCACTGATCCGACTTGCTGACGATCACACGTGCCGGCTTGACGACCTTGTTGTTGAGCATGTACCCCTTTTCCATTTCCTCCATCACGGTTGCCGGCGGATGATCACTGGTATCCAGTTCCATCATGGCTTCGTGCAGATTGGGGTCAAAGCGCTGACCGACAGCCTCTATAGGCTGTAAACCATACCCCGACAGCACATCCAGCATCTGCGTCCGAATCAACTCCACCCCCTGCCGCAAAGCGCCACCATCCGAATTCTCCTGCGCCAGGGCACGGTTCAGGTTGTCAATCACCGGTGCTATCTTGAGAAGCACATCCCGCAGGGCATCTTCCCGTGCTTCGATACGTACCTTGGCGGTACGCTTACGAAAATTGTCCAGTTCAGCAGCAGCGCGCAGGAACCGGTCGTAATTCTCCTCAGCTTCCGCCTGTGCCTCCTTGAGAGCGACTTCCAGGTCTCCATCTTGCGGCGTATCCGCCGTATCGGCAGGGTGCATTTCGCTGCCGGTATCCTTGTCCTGTGCGGTCGCTTCCGGTGAGGCCTCAGGACCGGCAGCAGGGTCCGTCCTGGTGCCGGCGCAGGATGCTGCCTCCTCCGTACTGCTATCCGTGTGGTCTGCCTTGGACTTTTTACCGATCATCGATGCCCTCGTACATGCTTTCAGGGTGGTAGGCGTAGCCGTGATTGTGCCGGGCGTCAACCCGCCAATGCTGCGGCCTGGTCGGCCGCGGCACTGACCAGGTTGACCAGCCGGCCATATGGCATCCGCGTGGGTCCGATTATGCCAATGACCCCATGGGCGCCCGCGACTTCATAACTGGATGTCACCACGCTGCACATGCGCATGGCCGCAGCCCGGTTTTCCCGCCCGATGGTGATGACCATCCCATGGCGGCTGCCGAGCAGGCGGGCAAGCTCCTGCCGGCGCTCGACCAGTGCCATCAATGCGGCAACCTGCATGGGATCGTGAAATTCCGGCTTGAGGCATATGTTATGCGTCCCAGCCACATGCAACTCCGCTCCGTTGGGTGCAGTCAAGTCCTCTATGTGCCGGGACACCGCTTGTATGAGCTGAGGGCCGGCGAGCCGATCGAGCTCGACCAGCCGTGCCTGGACGGAACCGCGGATCTCTGCCAGGGTCAAACCAGCCAGACGTTCGTTCAGCAACCGGCTAACCGTCTCCAGGTCACGGCTGGCTGTCTGCGCATCCGCTTTGATTACCAGGCTGCGGACCAGCCCATGGCGAATGGTGACCAGCAGCAGAATACGGCCACCCTCCAGACCGACCAGCTCCAGCCGCTGCAGGACACCTTGTTCGAAACAGGGTGCCATCACCACTCCGAGTTGATGCGAGACATCACCGAGGACGTGGGCCAGTTGAGCCAGAATCTCCTGAAAGCCGCCCTCTTGCAGGTGTTCCCGCAGGGCTTCTGCCAACCGGGTGTCCTCGGTATCCTCCGCGAAACCACCGTCCCGCATACGCTGAGCCACATACAGACGGTAGCCTCTATCCGTAGGTATACGACCCGCCGACGTATGCCGCTGCTCTGCCAGTCCTTTTTCCTCCAGGCGCCCCAATGTCGCCCGGACTGTGGCCGAGCTGATACTCAGGCCGCTCCGGCGACACAACGTGCGCGACCCCACCGGCGCCCCGGTCTCCACATGCGCCTCGACCAGAGCGTGCAACACCTGGCTTTCGCGCTCTGTAAGGATTTTGGCATTCATGGCGTTGGTGTGTGTCCGTAATCAAAGCTAGCTAACTAATGATAAAACCGACAGATGCGATGTCAAGGGGGCCGCTCAAGGCAATTCCGGACAGGCCTGCATCAAGGGCTTCACGAGGGACGCGTCGACCGGTCGACCGAGTTGCCTCCAGGCCAGCAAAGCTGCGCCCATAGCCGGCGGTAGCAACGGTTGCCGCCGCGACACGTTGACGCCCGACCGCGCGGTCTCCCGGGCCACGACCGGCCATATGGCGTCCGGACCGCGGAACAATCCGCCCGCGCAGGCCACCGGTACCATGCCGTCCATGGACAGACTCCTGACTACGGCGACCACCTGGCGACCCAGAATGTTCCCGTGGTACTCGACGATGTCCGCGGCGACCTCGTCCCGCGCAGCGGCTTCCAGGACATGCGGCGCCAGGGACGCGATCCGGTCCCGGTCCATGCTGCCCGAGTACAGCATACCGACGAGATCGTCCCAATGATCCAGGTCCAGATCTTCCTGCAAGGACTGGGCCAGTGCCGTGTTCCGGCCCCACCCGTCACGAGCTCGAAAAACAGCCCTCAATCCATCCAATCCGAGCCAATACCCGCTACCCTCGTCACCCAACAACGGTCCCCAGCCCCCGGCCCGGGCCTCCGTTCCGTTGGCCTGTTTGCCCATGACGATGGAGCCCGTTCCGGCAATGACGATGAGCCCGGCCTGGCCGCCATGCGCTCCCTCGAGCGCAGCTCTGGCGTCTGTAACCACGGAGACTCGGACTGCCCAGCCATGCTCCTGCACGAGCTGGACGATTTCGCGTTGCTCGCGTTCCCGTCCGGCGCCTGCCAGCGCCAGCGTCAGCGAAACAGGAACCGAGCCGGGATCGACGTCCATCCGCTCGAACATGGAAGGTACGAGCCGCACCAACCCCTCCCTGCCGATCATCTGGTAATTGCCGGTGCTCCCCACAGTCCATCCATGGATGCTCCCGGCATCCGTAAGCGCGATACCCCGTGTCCGCGTGCCGCCTCCGTCCAGTCCCACCACCACCATGGGATCCTTCTCCCTGTAACAGCCCTCACGGCCGCACGGTGTCAACCGCCTTCCGGATTGGCCAGACGGCTCCAACAACAAACGGAGCGATACGGAAGGCATCGCCCCGCTGGACTCCAAACGAACCGCGAATACCGGTCAAGCCACCATCACGTCAAGGTGTCCAACACCCGTTTGGCAATCTCTTGACGCACTGCCGCATCCTCGTAGAATCCTTCGCGCACCCGCGCTGCCGCCTGCTGCACGCTCTCCGAACGCGTATCCGGAACGCTTTGCAGTTCCTCCCGGGCGCCATGGACCCGGGCCGAGTCCGCGCCAACATCCCGCATGGCGCCTGCTTCGAGCATGCTGGCCGCTATCTGCTGCCGCACCTGCGGCGAGTTGTAATAGGACGACCGCACCCGTTCGCGCAACTCGTCGATCCGCGCGCTGCTGGCCTCAGGGGCCGTGCGGGCGGCTTCCGCCAGTTCATGCACATCCGATGCCTCAGGCGTCAGCTCCAGGCTGTCGCCAACCTCTTCTGTGCCTTTTCTGATGCGGGATGAAGAACCACGCGGCTCACTCTGGGGGAGCTGGGGCTGCGAAGAAATCCCGTCGACTTGCATCAGACCGACTCTCGTGCCAAGGGTGTTTGCCGCGGCCGGTCACTCCAGTTCACTGGACGGCCGGAGAACGGAATACGCAGAGGTTTTCTCAGAACGCGGACGATCCCAAGTTCACCCATCCTGCGGAGGAATATACGAGAAATGGTCCTTCAGGCCAATCGTGTCACAGATTCATCGAATACCGTCGAACAGACGGGATGTCCGTTCACCCCGGGCCTGAAGCGCACGCTGGCCGTACCGGCGAACCGCCCGGGAACCGGAATCCAGCAGTCGCAGTTCCTCTCGGGCAGCCGCCAGCAGACGCTGGGCCGATTCCTGGTTGCGTTCCTGCAGGCGCTGGATCTGGCCTATCAAATCACACAGATCCCGGCGACGCCGGCACACATCCTGGGCCTGCTCGCCCCCCCTCCGCATGTTTTTCTGACGTACACGAATGCGATCCATGAGCCGGCGCATGCGGACAATAGAACGCTCGAGAGCCGGCAAGTCATCCTGGTCTATGCAGGCCTCCTGTTCCAGGCTCAATGCGTGTAATGCTTCAAAGTCGGCGTATTCTGCCTCCAGCAGTACCAGATGCGGGTGTCTCGCATTCTGTTCCATGGGGTTCCGGATTGGTTCCATAGGCGTGTTCGGCATCCGGCAGAACTCGATGCGTGTATCGCGTTCTGCTCCATCAGGACTTGGGCCTATCCGGTCAGGGTGACGCCGGCCGGCTGGTCCGCCTGCTGGTCTGCACCGGCTTCCCCCGAGACCACGCTTTCCCAGGCCGCGAGCAGTCTCGTCAGCAGCGTGTTGATCTCTTCGACGATCTTCCTGTCCACCTGCAAATTTGCAGCGATCAGACGGCGGTAGGCGTAGAGGTAGAGGCGCTGCAGATTCAGGGCTAATTCATTACCGTCATCCAGCATCTGTTGATCGAGCGCAAAAAGCAGCTCCAGAACGATATCCTGAGCCCGGATCAACGCATTGCCCTTGCCCTCCATATCGCCCTGATCGATGTGACTCACGGCCAGGTTGAGGTTGCGAATCGCACCCTGGTAGAGCATGACGATCAGCTTGCCCCGGTTGGCCGTCTGTATCTGCACCTGATTGTATTGCCTGGATCCGATTCGCCGCATACTCATCAGCTGATGCCCTTCCCTGCGTCCAATCGCCCCCGCGGACGACTGTCAGCCACTGTTGTTCATCAAGCCTGCCAGTTGCGCGGACAGGAAATTGGCCTGGGATTGCATGGCCGCGATGGCCCCCTCCAACGCCGAGAACCTCCTGACCAGGCTGATCCGGTATTGCTCCACCCGGCGTTCGGTGTCGGCGATACGGTTGTCCAGGTTTCGAATGGTCGAATCTAGCGCGTCGGTGCGGTTTTTCAGCGTGCCGTCATAATGATCGGTGATCGACTGCAGCGTATCATGCAACTGCCGTGCCACACCGTAAGTCAGTTTGACCATGCCCCGGTCCGTCCCAGTCTGATCCAATTGGTGTTGTTCCAGAGCCACGCGCACCGAGAGTCCGTCCGTGGTTTCGTTGCCGCTGGCGCCGGTGAGGATGCGGCCAAGGCCTTCCGCGGGTTCTCCGTTGATGGTACCGGCCACGTCGACACCGAGGTAATCGCCTGCTGCCAATCCCAGAGCGGGTGGACTCTCCAGCACGGTAAAACCATGGGCACTTCCGTACCCACTATGTTCCAGTACGAGTCGATCGCCTTCCCGGGAGGCGCGGAGTTCCACACCATAGCGTCCGCTGACCTCTGACGCCAGACTGCCGAAGCTGACACTACCCCCTCCTTCATTGCCCTCGATAAGTGTTACAGACAACTGACTGGTACCCAATTGGTTATCTGATACAAGAAGGCGTCCCTCGGCATCTATGGAAGCACTCACGCGACCGCCAAAGGCACGCCGAATCTCGTCCAGCAGATCACCGATTGTGGTGGTGTCCGGAGCCTCGATCCGAAAAGTGCGGCTGACGCTGGTACCGTCATGAGTTGTGCCATTGATGCGTATGGTGTCACCCGCTTTTGATTCTGCACCGAAGATACCGGCAAAAGTGGTCGATGCTGTGACCGGGGTTGAGCCATCGGTAGTGTTGGCCAGGCTGGAACGTCGTACTGCGGCGATGTCGGAGCTGGTGGCAGCGTTGATCTGCCCGACGATGGTTTCCAGGGAAGCACCGGCCTCCAATTCGACAATCACCGTCTGGTTGGTGGCCCGGTCCCGAAGCGTCAGCGTCCGATCTTCGGCCAGCGCACCGGTGAACTCCTCCGAGCCCATCAGAAAACCTCTGGTGGCGGCCCGAGTGATCTCGACCGCGTATGCACCAGCCTGCGTCCGACTGCTGCTGGAGAGAAAGGTGATGCCATCGTCGGCGGTGGTTCCCTGAGCCACGAAGATTTTTTTCACGGCGGAGAGGTTCTCGGCGAGGGCCTGATCGAGCCGTTCCTCGTTCACACCGAGGCGTCCATGCCGGTCGAAGGACAACCCTACCAGCACCAGAGCATTGTACTCGTCATCCAGGCCCGCGATCTCTCCTGTCATGACGGCACGCAACTGCGACTGCAGTGTCAACAGGGTCACATCGCCGGACAGTGGCCCTGCCGATTTCTTCTCCTCGACGTATACGAACTGCTCGTTGATCAGATCCATCGCTTTGTTGTAATCCGCTACGAAGGTCTGGATCCGTTGCCGCAGCTCTCGCGTATCATCACGGGTCACCGTCACATTGACAAGGTGTCCAGGTTCCGCCTGCTGTAGATCCAGGGTAACGCCCTGGACGGCATCCGAAATCGTGTTGGAGTCACGCGACAGCATGATGCCGTTGATCGCTATCTGCGCGTCACGGCCGGCCTGCAACTGGGAGGAACGGGCGTTGGTGCCCCGCCGGGTCACGGACATCGTGCCCAGATCGAGGCTGCCGTCGCCCTCGTTGTTGACGCGCAGGTTGGCGGTCAATCCGCTCTGCCCGGCCTGCTCGTCGACCACGACCACACGTCCGTGGCTGTCTACACTGGCACTCACCTGGCCGCCGAAAGTCTGCTCGATCGCACTGAGCAGATTCTGCAAGCGCAGGTTCGGGCTGGATATGGTGAAAGTTGCGGCAACCTGGTCACCGGCGTGGTTGGTGCCCTGGATGGAAATGGTGTCTCCGGCCTGTACTCCGGCTCCGACAATCTCGGAAAAGCGGGTCTCGGCCGTCATGGCCACAGGCGCGCTCAGCAGACCCAGGGTTTCCAGTACCCCGCCGTCTTCGACCAAATCCGTCGTACCGTCTATCTGCAGCTCGTAGCCTCCATCCAACTCGTTGATGGTGGCCGTAACCCCTGCAGGCGCCGCGGCGTTGATCTTGTCGCGCATCGATTCCAGCGAATCTGTCTCCAGATCAAGGGCGATCCATGCACCGCCGATGCTCACCATGCCACTATTCACGGTGCCGGTCATAGCGCCGATGGAATCCTGGTCGCTGGCAAATGTGGCGGTCCGGGCGCCCCCCTCTACCGGATTGACCAGAGTACCGACCTGCTGGTTGGCGACATTGCCGGTGAGGACCTGGTGTACTGCGGCAAACGTGTTGTTCGTGCCAGCCAGAACGCCCAGGGTCTGCAGGACATTGTTGCTGTCTTCCAATTCACGGGTTCCATCGATCCGCAGACGGAATTGCGCCTTGCCCTCGGCATCCGTATCGCGCACCACCGTGGCGACCACGCCGTGGAGATCGACATCATTGATGCGTGTCTGTATATCGGTCAATGTGTCCGACGCCAGATCGATATCGATCTCGGCGCCCCCGATTCGCACGCTTCCGGCCGGAGCGTTCCCCAGGCCCAGCAACAAACCTACGGCGGTAGCCGTGCTGGCGTACCGGTCACTCTCCACCCCGGTCACCATGGGAGTCGCGAGGGTGCCGTCGCTGAAGATACCCAGGGCCTCCAGGATACCACCGTCGTCGATGAAAGTCGTGGTGCCCTGTACATCCAGGTGATATCGAGTCAGGCCGTCGAGCGCATCCGATGAGATGGTGGCCTGGACTCCGGCGGAGGCCGCGGCGTTGATCTTGTCCCGGACCGATTCCAGCGTGTCCGCAGCCAGATCTACCGCGATCTGCCGATTGCCCACGGTGATCGTTCCGGCGGGCGGCGACATCAGACCGACAAGGCTTCCAATGGTCTCGTCCGCAGCCAGAAAGCCGTCACTTCTGGCGCCATTCTCGAAGGCGTTCTTGATGGTGGTGTTGCTGGACAGGAATCCCAGCGCCTGCAGCACGTTGGCCGTGCTGGCATCCTTGAGGTCGAAACCTTGGGCGCCGACCTTGTCCGCTGAGAGGATGAGGCGGTTGTCGCTGGCGTTGACCGAGAGCACCTGGGCCGACACACCGGCGTTTGCCGCGTTGATCCTGTCGCGCAGATCGAGCAGTGTGTCCGACTCTTCCAGCCGGACGCCCTGGCCGTTGATGACGAATTCACCACTGATGTGTAGCGGTGCGGAAACAGCACCCAGAGACCGCGAGGACAGCCGCCTCGCCTCTGCCAGGTTGTGCACCTCAACCGTGAAACCACCGGCTGCGGCCTTGTTGTCAGCCGACACGCCGATCCTGTCCGGAGCAGAGGATAGCGCCTGAACCACGCTGAACAACTCGTCTTTCTGCAACTGCGCCACAGATTCCTTCAGGGACAGCAGACTCGAGTTGATCGTCTGTACGGCACTTTTCCTGCCCTCCAGCTCGAGCTGCTGGTTCTGCATCATGACGATGGGGCGCCGTTCGATGTCGACGAGTTGCTTGATGATCGCATCCGAGTCCAACCCGGATCCCAGGCCGGAAAAGGTAATACCGGTAGACATCCATCGCTCCAGTTCTTCAGCCCCTCAGGCCGGCTCCCTACCCGGTTGCCGGTACAAAGACGCAGGCCCGAAGTTATACAGCAGCAAACTTCAGGCCTGAGCGTCGAACAGTAGTCCGACGATCTGTTTCACGCTCACATTGGCGTCCAGTATCTGCTGGGGAGGTATCTGTTTGATCAGCTCTCCGGTTACTGAATCCGTGATGATGACCACGAGCATCCCGCTCGCATCATCCACAGTTACGGAAAATCTTTCCTTCATCTGCCTCAACGTGTCGTTGATCCGTGCAGCGATCGTTTCCACCTGTTGCCGCCGCGCCGGACCGTCGTCATCCACATGGCTGATGCCATTCGTAGCATCTACACCCATCGCACTACGCTGCATATTCCGCTGCGCTGGCTCGATGCCGGGCTCACCGGGGATCGTCTGCCGATCACTGAGTTTCACCAGTCCATGTATCATGCCACCTCACCCCTCGCGGAGGCGTGTACCGCAGGCAGAACGCGTTACCTCATTGCATCTCCTCCAGCGTGAAGCGTTGGGTCAGGAGGCGAATGACGTGGCGCGGTGTCTCACCCCCGCGCCACGGTTCCTATGAGCAGACTGACCTTGGACTGAAGCACTCTACTGCAGCAAAGCCAGCGCGTTCTGCGGCTGCACATTGGCTTGTGCAAGCATGGCGGTTGCCGCCTGCGCCAATACCTGCGCCCGGGTGTAACTGGTCACCTCCGCGGCGATGTCGGCATCGCTGATCGAGGCCTCCGAAGCCTGGATGTTCTCGATCGCGTTTTCCGTGTACGCCATGGTGAAAGCCAGACGGTTCTGGAGAGCACCCAGGTCACCACGCTGCTGCGCTACCACCCCGATGGCCTTGTCGACGGACGTGATGGCACTGCGCGAGGTGGTGAGGGTAGCCACCGATGCCACCCCCAGATTCAGATTGGCTCCGGTGGCCTGCATGTCCGTGATACTCACCTCGATGCGGTTGAAGGCCTGGTCCGTAGGGCCTACCTGAAACGAGCCGCCGGTACCGGGCTCGATGACGATGGTCTGACCATCCAGATCACCGTCGGTGTAGGAACCTGCAGCGCTGGCGACATCCTCCCCCGCCAAAGTCAACTGCACGCCCAGGCGATCGAAGTTGGCCACCACCTGGGTTCCGGTGGCAACGGATCCACCATCGAGTATCGTTCCCACGCTGATGGTCTGTGTCACGATGCCGTTGCCCAGGGTGATCTCGTTGTCTGCCGCCTGGTCCACGAACGTGTACGTGCCGGCGCTGGCGCCCGATATCCTGACGTCAGTGACGCCGCTGGCAGGACTCTCCGTGATCACCGTCGACACATCACTGACCGTGTTCCCGTACCCCGTCAGGAGGGTATGGTTGTTGTAGGTGGTAGCCTGGGCGATGCGGTCGATTTCCTGCGACAGCTGGGAAAATTCAGCCTGTATGGAAGCGCGGTTGCCGTCGTTGACCGTGCTCGAGGCCGACTGAGTGGCCAGTTCACGCATGCGGATGAGGATGGCGTTGATCTCGTTCAGCGATCCTTCAGCCACCTGGATGAGATTCGATCCCTGCTCGGCGTTCAACACGTTCATCCGCAGCGAGGCAATATCGCCCCGCATGCCTTCCCGCACCGAGAGGCCGGCGGCATCATCCGCGGCACGGTTGACCCGCAGCCCGGAAGCCAGACGCTCCAGATGCAGGTTCAGTGTTTTCTGATTCTGGTTCAGATTCCGCCTGGCGTTGAGGGCGGAGATGTTGTTGTTCACTCTAAGCGTCATGTAGTCGAACCTCCGTGTTTAGCTGTCCGAAGTGGCATCCATGCCTGGTGCTTCGCATGCCGTTCCCCAACGACACGCATAACCCGATCGATCAACCATGAACCCCGCAGCACTGTGTGATTCGCTCACCTCCTTGTCCGGCGTCACCATCCTTGATCCCGAGCCCTGGGAGAGTATTGTATTCTACTATCGGCACTGAAAGGACTGGGCTTTAATGATTTTGCCATACCCAGGCCACCTTCGGGAGGCATCTTCCCATCCTCCGGCATACCGCTCCAGCACCATTGTACCGCATCAGGCCGCCATGGATAGCGGCAGCACCATCACCCAGCTGGAGGAAGCGGCCGTGAATCATTGCAGCAATGTCAAAGCCGACTGCGGTGTCAACTGGGCCTGACTGAGCATGGCGGTCGCAGCCTGTGACAGAATCTGAGACCGGGTAAAACGTGTAATCTCAGCAGCGATGTCGGCATCGCGCACCGCAGCCTCTGAATTCGTGTTGTACTCGATCGAATTACCCGTGAAACCGATCGTGTGCTGCAGACGGTTCATCGCAGCACCGAGGGCGCCACGCTGGTTGGAGACGGTCTCGATGGCCTGATCGATCCTTGCGAGGGAGGCCCGAGCGCCGGCCCGGGTACTCAGCGAAATCCCGTTCAGATTCAGCGTGGCACCGCTGGCTCGCATGTCACTCATGCTGAGTTCGATCCGGTCGGCGGCAACATCACTGGCGCCCACCTGGAACGACCCCCTGGTGGCTACTTCCACCTGCAGCGTTGCACCGTCCAGATCGCCCTTGACGTAGTTGCCCGGCGCATCGGCGACACCGTCGCCCACCAGAACCACCTGTACACCCAGCCGGTCGAAATTCAGCACAGCAGTCGTCCCTACGGCCACCGCGTCATTCCGGTCGAGAAGGGCGCCAATGCTGATCGTCTGGCCGATGGTACCGTTGGTCAGCGTTATCAGACCGTCAGCAGCTGAATCCGTAAAGGTGTAGGTTCCGGCCGGCAGGCCGGAGACTCTGACTCGGCTCACTCCCGTGGTCGCGCTGGCACTGATCGCGGTGGACGCCACAGGGTCGACCTGATTGCCGCAACCGGTCAACAGAACCGTGTCGTTATATACGGTCGAATGAGCGATTCGATCGATCTCCTGCCGAATCTGGTTGACCTCGGCCTCGATCGACTCACGGTTCCTATCGTTGACCGTACTGCTGGACGCCTGCACGGCCAGCTCGCGCAACCGGAGGAGCTTGGCGCTCACCTCGTTGAGCGCTCCTTCCGCCACCTGAACCAGATTCGCACCCATTACGGCGTTGCGAACCCCCATGCGCAAGCCCGAGATCCGGGCACGGAAGCCCTCGGATATGCTAAGGCCTGCAGCGTCATCGTCGGCAGCAGTGATGCGCAGACCGGATGACAGGCGCTGCAGACGAGTATTGAGATCCCGGTTGGTCGCGGACATGTGCCGCCGAGTGTTGATGGCGGCCAGATTGTTGGAAACGTTGAGGGCAACGGCCATAACTCATCCTCCCTGTCACCTGGCTGTGCTGGTGTCACACAGACTCCGCGTAGTCGAGCCCGCACATTGATATCAATTGATACCACTTGACACCGCTACTTACTACTTGTATCGACCAGGTCCAGGCACTCTTGAGTACTATCTGCCACCCTCGTCCATCATATCACTGCAGCAGCTGGAGCGCTGTCTGCGGCAAGGCGTTGGCCTGAGCCACCATGGCTGTGGCCGCCTGCGTGAGGATCTGACTGGTGGTAAAGGAAGAGATCTCGGCCGCCATATCGGCATCACGTATCGCCGATTCCGCCGCCGACAGGTTCTCGATGGCGTTTTCCAGATTGGCCATGGTGTAGCTCAGGCGATTCTGCACGGATCCCAGTTCGCCGCGCTGGCGGGTCACCGCCAGAATCGCGGTATCGACACGCGAAATGGCCGCTCTGGAGCTTTCCTGGTTGGCCACGGACAGCCCCGACAGATTCAACAACGGACCGCTGGCCCGCATGTCGCCGATGCTCAGCTCTATCCTGTTGGATGCCGTTTCGTTGGGCCCCACCTGCAGGGTGCCGCCCGTCCCGGGCTGGATGACGATCTGTTTACCGTCAAGGCGTCCGTCGATAAAGACGTTGGCATTCACCAGACCCAGGATATCGCTCATATCGTTGACGAGATGGCCCGCCGTTTCGATCTGCACCTCGTCCAGGGCAGCCTCATACCTGGCCGACCCGGGCGGCGACATGCCGGAGAGAACCGTATCGAGCTGCACGGCGATGTCGCTCAACGACGCGCCGGGTGGAATGGCCGCTACTTCGTTGCCGATGACGATATTTCCGCCCGCTCCGCCATCGGCAGCCTGGCTTTTCAGTTTTGTCCCGTCGGCGTCGACACCCGCTCCGATCAGCGTGATCTGCACGCCCAGGCGGTCGAAGTTGGCCACGATAGTGGTGCCGGTGGCCACGAGATTGCGGTCGGCGTCCCGGTCGAGTGCAGTACCCAGATCGATGGACTGCTTGAGGATCGTCCCGTCCGGCTGCGTCACCGACAGGGTAATCTGGTTGTCGTCCGCACGGAGGTCTTCGAACTGGTAAACCCCGGGGATCGCTCCGGAGACTCCGACTTCGCTCACCCCGGAGAACCCGTCGAGGGCAGTGGAAAGCTGGCTGTCCTGGGCGACGGTGTTGCCGAAGCCGGTCAGCAGGATCTGATCGTTGTAGGTCGTCGACAGGGCGATGCGATCGATTTCCGCCGCCAGTTGGTTGAACTCGGCCGACAGCCCCTCCCGGTTGGCATCGTTGATCGTGGAGTTGGACGATTGAACCGCCAGCTCGCGCATGCGCCGGAGCATGTTGTTTACTTCGTTGAGCGAACCCTCCGCCAATTGGATCAGGCTGGTTCCCTGTTCCGCATTGCGCACCCCCTGACGCATGCCCAAAATCTCCGCACGCATCCCTTCCGACACCGACAGACCAGCCGCATCATCGGCTCCACGGTTGATCCGCAGCCCCGATGACAGACGTTCGACCCGCTTGGTGAAGTCGGCGCTGTTGGCGTTGAGATGCCGCTGCGCATTGATGGATGTGATGTTGTTACCAAGGCGTATCGGCATGACAGACCTCCTTTGTCGCCGGCCTATGGGGCCCAGGTCGCCAGGCCCGGATACCTTGCCTTCCGGCCCGCGCACGCCTGCCGGAATGGCTTTGCTGGAGACCGTTAAGCAATCCGCATGCCAACCACCCAACAGCAGTCGAAAAACACATCTAACATGTTGTCTTTTTGTTACTTATAACGACACTTCGACCGGCTTGCACGCAACGTTGGGGGGTGTGATGGAGAGGGTGGGGAAAAAACGCGAACGGAGGTGGAAATGATTGCCTTGTAACCGGGAAAGCAATCGCGCCTCGATGAGCAGGATGGCCACCGCGACCGGGACCTACCAACTCAGTTACGGCCTGATCCGCTCATCCACCAAGCTGGCGCTGCTGATCACGGCACATGCGGGCGGCTGCGGCGACTCCCAGGCGTTCATAGCAGTCCCCCAACCGGCCGAAAACGACCGCATCTCCCGGGTGCGCTTGCAGCAGCATTTCAAAGCGGCTGATGGCCTGCCAGTAAACGCCACGGGTGTAGTACAGTTCACCCAGCGCCCGGTGTGCGGCCCGGGCGTCTGCATCCAGCGCCGCTGCCGCCAGCAGAGCCAGCTCGGCACATCTAGCCAGATTGCGCCGCAGCAGTTCCGCGCCCAGACGCAGCAGCGTACGTGCCGTGCCGGAAGCCGAATCCATCTCAGACTCGATATCCGGGAAACGTGCGATGATCTCGCTGGCCAACCCGTGCGTCGCCGCTGCGTCACCACCGACGGCTTGCACCACCAGCAACCCCAGGTCGATGTCGAGCAGTTCCGCCCGGCGCTGCCGCACCTGTTCGAACCACGCTCCGGCCTCCGCATACCGTTCCTGCTCCAGCAACAGATGCGCCAGGTTGGCGCGCGCCTCGACGCCGTCAAGGTCGTGTTCCAGGGCCTCCCGGTACAGTGTCTCCGCGCGTGCGAAATCGTTTTTCTTGCGGGCAATGTACCCCATGTTGAGCCGCGCCGGCGTTTGCTCCGGATCTTGTTGCACGACCGCAGCAAAGCACGCCTCGGCCTGTTCCAGCTCGCCTTCGTTCAGCAGCAGGGCTCCCAGGTTGAAAAGATGCTGCAGGTTGCCGGGATCGATCGTCCTGGCCTCCTCCAGCGCCTGGCGAGCCCCCACATTGTTTCCCTGCTGTTGGCACAGTTCCGACACCAAACCCAATGCCTGGCTCCTGCGGGGGACCGGCACCTGCGCTGCCTGCCGGAACGAGTGCTCCGCCCGTGACAGTTCCTCACGGCCCTGATAGGCTTGACCGGCCAGTATATGGGCGGAGTACAGCATCTCATCGTAGTCGAGTGGGAAAAAGGTCGGTTGGCGGCCCGTGGCCGGTACGGACAGCGCATAGGGCAAAGCGAGATCGTATTCTGCGCGCCGCACCAACACCTCGGCCAGTGACAGACGGGTCAGGACATAGTCCGGATCTTCCCGCTCAGCCCACCGCATACAATGCAGTGCTGCATCCAGATCCCCCAGTTTGAGATAGGTGCGTCCCAGAAAAAGCAGCGCGGTGGTGTAGACCACGTAATTCCGCTCCGCAAGGCAGCGACTGTCATAGATGATTCGCCGGTACTCCGCCTCGGCTTGGCGCAGCTGTCCGGTCGTGTGATAGATCAGGGCCACGTGGGAACGCACGATATAGTTGTCGGGATGAGCGACCAACCAGCGCTCCATGATCGCCAGGTACCGCTCCTTCTTGGCTTTCACGATGCCCACCGTCGGGTACCCCGTGTGCAGCACCCGGATGTCCGTCGGCACCAGACTGATGCCCAGGCGCGTCAGTGACGGGGTGACCTGCTCGTGCACGGGCAACTCGAATTCCACACCCGGACGGTTGGGGAACAATCTCAGCTGCAGGCATGAGACGCGTTCATAGCCTTGATCGTCCAGAACGAAGAAATATCCCCGAGGCTGCCCGCGAGATAGCAGATGGCGTATCTTGGCGTGCTCGTTCGATGGCAGCACGTCATCGGCGTCCAGCCACATGATCCAGTCGCCGGTAGCCAGCTCCAGAGACCTGTTGCGCGCCGCCGCGAAATCGTCACACCAGGCGAAGTCGGCCAGGCGAGCTCCGTATTGCTGCGCCAGCGCTCTGGTGCCGTCACGCGACCCCGTGTCGACGACGACGATCTCGTCCACCAATCCCGCCACGCTGTCCAGGCAGCGCCCCAACCGCTTCTCCTCGTCACGAACGATCATGCACAGCGACAGACGCGGACGCGAATCGTCCCTCGCGGTTGCCGGTGAGCCCCGATCCGCCGCGGTTGCCGGTGACGATGCGGGACCGGTGGCTCGGTCTGCTACCTTAACGGTGGCCATGGGATTCGGGCAATCAGCTGCCGGATTCTTTCAACGCCTGACTCAAGCGGCTGAGCGCCGAGGAGTCGCCCGCGGCAGCGAGTTCGTTTTCTTTCTTGATGCGTTCATAGACTTCTCCCCGATGTATCGACACATCACCCGGCGCATCGATTCCGAGACGAATCTGCCGCCCCTGCATCTCCAGGACAGTGACGCGTATCTCACTTCCTATGACGATACTTTCACCCGCTTTGCGCGTTAGTACCAGCATCCTGATCTTCCCTGACAGTTGGCGGATCCGGTAGCTGCCGGCAACCTCGGTCCGTATTTCACCTGTCCCGCCCGGCGGCCACCAGCCGGTGCCTGGTGTGATACCGGTCATCCACCAGAATCATTTGCTTGGCCAGCATGGAATCCGTGTTGATGCATACGGGGCCTTTGAGGTTGACGGTAACATCCTCGGTTCTTTCGCTCAACGTCACCAGAGCGTACAGCGAGAGCTGCTCCGCCCGGCTCACGTCCAACCCGGCCATATCCTCCGGGTTGATCGCCGGGTCGTAGTCCGGCCAGACCAGCGTGGGATCCACCAGGACGAAGCCCAACCGAGGCTCTTCCAGCGACAACAGACGCATGAAGGGATGTTCTTCCTCCGCCTCCACGATCCCGTACACTCTGAAGCGTTCGAATCCGGGCAGCCCATGCGGAAACGTGACGACAGCGGAACGGTCGATACTCACTCGACCGAAACTCGCGTTCTCGAAGATGATCTTGTTCGATTCAGCCATTTCACCTTCTCCTGAAGCGGCCACCAGGCTGCAGGCCGTTCCGGCCCGTGAGCGCAGTGCGCGCTAACAGGATTTCTAGAGATAATCCATCAAGGTTCGCGACATGAGGGCGCTACTGGACGCAAGGGCGGCCTGCAGGATGTCCTGCTCCTGACTCAGGTTGACCACCGTTGCGGCGATGTCCACAGCTTCGTTGTCGGCCAGGATGGACTTCATTTCCCCAGCCACGCGGTCCAGCATTCCACGGGTGGACTCCAGGCGATGTACTCTTGAACCCACGGATCCCCGAACCGCTGAGAACCGGTCCCGCATTGACGCCAATTGCCCCAGCGTGCCACGCACCGCATCGGTGTCATTCTGCCGTAGGGCGTCTCGCAGCTCGATCAGCGCCGCAAACGGATTGGTCTGACGAACGGCATAGCGGTCGCGCATTTCCCGCAGATGGGTACCGAGCTCGGGACTCATTTCATCTGTGTCCGGCGCGGTGGCGTCCAGAAAATTCGTCAATTCGTCAAGCGTGATACGCGCGTCATCACCGAATAATTCGCGGAGTTTTTCTACATCGGTTGGCGCCAGGTGATCCGGGACTCTGCCCAGGGGGATGGTGATGGCTGGTGGATTGGAGAACACCTCCGGACCAGGGACATTGACCGGCACGACGATCCCCGCGCCGATCTCGCGGTTGATGTCACCCTGGATATCACCGCTGGCCTCGACCCCGATGATGCTCCCGTCCGCATCACGCCGGGCCACATATGGCGGCGCCGTGGTCCGGGTCCCGGAAAAGATATGGCTGCCAAGATGACGGCTCTCGCTCAGGGCCAGCGCATGCTCCAGAGACTGATCTACCTGGTTGGCCATGGCCTGGCGTTGTGCGGCATTGTAGGTGCTGGAGGCTCCCTGTATGGCCAACCCTCTGGCTTCCATGAACAGCGTCTCCAGATCGCTCAGAGCCTTCTCTGCCAGGCCCAGCCAACCGATGCCGTCCTGGATGTTCCTGTCGAACTGTTCGATATGGCGCAATTCGGAGCGCAGAGCCAGCGAACGCTGAACCGCTGCGGGATCGTCAGACAGTCTGTTGAGCCGGCTTCCCGAGGCCAGCTCGTTCTGAAAGCGAACCACACGCTGGTAGGAGCGATTCAGATTGCTCACCAGGTTGCTTGCAGCCATCTGGGTTGTAACGCGCATCGATGTCCTCCCGGGAACCGTCCAGAATATACCGGTGGCTTCTGTCCGCCTGCAAGCCGACTCCGGTCTTCGCGGCGTCAGATATTCAATACGACCTGCATGAGCGTATCGATCATGGAAACGCTGCGTGCCGCGGCCTGATAGGCATGCTGGAACATCACCAGTTGGGCGGCTTCGTCGTTGAGCGAAACCCCCTGTATGCTCTGCCGTCTGTTTTCCAGTTCCTGCGCGTAGAGGCGATGGTTCGAAGCCATGGTTTGTGCCGCCTGGCTACGCGTTCCCAGTTCACCAAGCAGTTGGGTGTAATACCTTTCCGGCGTAACCGTACCTCCGGCCAGCAGCCTCCGATCCCGCAACTGGCTGATGGCCAGCGCCGCGGCGTTGTCCCCCGCATGCCCGTCGCCGGACACCGCGACATGGTCGAGATCGTCGAGAATGGCCTGATCCAGCGCAAAACCGCTGGCCGTGGTTCCGTCGGCGGCGAAGAAGTCGATGCCGGTCGTGCCGTTGAGTCCATAAGCATTGCGATGGATGTCGTTGACCTCCCGGGTCAACGTATAGGCGATGTCGTCCAGACCACGCAGGAGATCCGGCACCACGTCGTCACGCACCTCGAGCAGACCGCCGAGACGCCCGCCGCGCAGCTGCACCGGGGTGCGAGAATCGGAGAAATAGACTGTTGAAATCCCGGCATCGCCCGGCGCATTCCCGCGTACATGCAGGTGCACCATACGATCCCCGGTCAGGACATCATGACCTCGGACCATCAAGGACACCTGACCGTCCTCGCGTTTCATAGCGCTCAGATCCATGTGCTCCGCCAGCTGTTCCACCAGTCGATCGCGCTGATCCTGAAGATCACCGGATCCACTGGCGTCAAACTGGCGGGCGGCAATCTGAGTGTTCAGCCCGGCCACCCGGTCCAACAGATCATTGATCGCGGCCACGGCATCCCGGATCTGCCGGTCCAACTGAAGGCGGGACTCCGTGAGCTGCGCCTGCAGGCTGTTCACCGTGCTGGTGAGAATCTGGCCTTCCTGGCGCACCACGGCTCGAGCGGCACCGTTGTCCGGCGCATTGGCCAGGTCCTGCCAGGCATTCCAGAAACGGCTGAGGGAGCCGCTGACGCCGATACCCGACGACTGGTCGAACACCGCACCTGCCTCGCTGGGTCCCGGTCCGGCGGGTTCATTGAACAACGCTTCGATGCCTTTCAGGGTTGTCTCCAGCGCCTCCCACTTGCCCAGCACCTGGTTCTGCACCAGCACCTGCGCATCGACGAAAGCATTGCGCTGGCGTTCGATGCTGGCGGCATCCGCTCCGGTGCCTATGCCCCCAAGCGTTCCCGAAACAGCGCTTTCAAGGTTCACCCGGCGGCGCGAATAACCGGGAGTATTGGCATTGGCGATGTTGTGGCCTGTGGTGTTGATGGCCACCTGCTGTGCCTGCAGGGCGCGGCGGCCGATCTCCAGGCCGTGGTTGGCTGTCGAGGTAATTGCCATCGATCTGTCGCTTGCCTTTCAGACGGTCTGATTGAGCACCGTTCGTTGTCCCTGACCCCGCCGCACCCGTCCGAACTGACCATACATACCCGTGGCCGGTGAACCACCGGTGAGAATGTCAAGGCAGCGTTCGGTGTAGCGCATCGACTGCCGGATCAGAAAGGCGTTATGGTCGCTGACGCGACGAATACACTCGCCCAGTTCCCGCAGCACCGTTCGCATGCGCCCCAGTTCCTCGCCTCCCTCGCCTTGCAGCAGATCGACCAGACAGGCCAGGCTGGCATCTACCGGACCGTCTGACCGGGCCTGCGCCAGGCGCTGGACCCACTGCACCCGCCGTTGCTCGCACTGCCCGGCTTCTGCGGCCGTGCGTTCCTGCTCGGCAACACTGGCTTCTATGCCCGTCGCATCGTTATCGACGATGGCACGCTGCATCTCCTGCATCGATTCCAGAAGCCGGTTGAACAAGCGGATTTCATCGTTGATGATATCCACCAGCGTTTGTACGTCTGGATCGTTCATCGCGGTTTCCTTCCTGTGGACACGCAGGCGACAACCGAGCCCTCAGCCGGCGGTTCGATGCATGGGTGGCGCGTCGCTTCCCATTGGAACAGCAGCGCCTGGGCCCAACTCCATCTGCTGGCTCAACTGCCGGTACAGCAGATCGCTGATACTGCCAGTGGTCGTACTGCCAGCCAGCTTTCTGGCCCATTCCTCGTCCAGCATGCTCGTAAAGATCCTTGCGCCATGACTACTGTCGACCAACCCCCCGTCGCCTACGGTCCGGCGCATGGCCGCCAGCATCTGCGTCAGGTAGACCGATTCGAATTCCTCCGACACCTGCTTCAATGCGGTGCGTATTCCTGCCGGATTGCCGCCGCTCATCCACTCCCGGATGCCTCGCGGCAGCGTGGAGGCCGCCTGGTGTATCGCTCCAACCGGCGCGGATGCCGCGGCGGCGATCGGTGGGCTCGTCATGGGACACTCCCGGTAACTCGGTTATTGAATGATCAACTCGGCTCTCAACGCCCCTGCCGTTTTGAGCGATTGCATGATGGCGATGAGATCCCTTGGTGTCACCCCCAGAGCGTTCAGACTGCGTACCAGTTCACGCACGGTAGGCATGGCGCCCACATCGAACGAACTGATGATGGGATGCAACCGGTCCGGTTCTTCTTCCACTTCCACACCGAATCCCCATGGATCGTCGGCCGCCGGCCCGGGAATCTTGAGCTTGAGACCACCATGAGCCAGGGCTACCGCGGACACCGAGACATGCTCGCCGATGATGACCGTGCCGGTCCGCTCGTTGACCACGACCCGGGCCCTTACATCCGGGACTACCCGAATTTCCTCCAGCCTGGAAACGAACTCGACCATGTTCGCTGGTCTGCGCCGTTCCTCGTCGAGTGCGACGATCACCGTGGCCGGATCCACCGCCTGAGCCAATCCGGGCGCCTCGAAATGGGTATCGATCGCATCAGCGGTGCGAGCCGCCGTCGTCCAGTCTTCCTCGTACAACAGCAGGACCAGCTCGGGCTCGGTGTATTCCAGGCGCCGCACCTCCCGCGTGACGATTCCTCCGCCTGGAACGGCGCCTACGACACTGTGGTTCTTGCGCACTGCTCCGGGAGCTATGCCGCCCAGGTTGTAGCCGCCGATCGACAGGGGCCCCTGGGCAATGGCGTACACGCTCCCGTCCGGTCCCATCAGGGTGGACTGCACAAGAGTGCCGCCCTGCAACGAGCGGGCATCCCCCAGAGACGCAACCTGAACATCGATCCGGGTGCCCTGGCGCGCGAAGGGCGGCAGCACAGCCGTCACGGTCACACCCGCCACATTGCGTACGCGCAGTTGGTTCGGCTCCACTGCCAGATGCATGTTGTGCATCATGTTCGCCATCATCTGGAAGGTGAAATCGGCCCGTCGACCGTCGCCCGTGCCTTCCAGACCGATGACCAGCCCGAGACCCGTAAGCGGCATCTCGTTGCCCATCTGCACCTGCGCCAGATCCTTGATCCGCACCTGGTTGTCCTGAGCCGTCACCGGTGGGGCGACCAACACCCTCAGCATGATGGCCAGCAACCCGGACCGATACCAACCGCCGGTCGTCTTCCGCATGGTTCAGAATACCCAGTTGATCAAGCGAACCAGCAGGCCCGGGCGCGTTCCATGGGTAACCGTTCCTCTGCCGGTATATTCGACGTGGAGATCAGCGATGCTGGACGAAAGCACGGTGTTGTCGCGCGAAACAAAAGACGGATTCACGGAGCCGCTGAGATAGATGGCCTCTGTCTCCCCGTTGATCTTCAGCGTGCGTACCCCTTCAACGATCAGATCACCGTTGGGTCTGGTGTCCACCACCTGCACGGTAACACGGGCGCTCACATTGGCGCTGCGGGTGGTGGTGGCCTGTCCCGAGTACTGGTTTTTCACATCGCTCTGCATGGAATGCAAAGGGATGAAACTCAGCAGATTATTGGCGTCGGCCCGGTCGCTGCTGATACCCAGCTGGTTCGACTTATCGCTGCTGGTGGAGCTCCGGTTCGTCGCCGAAGCGTTCTCGATGATGACGACTGTCAGGGCATCGCCTAGCCGGCGCGCCGTCGGATCGGCAAACAACGAGCCCGGCTGAGCCATGGACTCCTGACCGCGAAGCAGCAGCAACAGCAACGACAGGCCGATGATCCGGAGAACCATGACCGGTGCAGTACAGTATGCGGCACACGATGCGCGGGCGTACATGCTGTTTTCTCCTCTGCTAGTTGCCTGAACTCGTTGCCTGAACAGCTGCTGGGTGTTTCAGGCGAGGACCGGCTTCAGTGCAGCACGATCCGCACTTCACCGGCGTCGATCACCCTTCCCTGGACCACTGTCCCCGAGTCTGCATTGCGCACGCGGATGCGCTCACCGGGACCGCCATCCTGCAGGGCCACAGCCGTGGCGGTGACCCGCAGGTTGTGACTCACAACCGCCAGTACAACCGCGTCGCCGCGAAAAACCACCGGTACCGGTTCCGTGTGCGCGCCGCTGATCAGCTCCCCGGCCCGGACACTGCGGGTCAAGCGCAACCCCTCGATCTGACTGATGTCGGTGTAGATGCGGCCACGCGCGCTGGTGACGTCAACCTCCTTCAGGCCCACACCGTCCGGTGCGAGCGTGTCGCCACGGCGCATGCCGCCTCGGGCAACCAGCGCCGGGCGCCGATGGCGTATATCGGCGGTTACACTCGCTTCCTTCTCCGGTTGGCCGTCGACTAGCAGGCGTAGTCCCAGCACGGTCGGACCGGAGAGCGGCCGGTCGGAAAGCCGCACAATCTCGATCTTCGGTTCACCCGGGGTGACCAGTTCGATGGGAACGCGCCAACGGGTGTGCACCTCCACACGGTGATTCTCCTCAAGCAGATCCGCCATCTCCTCGCGGACGAAGCGCTCTACTGAATGCTGCACAACCTCAGCGCAGATATGGCCGGCGGCGGCCGCCAGGCGTGTCGCCGTAAGGCCGATGAACAGGATTACCGCCAGTCGCATTCGATACACTTTCCCTGTCAAGCGCGTCTCCGCCGGCGTCATCTCCACAACCGACGGCGACGCGTCCGGCTCCGGACGTCTCGCGCCGAAGGACTGGATGACCACCGGCTCCCGCGTCAGCGTTTCAGGTTGTTGGCGTTGGCCAGCATCTCTTCCGAGGTCTGAATCGCCTTGGAGTTGATTTCGTAGGCACGCTGGGCCACGATCATGTTCACCATCTCATCGACGATCTCGACGTTGGACAGCTCCAGAAACCCCTGAGTCAACTGGCCCAGTCCTTCCTCGGCTGGTACGCCTATGATCGGCAGACCGGAGGCCTGGGTTTCCAGCAGCAGGTTCCTTCCCAGACTGCGCAGGCCTGCAGAATTGACGAATCGCGCCAGCTCCAGCTGGCCCATGTCCTGGAAGTCGGACAGGCCTGGCAGCTTCACCGACACTACCCCGTTGGACGAGATGCTGATATCGGTGGCATCGGGAGGAATGATGATGTGCGGCTCGATGGCGTACCCGTCCGACGTGACGATCAAACCGTCAGCGGACAGCTTCAGAGCGCCGTCGCGGGTATAGGCTGTGGTACCGTCCGGCAGGCTGACCTGCAGAAAACCATCTCCGTCGATGGATACATCCAGGGTATTGTGGGTAGCCATCAACGTTCCCTGGGTGAATATCCGCTGCGTGGCTACCGGACGCGTGCCGAAGCCTATCTGCAGTTCCACCGGTACCAGCGCGCCCTCGGCCTGGGTGGCTCCCGCAAGGCGTAACTGCTGGTAGAGCAGATCCTGGAATTCCAGCTTGCTCTTTTTATACCCGGTGGTATTCACGTTCGCCAGATTGTTGGCGATATTGTCCACGTTCATCTGCTGGGCGATCATCCCGGTCGCCGCGGTGTACAGCGCTCTACTCATGGTTGTCGCTCCCCTCTGTCCGTCCGCCGGTCAGCCGACTCGTCCCACTTCGTTCACGGCCCGGTCAAGCGTGATGTCCTGCACCTGAATGGCCCTTGCGTCGGCCTCGTAGGCACGATACATGTCGATCATCCGCACCATCTCCAGAACCGGCTCCACATTGGCCGCCTCCAGGTAACCCTGGACCACCTCGCACTCCTGTGCCGGTAGTTGCGGCGTAGCCGGATGCGGGATGTACAACCCGTCTCTGGACTTGCTCAACGGGGCCTGGTAGGGTGTCCGGGCTCTGGCCACAGGATCATCCAGTGCGGGAAACTCCACGATGCTCAGCTGTGCGATGACCACGTCCTCCCCCAGCTGAGCATCGCGTCCGCGCACCGTGCCTGTGGCATCGACGATCAGCGTGGCCAACGGCTCCGGGATGTGGATCTCGTCCCCGGTGGCGTCCAGGACAGGGTATCCCAGTGCATTGACCAGCAGACCCTCGGCAGAGCGGCTGAAGCTCCCGTTGCGCGTGTACTGCACCCCCTCCGGGGTGCTCAGGGCAAAGAAACCGGGACCGTTCAACGCCATATCGAACCTACCGCCGGTGTGGCGCAGTTTGCCCTGGGTAAAATCGGTCCACATCCCCTCGATGCGATTGATCCGCCAGTCAGGGTAGTCGCCCGAGCGGCGCTTGACGGCTTGCCGCATCTCGCGCAGAAACAGACTGTCGCGTTTGAATCCGGGCACTTCCGCATTGGCCAGATTGTTGGCCATCGCCTCCTGGCGCGCCGCCTTGGACAGCATGCCGGATCCCGCTGTGTGCAGTCCTTCGATCATGCCTGGTAGACCCTGGTGACAGGATGGACGCTGTTATCGTGAACCGGCTGCCGACACTCCGGGCATGGTCAAGCAAGGCTTATGCCAGCCGGCACCCGCTGCTCCATTTGCGCGACCGGCTCGCATATGGGAGCTATATTCCCGATCGTTGCAGCCGGGCGGGCATCAACCGGCGCATGGGCCTGCGGGAAAATTCTTCCATCATGCCGCCATGCCGTGTGTTGGTGTCTTCCTGCCTGGACCGGTTGCCGCTTGTTTCCGGTCTTAGTACATTGACCGGACGCCCCTGGCCTAGACGAAGGAGACGAAACCATGATCGAAATGCAGCGTCATATCAAGAAGATGCCAGCCGTGCTCGCCATGCTCGGAGTTCTGCTAGCCGTCGGTGGCGCGGCCGGTGAGAAAACCATGACAGACATGGGAGCGGTGGGTTTCTACGCGGTGCACCGGACACCCACGCCCATCACCATAGATGGCAGACTGGACGAACCGGCGTGGCAGTTTGCCGAACAGATCAATGGTTTCGAACGCATCTTGAGTGACTATGGACGCGTCGAGCATCCCACCCGCGCCAGGATGTTGTGGGATGATGACCACCTGTACATCGGTTTCGCCGCCCTGGACCCGGACATCTGGGCTATTTACACGCAGAGAAACGATCCTCTGTGGACTGAGGAGGTGGTCGAGGTATTCATAGACCCGGACGGCAGTGGGAAGAATTACCTGGAACTGGAGGTCAACCCACTCAATGCCGTGGTGGATCTGAAGGTGGAACGCGCCTATCCCAGGTTACAAGCGTCGGTAGACTGGGATATCGCTGGCTTGCAGACCGCCGTGCAGATCTACGGTACGGTGAATGACTCGCTCAGCCGGGACTATGGCTGGACGGTGGAAATCGCCATCCCTTGGACTGCCCTGGAAGGAGAGATCGACGGCGGACAGCGCCCGGAACCGGGAGACGAGTGGCGACTGAACCTGTACCGGATAGAGCGCACCGGAGGGCGCCGTCTCAAGGAGAACATAGAGGCGCTGAAAGCGGGTATTCCGCCGCTGGAGACAGAAAAAGACTCCATTCTAACCACGGTGATCGAGGTCCACGGCTCGCCGGAATATCTCAGCGCCATGGAGCAGAACCGGGTGGATCAGATACGCGAGGAACTCGTCGAAATGCGTATGGAACTGGAAACGCTCCAGGATTTGCACCACGAAAGGACGGAGTATACCGCATGGACACCTACCTGGCGCCAGGGCTTTCACCATCCGGAACGTTTCGGCGTCGTTCGGTTTGTCGAATGACCCGCATGGCCCGCATCCAGCGGCTCGTTCGGTACACGCTGAACACGCTGACGCGGCAGCTGCTGATCATCGGGCTCTGGCCTCTCACGCATGCAGTGGCAGAAGCGGGCATCTGTGCAGCCTACTCGCCCGTTGCTGACGGCGGCATGATCAAGATCAGCGACTTCTGTGGCGCCCAATCACCCGCTGTTGACGCCGGTATGGTCCAGATCGACGACTTTGCGATCGACCGCTACGCTTTCCCCAATCGTTTCGGTGAACCGCCCCGGGTCTGGGTCAGCTGGTACGAAGCCCAGGCTCTATGCCAGGAGCAGGGAAAACGCCTGTGCACCGGTCGCGAGTGGAGGCTGGCCGCAGGAGGTACGGAGGACTTCTTGTACGGTTACGCAGCGGAGTTTGAAAGCAGTCGCTGCAATACCCCATATTACCGGGACGGGGTATGGAAGAGAGACTACGGCCTGGCTGCCAGCGGCGAATTCCGCACCTGTCGCAGCCCGTTCGGTGTTCATGACATGATCGGCAATGTCTGGGAATGGACGGCGGATACCGCGCCGGAATCTACTGACTGGCGCGTCGTCCGCGGCGGATCGTGGTTCAACAGCGTCAACATGGCCAGGATCGACGTCGAATACTCGCGGTTCCTGACGCCTGACTACCGTCTGGACCTCATCGGCTTCCGGTGCTGCAAGGACCTTCGTTGACGTCGAACACAACGGCTCTGATGGTGCCGGTGATTCCCCCGCCTGGGGGCAGGAACACGACGGGCAGCGGCAGCGGCGAACCGTGAACAAGCCGGCAGCAGCCATTCGATCACCCCCACCCCTGTGTTCGGACCGGACTGGAACTATCGGGCCCATCCAGGGATGCAGTCAAGGAATCTGACAAGGTGCGCGACAAGACCGCAACCTATCTCTTCGTTCTGGGGATGATCGTATCTTTTCCGGTGCTGCTGACCATCGGGTTGGCGGTGGTGAGCCGCAGCCATGAGCCCCCGGCATACCGCGCTGTGTCCAACGGGCCTTTTACCGACGCAGCGGCATATGAGCCCACGACGCCGTCATCGCCCGCACGTTCCCTCACGGATCATCCCGTCGACGCGATGCCCTGTCCAGCCGAGCCCCATGGCACGAACGCTGCGACCACGCATTCCCTCCCGGAAGCGGCCACCGTCACCCCGGTTACCGAGCCCCAGGATCGCCCTTCCGTCAGCCTCGATGCACAGACCACCATTCAACTGGCCCACATCAGGCAGTCATACCGTCAGCGCATCGACGAACTGGCGCGCCATCGCGACCGGGATATCGCTTTGCTGGCTCGCGGTCTCTCCGAGCTTCCGTCCAGTGATGCCGCGGAACTGGTCCGTGAGCTGGATGACGAACTCGTGGCCCGCGCGCTGCACCAGCTGGAAACCGAGCAGCGCCGGGCGGTGCTGGCCGCGTTTTCCCATGAACGCGGCCAACGCATCCAGCGCTTGATCAACCGCCTCGATCGCGGTTGACCGCAGATTGACAACCGTTCGCCCAACGATTATTCGACTGATCCCCGATCAGCGTCCCCGAACACGGAAATGTGGTCATGGCTTTGCTCAAACTGGCCCGTATGGGTCATCCTGTACTCCGTCAACCTGCCCGTTCCATACCTGCCGGGCAGATGGACAACCCGGCACTGCAGCGCCTGATCGACGACATGGCCCTGACCATGGTGGAGGACGAAGGCATCGGTCTGGCCGCACCGCAGGTGTTCCAGTCTGTCCGTCTGGTCGTCCTGGGCACTTCAGAGACGGCTGACACCGGCGGAACGACAAATTCCCATACAGTACTCATCAACCCGGTCTGGCTTGAACGGACCGGTGACATGGTGGAAGATTGGGAGGGATGTCTCAGTCTACCCGGTCTGCGTGGTCTGGTGCCGCGCCACAACCTGGTACGCCTGCAGGCGCTGGACCGTTCCGGGCACAGTGTTCAGCTGGAGGCCGAAGGGTACATGGCCCGGGTGCTTCAGCATGAAATCGATCACCTGGACGGCATTCTGTATGTGGATCGCATGCCCGACCTGCGGCATCTGGCCTTCCTGGATGAGTTCCGGCGGTACTGGAGCGGCACGCCAGCCGGTGCGGACCAGCGGCAAAAGACCGGGTGCAGTAGTCCGGAATCGGTGACAGGCGGTCAGGATAATGCTCAGACGAACTCGTCATAGATGGCCTCCAGCCGTTCCGCCTGACGCCGGGCGCAGTATTCTTGTTCCACATGCAGCCGTCCGGCCGCCCCCAGGCGTCCCCAGGCATCCGGATGGCGCAGCAGGAACAGGATGCAATCGGACAGGGCGGCAGCATCCCGCTCCGGAGCCAGCAGCCCGCTCTGGCCGTCGCGAACGTATTCCGGGATATCCGCGTGGTGCGTGGCCACCACGGGAATGCCGCAAGCCTGAGCATCGAGCAGGATAACCGGCGCGCCACCCTCGGTATCTCCGTCGGTCGCGGTCACACTGGGCTGCAGCAACACATCACACTGCTGGAGCTCGGTGATCACCTGGCTGTAGGGCAGCATACCGCGCATGTGTATTCTGCCCTGCAGGTCCAGGTCGCGCGCCAGTTGCTCCAGTCCAGGCCGCTCGGGCCCATCACCGACGATCACCAGGCGGAAGGCCCATCCCTGGTCGCGCACCCGGGCCAGGGCTTCCAGGGCGTATCGTATGCCCTTTTTCTCGCGCAGCGCAGCACAAATGAGGAAACGGGGTTCAGGACTGGCGCGGCGTTCGGCGAAGCGCAGCCGGGTGAGATCCACGCCCAGATGGTTGATACGGATTTTCTCCACTGGACAGCCGCAGTCCGCCAGGCGTTGCCGCATGGCACTGCCCTCCACCAGAAACGCTTCTCCAGCCACGAATAGACGCTCATACCGCCGCCGCCAGGACGGATCACGATGGTAATCGCTGGCATCGGCGCCGTAGAATGAGGTCAGCATGGGAAGGCCGCTGCCACGGCGAGCGCGCAGACAGCGCGCCCCTTCGTACCCGAAGTGAGCATGGATCAGCGCCGCTTTGCCCCGCTTGAGCCTGGCCGCATACAGGGGATACTCGCCGGTTGCCTTGCGGATCAACCGGTTGTAGATACGGAGCAGTCCCGGCAGCTGCGCGGCCGCATACAGCCGTGCCACCGGGAACTCGTCCAGGTTCGCGGTATCCTGCGCCAGCACCATGGGCTCATAGCGTCGTTGATGCGCGATCTGCGCATACAACCATACGCCATGCGTGTGCAGGTACAGTCCGGTGCAATGCGCGACGACAGGCATGGGCTTTACGACCCGTTGTCTTTGTGCGAAGCTCTGCCCGGCACCAGCGATCAGACAGTATCGGTGACGCCGCCAAGGACCGCTCCGGCGCAAGATTCTGCCCCGTCCCGCTTAAGATAACTCCGCCCGTGCCGGACCTCAACGTCCCGGTATTGTGCCGGCACCGGCCGTGGCCTTTGATGGAGCGTGGCTCTATGCGGTCATTTGCCGGCATGGCCAGTCCGTGCCATATTGATCTGCCGGTCCGGGTGCGGACCTGGCAGTCATCGACTCACGACAAAAATTCACGGTACAGAGCTATGCAAACGGAACCGGTAATCCGGGAATACCATCCGGACGACCTGCCCGCGCTCAAACGCATCACGGCGTTTTGTTTCGAACCCGTCTCCATCGACCGCAACATCGAAGCGCGTTTCGGGTGCATCGGCGGTCGTGACTGGCGCTGGCGCAAGCTGCGGCACATCGATGACGATGTCGCCGGGGATCGTGCCCGGGGGGTATTCGTCCTGCAGGCGGATGACCAGGTTGTCGGTTACATCACCACCCGGGTGGACCGGGAGAGCAGGATTGGCGGAATCCCCAACCTTGCCATCCTGCCTGCCTATCAGGGCCGCGGTCTGGGTAAGCAGCTCATCCAGACCGCACTGGACTACCTGCGCGCGCAGAACATGGAATGCGCCAAGATCGAAACCCTGGTGCAGAACGAGGTTGGGGCCAGCCTCTACGTCAATATGGGTTTCGAGGAAGTTGCGCGTCAGATTCATTATTTAATGCGGTTATAGACATGGAACAGCTGAAGGAACGAGCGGCACAAGCGGCGGTGGAGAACATCCGTGATGGAATGGTGGTGGGACTGGGTTCGGGGAGTACGGCAGAATACGGTATCCATGCACTGGGTCGACGGGTGGCCGCAGGACTGCGTATCACCGCAGTACCCACTTCGGACGCTTCGGCAACGCTGGCGGCCGGCTATGGCATACGACTGGTTACTATGCAGGAAGCACCCATCATCGATCTGACCTTTGACGGGGCTGACCAGGTGGATCCGCAGTTGAACCTCATCAAGGGGTTGGGCGGTGCGTTACTGCGCGAAAAAGTGGTGGCATCCGCCACCGAACGACAGATCATCGTCATCGATCCCGGTAAGCTGGTGGACCGCCTGGGCGGACCCGTCCCAGTACCGGTGGAAGTCATCCCGTTCGGGTGGTCATTGGTGCAGCGCGTGCTGCAACAGCGTGGCATTCGTGCCGAACTGCGCCAGCTGCAGACCGGCCCCTATCTGACCGATAACGGCAATTACATCGTAGACTGCTTCTTCCCGCAGGGTATTCTTGATCCTGCCCGGACCGATACCGTCCTGAACAGCATTCCGGGGGTGGTGGAAAACGGGTTGTTCGTGGGCCTTGTCAGTGAGGTTATCGTAGGTCAGGAGCAGGGAGAGTGCCGCATCATCCGGCGCTCATGATCCCGGCAACCCCCGTGTGGGCAAGATTCCCATATCCGCTTGTAAGGCCTCACACGGCCTCATACGCCCCGAGCGGCTTCCCGGACCTCCCGGACCGTGTCCGCCCAGGCCGACTGAACGGCCGGAAGATCAGATCTCTTCCACTTTCCTGCGCTCCAGCCAACCGCGCAGCCCGTTGGGGAGCCGGATCAAAAGCCAGTCTTCCTGCTGTCGATCGATGCGCACCTTGGTGCCCTCATGCACCAGGAAAACCGGTGTCTGGCGCTCGTCCGGCCCGCTCCGGGCGCGCGCCTGCGGGTATATCACGATGGCCTCGGTTACCGTGTAATGATGGTACATGCGCGCCGACAGGACGACCGTGTTGACCAGTAAAAGGCTGCTGCACACGATGACCCCCGCCAGCCACCCCGAAGTCATCTGTCTGCCCCGGCGCAGCCAGACCAATCCCAGCAGAAACAGGGCCAGCAACAGGGCACTGAAAGCCGCGCTGAGTTCATCGAGCGTCGGATGATGCAAGACTCTCGCCATGGCGGTATAGAAACGATGCCCTGGCTCTGGATCTCGATCCCGTTTGATCGTCTTGGCGAAACGCAGATTGTGAAGAATGTCCGGGTCTCTGGGTTCAAGCCGGCGCGCCCGTTCGTACCATAGAATGGCCTTGCCGAGTTCTCCGGATTTGAACCAGGCGTTGCCCAGGTTGTAGAACAGCCAGGCGTCCTCCATGCCTCCGGCGACGACCTCCAAATACCGGTCGCGGGCCGCCTGGTATTCCCCCGCTGCGTATAGACTGTTGGCATGGTTGTACATGCTGAAGGCTTCCGAAGCGCCGGCGTCGGCACCGGCGCAAAACGACAGCAACAGTCCGAAAACCCCCGCCAGCATCAGATGACCTTCTCCAGTTGCGCAATCAGTCGTTTGGTCCGGTCCAGTGTCTGCGTCATTTCCGGCACGGTGGCGCTACCGCCGGAAAACCGGGCATAGTCGCACAGGTCCAGCAGCTCGCGCAGGGTGCGGCTCAGCTCTCCGGATACGCCCCGCTCGTGCAATACCTGAACGCAGCGATCCTGCGTCAGCCCGGCCGCCGCCAGACTCAGCCGGTGCCCGACGAACGCCAGAACGGCCCGCTGGACCTCGGCATGGAAGCCCACGTTGTCTCCCGCAGCCAGGCGCTGGCGGGCTTGCCGAAGCCTGCGTTCGGCATCTCCCCGGGCCCGTCGGCGCCGCGCATAGGCGCCATCCGCCTGCATACGCTGCTGGTGGCGCTGGTACAGCAGGGAACCGGCAAAACCCAGCGGCAACAGCGCCTGCGCCAACCAGAAACCAGGACGTGCATGCAGCCGCAGACCGCCGCCCAGACGGTGTGCATCCGGCTTGATGTAGCGGATATCCGTTCCCAACGTCTCTATGCCACGGCCGATCCGCGGAGGACCGGAACGCTGGTCAGCCAGTTCCGCACCGTTGCTGTGGCTGCGCAGGCGCACAGGAGGCGATGTGAGCACGCGGTACCGGCCTCGATCCGGATCGAAGTAGGCGAACTGCACCGGGTCCAGGGCAAACTCTCCGGCTACCGCTGGTATCAGTATGAACTCGTAGGTTCGGCTTCCGCCGATCTTGCCGTTGGCCACGTGCCTGTCCGCCTGGACCTCGGGACCGAACCGCCGAATCTCCGGCGGCACCTGCACTGCGGGCGGCACGATGGCATCCGGGTTGCCCGTGCCCTCGATGGTGACGCGCAGGCTTACGGGATCACCGACGGTTACTTCGGCAGGGTGCGACTCTACCTGCATGGAATAGCTGCCGACAGCCCCGGAAAAGCCGTCTGGTCGTCCCTTTTCCGGTAGACCCGATACCTCCAGGTGGATGGAGTCGCTCCGCACCACTACGGTCCGGGTAGCCCGTCCGAAGAACGCGTCATCGAAGACCCCATCCAGAGGCGAACCACGTCTCCCGGGACGCACCGGGACATCGCAGGATATCACCAGGGGATCGATCACATGGATACCGGCCCTGGTAGGGAACAAGGCAACCTGGCGCAGTGGCGCGACGTCGAACGCCACGCCATCGATCACCTCACGCCGGCTCTGCAGTGACTGGGCGACGAACACTTCCTCCATCCAGAAACCAGAAAACGAAGGAACCTGGCGGAAACCTACGTTCTGCAATCCGGTTCGGAAGCACAGATCGTATTCGACGCTGATCTGCTGGCCGACGTACGCCTGCAGCCGGCTGGCTCTGGCGCGTACGAACAAGGTATCGGCGAGACCGGTGGAACGGCGATCCGTCTCCTCATCCTGTGCCATGGTCTGGGGCGCATCGCTGGCTGCCACATCTACCACCAGGGCCTTGGTCTGGTACGTCTGCCCCTGGAGCTCCAGACTGGCCGGACCGATGAGGATCTTGCCGGTACGCCGCGGGTGCAGCGTATAGGTCAGTTCACGGATGTAGGTGAGTTCCTGCTGGAAGTTGACGATGCTGACGTTGGTGCTGGTACGTATCGAGGGTCCCTCGACCTGGAACTCCGACAGATCGATCTGCGGTGCCGGCATGTGCTGCACCCGCTCAGTCGAACGAATGCTCAGGGTGAGTCTGAGGGGTTCCGACTGACGTATACGGGTTCTGTCCACCCAGGCCTCGAAATCGACATCGAGGCCGAGAACCGGACCGGGAATACCAAGACAAGTCGTCAATCCGAGGAAAATCACGATCCAGAGCGGCATGGCACTACCAGTCCTTCCCGCCGTCACCGCCCCCAGGCCTCCAGCGGTGACGCTGCGCCTGCCTGTCGCGGTCGATCAGGGCATCGAGCAGCTTCTCAGCGTCTTCTCTGTCGATCCCTGACCGCGTTTCCGGCACGGGTGGTTCCGCGTGGCCGTCCTTTGGAGTCTCCCGGTTGTCGTCATCCGATTCCTCCGGTGGCGGTTCGTGGACGGAATCCGGTTGCTGTTGGTCCTGACCTGTCTGTGGCGCCGCCGCTCCATCCGGTCCTTGCTCCCTGTCCCCCCCGGTGTCCTGGCCGTTCGTATCTTGTTGCTGTTGCTGTTGCTGTTGCTGGTCCAACAGTCGCAGAGCCAGCTCCAGGTTTGCTCTGGCGTCATCATCAGCGTCATCTGCCCGCAAAGCCGCACGGTAGGCCTCGACTGCTTCATCCAGTCTATGCTGGGTCAGGTACACGGTACCCATGTTGTACAGCGCTGCGGCACGCAGTTCGGGCGCTGCCGCGGCAAGTTCGAACTCGCGTAACGCATTTTCGGCGTCACCAAGTCTGAACAACACATCACCCAGGTTGAAATGCAGCTCGGGAGAGCCTGGTTTTTCCACCTGCGCCTCCCGGTACAGCTGCAAGGCTGCCTCGAACTGGCCCTTTTCGTACAATCTCAACGCTTCTTCAGCGCGCCTGGCAGCTGGATCGCCCACCGTGGCTCCCAAAAGCAGGACAGCCGATGCCGTCAGCGTCACGCCGCGCCATGACAACCATGAGTTGTTCATGCGAATCGGCCTCGCCATTCCCGGGTTCGAGTGCGCCCGTCTCCCATCAGGACTTCGACGAACAGACAGAGCAACGCCAGCGCCAACGGGATCTGATAGCGTTCGGTATACTCGGTCAACGGATGCGCGCCGAGGTCCTTCTTGTCCATGCTGTTCACCTGTTCGGCCAGCGCCGATATCTCGGCGCCCGCAAGCGTACTGCGGTAATACTCCCCATAGGCCGCCCGGGTCATCTCCTGCAATGTCGACTCGTCCAGTCTGGTTCTGACGGGGTTACCCGAAGCATCGCGATGGAAGCTGATGCCGCCATCCTCGCCATGCCTGGGAATCAATCCGCCGGCAGTCGAACCCAGTCCGACGGCATAGAGCCGCACTCCGGCCGCAGCGGCAGATTGGGCCGCACCGACCGGATCATCTGTATGGCTCTCACCATCGGTGAACAGCACGATAGCCTTGTGCTGCCGATCGTCAGGATCAAAGCACTGCATCGCCACCCGGACCGCAGCTTCCACGGCCGTTCCCTGCACGGGAAAGGTCTCCGGATCCACCGTATCCAGAAACATCCTTACGGCAGCGTGATCCAAAGTCAGCGGGCACTGCACGGCTGCCTTTCCGGCGAACAGCACCAACCCCACCCTGTGTCCTTCCAGTGCCTCCAGCAGGGCTCGTATCTGGAACAGGGCGCGGCCTATCCGGCTGGGCCGGACGTCCTCGGCCAGCATGCTGCGGGAAACGTCCAGCGCGATGACCACATCCACTCCCCGCTGTTCTACCACCGCCGGCCGGACACCGTATTGCGGACGCGTGAGTGCCAAAGCCAGAAACGACAGAGTCGACATCAGCAGTACCGCCCTGAATACCTGCCTGCCGGTACTGCTGCCTGCCACGAGGCGCCGGGACATGGACCATGGGGCGAAACGAGCCAGCGCCCGCCGTCTGGCCACGAAACCGGCTGCCAGCAGGCCGCCGGCCAGCGGTATCAGCAGCAGCAACCAGAAGTTGACGGGCTCATCGAAAAGCATGGCGGTTTCTCAGGGTATACGGCGAAACCGGGTATTGGCCAGCACCATTTCCAGCACGAGCATGAACAGGCCAGGCCATAGCAGATAGGCGAAACGCTCGGCGTAGTCGACGTGGACACTGCTGGTGACCTCAGTGGTCTCCAGTTGGTCGATCTCCTGGTAGACCGCTTCCAGGGTCTTCGCGCACACCGCCCTGAAATAGCGGCCACCGGTGCGCACCGCGACTTCCTCGAGCAGCTCTTCGTCGATTTCCACCTGGACGGTCCTGTAGCGCGTGCCAAAGATCCCCTGTACAGGCTGGCGTATCGTGCCTTCGCTGCCCACACCAACGGTGTAGATGCGTATCCCAACAGCAGCAGCCACATCGGCCGCGGTGAGTGGCTCGATCTCGCCCGCATTGTTCACCCCGTCCGTAAGCAGGATGATAATCCTGCTGTCTCCTTCAGCGTCACGCAAACGGTTGCAGGCATTGATCAGAGCCATGCCGATGGCCGTGCCATCCCAGTCCCGATCGGCGATACGCACGTCAGCCAGGGTCCGGCGCAGCGCCTGGTAGTCGAGCGTCAACGGACAATGGGTAAAACTCTTGCCGGCGAAAACGACCATACCTATGCGGTCCCCGTTGCGTCCGGAGATGAAGTGGTCGATGACTTCCTTGGCGACTTGCAGGCGAGTCTTCTCGCCGCCGGCCAGATCATTGGCATTCATGCTGGATGATACATCCACCGCCAGAACGATGTCCACACCTTCCGCCGACAGATGACGAACCTCCCGACCGAACTGAGGCCGTGCCATGGCGACGACAAGGCAAATCAGAGCGCCAAGCCGGAGTACGATGAGGACGTGCCGAAACCGGGCACCCCATCGGACACCGGTCAGCTTGAAAACATGCAGGCTCGAATACCGTATGGAGCCGCAGCCACGACGTTCGACCAGGCGGTAACGGTACAGAACGTACGGCACCAGCAACAGTAGAACCAGCCATTCCGGCGTAGCGAATCGCCAGGACGCCATGCCTTCACGATCCTCCGACTCTGGTTTCCGGCCTGGCATCCGCAGCCGCCGGGCTCAGACCATCTGTCGTATCGCCCACAGCAGGCAGAGGCGAGACCATCTCTGCATCTATACGCTCAAGCAAGGAGATTCCTGCTTGTGGCGCCTGGCGCGCCGCAGGCAGTTCCGGCCGCATCCGGGCGAATTTCACCAGGTCCGCTGTGGACAGGAAATGCCGTATCCCGTCGATCAGCCCGGACGGGTCCTCCGGTTTCCGTGTGTGCAGTTGTGTGACGATCTCTTGCGTCGTCAGTTCCATGGCATCGATACCGAGCCGATGCTGCAGGAATGCGCGCAGGTTGTCGGCCAGCAGCGAGTAGTACTCCTTGTACCTGCCGCTTTCCAGCAGGCCCATATCAGCAATGCGGACGAATTCGGCGGCGTGATCCACGGGTGCGACAAACGTCGCAGTAGCCGCTGTCACCTCCCGGCGGCTCATCTTCCGGTGGATCAGTACGAGTACCGTGCCGAGTAGCGCCAGGCCGCCGCCGGCCACCCACCACAACGGCCAACCACCGGGTACCGGCACCGGTGGCTTGATATCGCGTGGCTCCAGGTCACCCTCCTTACGCACACCCAGCACCTCGACCGTAAGCGGGTGAGTACTGCGCACCACCGTGTCCCCAGCCGCGGTAACGAAGGAAATGGGAAGCGCCGCAAGGTTCTGCTCGCCCAGTCCCAAAAGCTGTATGCGGGCATCGAAGCGCCACACCTGTTCGCCCGCGACGCTCCCGGGAAGGCGTGTTTCGCTGATCTCCGGTTCCAGCCCGTGCAGCCAACTGTGTATGTCGGGCCGTTCAGGCTTTTGCCCGTCGCCGTAGTTCAACTGCAGGCGCACGGTGGCACGATCGCCCAGGGCAACCACATGGGTATCCAGTTGTGCTGTTACCGCCGGCAGTTCCGCCCCCGCTGATCCCGCTGCCAGCGAGAACACGCCGGCGAGAATCCATGACAGGAACCGGGACTGCTTCTGTGTCATCACGGCTGAACCGAAGAGTAGTCCACGTCTGCACCGGTGGGCGAATCCGGGATGTCCGCCAGATCTTCCAGTATCAGATCCAGATCGGCGAAGTCCGCCAGATCGATTCGGTACACCGTTGGATCCGTATCTATGCTTGCATAGACCGCCACGTCCGGATCGCCGGAAAAACGCACCGTGACGGCCACATCGTCCGTACCGCTGAGCATGTAACTCAACAGGAATGGGGCTTCCCGGTAACCAGGATCCGCAGGCTCCGCGAAACCATGGGCCTCGAGGCTCGTCAGGTCGCTCAGGAGACTCTCGATCTCCCACGACCGTACCGGCAAAGGCTCTGGCAGCTCCACGGACCAGACGCCATCGCTGTCCCGCACCAGGGCGACCGTGGGTTCGTCAGGCCGCTCTATGGCGACGCGCGATATGGCCGTACGCTGGATCTGCAGCACGGTACGGTCGCGCAGATCCTTCAGCGACTGATCCAGATCACTCACCAGCAGATTGTCCACCTCGAAAACGCGCTCCGAACTCATATCGCGGGCGAAATACCGTCCAGAAGGCGACTCACTACCGATACGCAGTCGTTTTTCAGCCCGCTCGGGTCCACTCAGCAACACGACTTCCAACGTGTGAGCCGGCTCCAATCCCAATGCCGTCAGGGCCTCGGGACTGATTTCATCCGGTTCGGCCACATAAGCCGCCACTTCGCCGTCCTGCAGCCTGCTGAGGATCCTGCGAACCGCCTCCGCATCCGCCCTGCCTTGTATGGGGCTGGTGATCTGCCAGGTCTCGTCATCCTGGTTGCGCATAAGGGTGATGGTCTGCTCAGGACGGAGCAAACGGATCTCGGCCACCTGCCGCCGCTCGAACGGTAAAACGCGCCGGTCACGCAGATCGAATACGCCCTTGTTCAGATTGTCGAAACGCCAGGCCGGCACCACGAAGACCTCGGGATTGTCACCGTGGTGCTGCACGTACGTGTGGCTCTCGGTCGGTGAATCGTCACCAAAGGCCAGCGTGTCCAGGGTGCCATCATCCAGTTCCAGAGCAACGCGTAGTCGCGGCCTGTCCAGACCGTAACGCTCCAGATGGGCAGTGTTCCGGGTTATTTCGGCACTGTCTGCAACCACACGTTCACGCTCGGATTCGCGCAGGGTGCGGAGGTATCGACTCAAGGCCTGCTGGTCGGCCCGATCGATCACCGGGTGCAGCAGGCGCCATTGATCGTCTATCCTCTCCAGGACCGCCACCGTATCACCGCGTTCGACAGTCAGCCGTTTCGCCGCCTCGGAGGGAAACGACAGCAGTTGCTTGGCCAGTCGGGCTTCTTCGGCCCGCCGCTCGCCTCCCCGGATTTCGTGCCAGTAGACAAAGGCGAGCAACGCCAGAAACACGCCCCCGATCATCAGGTTGGTACGGAGATTCATGACCTATATCCCTTGCTCACTCGTCGAAAGTCGCACGGATCCATGCCAGAATGGCACTGTTGACCAGAAATACGGCGGCGTATACCAGCTTGATCGTGTCGTGTGGTATGAACCAGAAACCGGCCCCTGCACTGAGCAGAGCCAGTGTCAGCGCCGGAGCCCGGACCCACCGGGCGCGCCGGTGGATACCATAGGCCACGGCTACGCTGATCATGGCAAGGACCAACAGGGTCTCTCCCGCGAGCCAGCTGGCTTCACTCTTGCGCACGACGCCGGTCACGAACAGGAAGCAGGCATTGGCGGCAAAACTGTACAGCAGCCAACTGATCGCGCCTTCCGCGTACGTACCGCACCCACGCCGCAGAACGACCACCAGTCCGGACAGCGCTACGGCAAACGGCAGGATGAATACCGAGATCCACAGGATCACCTGGCCGGATGTGCCGACCAGGTTGATGGGGTTGTGCCGAGGTTGACGCGCGGGAATCTGGAGACGCTCCTCGTCCTCGCTCAGCCAGGAGAGGCTTCCCATCACCAGCTGGCCGTTGGCCTGCTGGCCGAAATACTGGTTGCTGGCAAAATCAGCGTCACCGAACACGACCAGCCTGGCCCGTTGTCCGGGAGCCAGCGTCGAATCCGCATCGGCCTCGGCCGCGACGGCCAGGGACACCGGCCCCTGGATATCCACTTCGGGATCGAACGAAACCTCGCCGCCGCCATCGCCGATGATCGGTGACAGATCGCTCTCCGCCCAGCTGCTCGGATGGGTTTGCGCCAACCGGACCACCTGTGGATTGCGGCTCCGGTCAGGGCCGGGTGACACCGAGCGGGCCAGCGGGAAAAAGCTCATGACCCCGCGGCCGATCCGTTCGGTGACCGGATGTTCACCGTAGTCGAGCACCACAGGGACGGACACATCAGCCCCTATCATCTGTCCGAGACCACTCAGGTCGACCACGAAGTCATCACCGACAGCAATGCCGTATTCGGACAGCAGGGATTCAAGACCGGTTTCCGTTGCCGGTTGCAGCAGTATCAACGCGTGCCCGCCCCGGTCCAGGTGGTCTCGAACCGCGTCGAGTTCAGCGGCGGAAAAGGGCGTTCTGGGCGCCACCACCGCCAGCACATCGTGCCGCGGATCCAACTCGTCCACTCCGAGGGCAAAGTGGTCGACCACTTCCAGGTTCATGTCCCGCAGCCGGCCCCGCAGAATACTGTAGCCCGTCCCATCCAACTGGTTCAGCTGACCCTCGCCGTGGCCCGTGGTAAAACAGATGCGCTGGTCCTGAGCGTAGAGTGCCCGCCGCAGCGCATTGGTCAGGGCTTCCTCCGACTGCTCGGTGATGCGCTCTGTGCGGACAACCCCGGCGTCCTCCACTTCGATGATCGAAGTCCCTGCCTGGCGAATGTCATACTGCTCGACCAGCAATGCGTTGCGTTGGGGATCGACAAACTCGAAGTCCAGATTGCGCGCGTGGTATCGGTACTCGGCCAGCAGATCCCGAAATCGTCTGCCGGCAAATTCACTGATGAAAGCCCTGACCTGCACGGACTGGCCGGTGTGTTTCAGTTCGTCCAGCACCTCGACGGTCTGCGAATCCAGAGTGAACAACTTTTCAGCCGTCAGATCGATCCGATGGTGGTACCGTCCGGCCAGGAAGTTGACGGCGGCCACGGCGGCCAGCGTCAGGATCACACCCGCACCAGCCGTTCCCAGATCCGCGAAACGCCAGTTTCCCTTGCGGGTTACGACCAGCAAGCCGGCCAGCATAACGGTCAGGGGCATGAAGACCACGGTGATCCAGAATACCCAGCGTGCCTGGTTCGCGGTCAGGGAGATGGGGTTGTGGCCGGCCTGGCGGGGACGGATGGAGATCAGCCCCTCATCTTCCACCAGCCAGCTCGTCGCGTTCAGAGCCAGATCGCCGTTGCCCTGATAACCGAAATACTGGTCCGTGGCGAAATTGGCGTCACCGAAAACGACCAGGCGAGCCCGAGCCCCGTCCGGTTCATGCAGCGCTTCGACCGCAACAGCGATCGGCACGGGGCCGGGGCGGTCCTCCCCTTCGTCCATGGTGACCGTGCGCTGGCCGTCTGCCGCCAGTACGCTGAGGTCCGTCTCCGCCCAGCTGTGCTGGCTGGTGTACACCAGCTCGACGCCGTCCAGCCCATCGCGACCCTCGGGCTCGAAACTGACCGAGCGGGCCAGGCGGAAAAAGGTCATCACACCGTGATGATTGCGGGTGATCGGATGCTCGCCGTACGAGGCGGCGATCGGCGTGGTGTAGTCCAGACCGAACAGGGATCCAATGCCGCTGGTGTCGATGACAAAGTCATCGCCCAGGATGATGCCGTATTCCGCCAGCAGCTCCTCCAGACCGGTAGGATGGCCGGGATCCAGCATGGCAAGCAGGGCTCCGCCGCGTTCCAGGTAACGACGTATGGCGTCGATTTCGTCGTCGAAAAAACGGGTGCGTGGACCGGCGATGATCAACAGCGAGCAATCAGCAGGAACCGTGCCCTCCCGGGCCAGGAGCAGTGTATCTTCCAGGACATAGTCGATCTCCTGCAGTCGCTCCCTGAGCTGGCTCAAACTGCGTTGCTGCGGCCCGGTACCCACTTCTCCATGGCCGGCGGTCAGGTAGGCCTTCTCCTGCCGGTCCCGTATCACCCGCAGCATGGCGTTGGTGACATCTCTCTCTTCGAGCGTGGTCACCTGCTGTTCCCTGCTGCCGGACCGCACCACCAGGGTGTTGTACTGCGTGATGCCCTCCTGCCGGGCTCGTTCCGGAGCCCGATCAGGATCGATGATCTCATAGGAAAACCGCGGGCTGCGCACAGCGTATCCACGCAGCAGCAACTCGGCCTGATCGCTCTCTCCGGCACGCATGAAAGCCAGCACCTCGACGTCCCGTTCCAGACCACGCAGGGTCTGCACGGTCAGCCCGGAGAGGCTGTGCAGGCGACCTTCGGTCAAATCGATGCGGTGCGGATACCGGTCGGCCAGGAAATTGACCATAACCACGATACCCAGCACCATGATGGCTCCCCAGAATGCATTGAGCCAGCGTCCGTAGTAGCGAAACAGTTCGGGGTTGAGACCGCCGGCGACGACGACGAGCACGAGGCCCAGGACCACGTTGCCACCTGCGACGTAGCCCGAATCCGGACCCAGCAGAAAGGCCATCGTACCTGCCAGGATCAGCGCCGCACCGACCAGACTCAACGGTGTGGTGTATGCCTTCATCCTAGCGTCTCCATCTCCTGGACTCGATGACACGGGTGGTCAGGAAAAGACTGAAAAAGATGAAACTCAGGTAAAAGACCACGTTTTTCGTATCGATCACACCCCGCTGAAAGCCCTGCAGGTGCTCGATGAACGAGAGATAGCGCAATATCCGGGCGGCCGTGGGGCCGGCGAAACTGGCAGACCAGTCGATCAGCCAGAGCAGGAGCAACATGCCGAATCCAAGCAGAACGGCTACGATCTGGTTTTCGGTGAGCGACGATGCCAGGATTCCGACCGAGATGAAGGCGCCTCCCAGCAGCAGATACCCTACATATCCGGTGGCGATGGGCCCCCAGTCCGGTGAGCCGTATACCGTCAGAATGATGTGGTAGACCAGGGTCATCGCCACGATCATGGCATACAGGGAGAGGCATGCCAGGTACTTACCCAGCAGCAGCTCCACGGTGGACACGGGTGAGGTCATCAACAGTTCCATGGTGCCCGTTTTCTTTTCTTCGGCGAAAAGGCGCATGGTGAGCATGGGCACGATCAGCAACCAGATGAAATCCGTGACCGCAAAGAACTGGGTGATCACCATCTCGTTGAGATTGAGAGTGGGCATGCCACCCATCTGCATCATCTGCGATCGCTGGGCGAACTGTAAGCTCCAGTAGTTGAACTGCATCAGGATGTTGCGAAACAGGTAGCCGGACAGGAAGAGAAAGACACCGGCGATCACGTATGCCACAGGCGAGACGAAATAGGAACGCATCTCCTTGTTGTAGACTGCGATCATGTTACGCATCTTCGGCAATCACCTCCTCTGTGGTCAGACGCAGGTAGATGTCCTCCAGGGACATGTCCAGCGGCCGCAATTCGCGCAGTCCGAAACCGCGGTTGACGATCGTCCGAGCTACGGTATCGCGCACATCCGTTCCCGGCTTCGTAGTGATGGTGTATACCCGTTCAGTGTCCCCGTCAGGTCCACTCTCATGGGTGATATCGACGACACCGTCAATCCCACGCAGCACCGCTTCCACGGCCTGCACCTCGCCGCCGATCAGGGCCCGCAGGGCTTCGCCTTCGCGTAGTTGCGCCATCAGGCTTTCCGGCGACCCCTCCCCGGCTATGCGGCCATTGTTGATGATGACGATCTTGTCACAGGTCATGCTGACTTCCGGCAGTATGTGGGTGCTGAGGATGACCGTTCGATCACCGCCAAGCTCCCTGATCAGCTGCCGGATCTCGATGATCTGCTTGGGATCCAGACCTACAGTGGGTTCATCCAGGATCAGAACCGGGGGATCATGCACCAGGGCTTGTGCCAGGCCGACCCGCTGTCTGTATCCCTTGGACAGCTGCCCGATCGGTGTGCCGGCATAATGCGTGACAGCGGTGCGCTCCATGGTCTCGTCGATACGGCTATCGATGCGCTCCCATGCCAGCCCCTTGATACGGGCGACGAACTGCAGATAGGAGCGCACGGTCATATCATCGTACAGCGGTGGCTGTTCTGGCAGATAGCCGATGTTTCTGCGGACCTCCATGGATTGCTCGACCACGTCGTATCCGGCAACGCGCGCTGTGCCACCTGAGGGCGGCAGGAAACAGGTCAGTATCCGCATGGTCGTCGTCTTGCCGGCACCATTCGGACCCAGGAACCCCAGTATCTGGCCCGGATCGGCCCGGAACGAGATATCCGCCACCGCGGTCACGTTTCCATAATCTTTGGACAGATTGCTCACCTCGATCACCAGATCGTCCTCCTGAGAAACAGATTGCGCCAAAAAGATTTACAGAGCAGTTCGACGGCGGTGCAAGCGAGGCGCCGCGCGCGAGTTTCTGCCTGAGACAATTGGGGCCAAGTGCGCTGGTGGTGGCTCCTTGAAAGTATCAACGCCTACCGTCCACCGGCTCCGCGACTTCACCCGCAGACTACCGGCCGCCGACTCGCCGCGCCTGCCGCCGGCGCGTCCGCATCCGGAAAAACCGGACAAGCGGCTCGATGTATGAATGGGTCGTGTCTATGTACACCTCATCGATAGTCAAACGGCGCAGCATTTCCGAACGCTGCCGGGCGTATTGTGCCTGCTGCCGGGCATAGGCGTCACGCACCCGGCGGTCATGGGTGTCTACCAGTAGTGTTTCACCGCTCTCCGCATCCCGTAAAGTGACGAAATGAACGTCGGGCAGTTGCCGTTCCCGCGGATCCTCCAGGATCACGGCATTGACATCGTGGCGGCGACTGAGATACCGCAAAGGACCCGTATAACGGCTATCCAAAAAGTCGGAGATCAGAAAAATGACACTGCGGCGGTGCAACACCCGCTCCAGGAATTCCAGCGCAACGCCGATCGCCGTGCCCTTGCTGCGTGGACGAAAATAGAGCAGCTCACGGATGACCCGCAGCACGTGCCGGCGTCCTTTGCGCGGCGGTATGAACAATTCGACCGCATCGGTGAAGATGAGCAGACCGACACGATCATTGTTACGGATGGCGGACAAGGCCAGCACGGCCGAGATCTCCACGCCGATCTCGCCCTTCATGCGCTGTCCGCTGCCGAATGCACCGGAAGCACTGGCGTCCACCACCAGCATAACCGTGAGTTCCCGTTCTTCATCGAATATCTTGATAAACGGGCTGCCCACGCGCGCCGTCACGTTCCAGTCGATACTGCGGACATCGTCTCCGGGTTGGTATTCACGCACCTCGGCAAACTCCATGCCGTGGCCCCTGAAGACAGAATGATACTCGCCCGCAAACCGCTCATCAACCACGCTGCGGGTCTGTATCTCTATGCGTCTGACCTTGTCCAGAATCTCCTTGGGAATCATGGCTTACTTGTTTCCGGAGCTGCGTCTGTGGTCCCAGAAACGTGGCCTTGTATGCCAGCGTGCAGACACGGTTCACGGCACCTCGACATGATCGAACAGCAGCTGCACGACCTTTTCCGCGTCGATTTCTTCCGCCTCCGCCTCATAGCTGACCAGCACTCGATGGCGCATGACGTCCGCTCCGATAGCCTTCACATCTTCAGGGGTGACGTAGGCGCGCTGGCGCAGAAACGCATGAGCCCGCGCCGCGCGCGCCATGAAGATGGTTGCTCGAGGCGAGGCGCCGTACTCGATGCAGTTCTCCAACTCCCGCAGTCCGGCCGCGACCGGATCCCGGCTGGCGCACACCAGGGCGACGATATAATCCTTGATTTTCTCGTCCATGTAGACCAGTTCGACAACCTCGCGCGCACGCCGGATGTCCTCCAGAGACACCGTCGGTTGCACCTGTACCGGGGGACTCGCGGCCATGCGGTCCAGGATCAGACGCTCCTCCTCCCTTTCCGGATACCCTACGTTGACCTTGAGCATGAACCGGTCCACCTGTGCCTCAGGCAGCGGATAGGTTCCTTGCTGCTCGATGGGATTCTGTGTAGCCATCACCAGAAAAGGGTCTTGCAGGGGATAGGAGTGGTCTCCGATGGTCACCTGGCGCTCCTGCATGCTCTCCAGCAGCGCACTCTGCACCTTGGCCGGAGCGCGGTTGATCTCGTCAGCCAGGATGAAATTGGCAAATACGGGCCCACGCTTGGGCACGAATTCGCCGGTGTGCGGCTGGTAGATCAATGTACCCGTAAGGTCCGCGGGCAGCAGATCCGGGGTGAACTGGATGCGCCTGAAGGTTGCCTGGACGATGCTGGCCAGGGTGGATACGGTGAGTGTCTTGGCCAGTCCGGGCACCCCTTCCAGCAGTATATGCCCGGAACACAGCAACCCGATCAACAGACGCTCGATCATGGCCGCCTGTCCCACGATGACCCGGTCCATTTCCTGGAGTATCCGGCCGACAAGCGCACTCTCTGTGTCGATCCGCTGGCTGATCGCCTCGATATCGCTGGTGCTGGTCATGTGCCTCTGCTTTGAGCGATGCAACAGCATGGTTGCGCCGCTGGAGAACGACATCACGCGGCCAACCGGTATGCGTAGATCATGGTTTGTGGGATTCGCCGCGTAGGCGAGATCTGCCGCCTGTCCGGCTACGGTGCACCGTCGACGTCCACGTAGTCCTGGAACTCCACCCACTCCGACGGGTCACGACCCACATTGGGCAGCAAGCGCCGGGCACTGACCGCAAGCTCGGAGTCAGGGAAGTGGTCGATGACCCGTTGGTACGCCGCGCGAGCCTGGTCCAGGTCACCCAGGTATTCCTCGCAGATGAAACCGATCATGAACTGCGCTTCGTCGGCTTGGCCGCTGTCCGGGTATTCGCTCAGGAGGCGCTGGTACAGAGCGATGGCTTCTTCCATATGCCCGTCCTGCTGGGCCAGCATGGCCAGTTTCTTCAGCGCGCGGGGAGCCAGGTGGTGCTCGGGATACTGCTCCAACAGCTGCTTGAAGGTCTCCCCTGCCTGGTGTCTGGTCCCGGGTTCCGCCAGCGCACGCTGCCCATCCGCGAACAACTCGACCGCATTCTGCTGGCCACAACCGCTTATTCCTGCCCAAACCATGGCCAGCATCGTCATGACGGAAAGTAACGTGCTCATTCAGACCTCGTGTCTTCCGAACAGGTTCCCTGTTGGCGAACGAACAATACAGGCCGGCATGGGCTGGCGGCAGCGTACCGGCTCTTTTGTGCTCAGTCTTTGCCGGTCTTTGACGAGCTGGTGCCGGCCTCTTTCTTGCTGCCGCTGCCGCCGCCGTCCTTCGTGCCCGAGTCTTTACCGGACGTGCCCGAACCACTGTCAGCCTTGGCAGCCTTTTTGTACGAATCACTCCGGTAATCCGTGATGTAGAAACCGGATCCTTTGAACAGCAATCCCCCGCCTGCACTGATCAGCCTCTTGACCCTGCCGGAGCACGACGTGCTGGGACAGTCCGTCAGCGGCGCCTCCGTGATGCTCTGAAACTGCTCGAACCGGTGGCCGCACTCTTGACACTCGTACTCATACGTTGGCATGTGTTCACCTCGACAATATGCATCCATGAACGCGAATATGATCACGCACGGAAAACAGAACGGTTGATGATAGGAGGCAAAGCCCGCTTTGACAAGATAACCCTGAAGACGATACCGGGCATGTTATTCGACTGTGTCCAGCTCGCCGGGCTGCAGACTGGCCCTGGGAAGGTCGTAATTCAGTTCGGTCACCGGGAATCGTGCCCCCGTTCCGGTCAAAGCCGGTAGATCCCGCTCGGTCAGCCGGCGAATCCGGCCGCGCGTATCGATCTTGAGCAGGTCGAGCTCTTCGTTGACGCGCCGATCCGACCGAAAGCTGATCCGTCCGGAGGCGCCCTCGTAGTTCCGCACATTTGCCAGCCAGTCGCGCAGCTGCGCCGGAGTCCGGTGCCCTTCAGACCACGCCGCCTCGAGAAGCCGGGCAGCATCGTACCCATAGGCTGCGTACCCCGGATTGCGGGCAAATCGTCGCCGGAAGGCATCGATGAACGACCTGGCGGCCGGATCCTCCTCCAGAGAACCGGCAACCAGTACCGTGCCCTCCAGATGGGCCCGGTCAGCCGGCCTGAGCTGGCGAATCCGCTCTGGTTCGTACCAGATATCGTTGCCGAGGATCTGGGTCTGCAACCTGTGGTAGTGCAGCTGCGGCGCGATGGTCTGGGCGTCGCCGAAATGCTCCACCACGAGCACCACCCCGTCAATGGTATCTATGAAGATCTCCGAGGAATCAGCCGGAGTTTCCTTGACGGCAGCCCTATCCGCTTCTCCGGTGGTGCCCTCCAGACCGGCCAGGAGCTCGACGAGGAAAGACGGCGCCTGGGAAGCATAGGATGCATAATCCGCCTCTGTTGCCGGAACCAGCGGCGTCGGCGCAGGCGGCATCAGAGAAAAGCCGACCTGTCGCATTTCATTGAACATGCGCCGGAAATCCTTGGTGACTTCCGGTACGTACCAATCCGTGAAGACGATCTCTCCGCCGTTTTTCCGGGCTGCGCGCTGGAACTCGCGCTCAAAGGTCCACCCGTAGTCTGTAAGGGGAGCGACGACGGCGAGGTGACGCAGACCCAACACCAGCGTGGCATGCTCGGCCAGTGAACGCGCCTGGACTTCCGGTATGGCGTTGAGCTGGAAGACATGACGCCCGGTCTGATCCAGACCGCTCTGTTGCGCCAAGGGGGCGATGATGGGTATCCCAGCACTCTCGGCGACTACGGCCGCGGCCACACACTCGGCGCTGAAGACCGGACCGGTGATAGCCACCACCCCTTCCTCGTATATCAACCGCCGGGTCTGCCGAATGACACGCACCAGGCGTTTGCTTTCCTGTTCAGCGATGGGCAGATCACCATAGTCCATACCCACATCGGCCACGACCAGCTCAAAAGGTGAACCGGCCTCTTCATTGGCCAATTGCACTCCGGCGTACAGGTCTTCGCCGACCTGCCGTTCGAAACTCGATCCCGTCAGCGGCAGCAACAGCCCGATTCGCCTGCCTCCGGGAGCGGCCCTGAGAGTCTCCGGGGCAGGAACTTCCTTTGTATCCGCCGGCAGTGCGGTTGCATCGCCGTATGCGGCCGTGGCCGGAGACCAGTCCCTGCGCGTCGCTTCATACAGAAAAACGCCTTCCGGATAGCGCTCGAGGTACGCCTGCAGGGCCTCCCGGCTCTGCGCTTTCCAGCCCAGGGTTCCGTACCAGCGTGCGCGCCCGAACGATACCGCTTCACGCCAACGTTGCTCGCCAACCGCATGCCGGATTCGATCCATACCCGCTGTATCGATCAAGGCATTCTCCGCGAGCGCAGCCAACCGTTCTGCCGCGCGCACCTTGACCTGAAGGGGTGTGGCGGCATCCAGCAACCGGCCGTAAAGGACGGCGGCATCAGAGTATCTTTTTCGTGCATAACAGGAATCCCCCTGCAGGAGCAGCGCATAGGGGACGTAGCGACTATGGGTGAAACGCTGTTCCAGCTCCGTGGCCGTTTCTCTTGCCGCGTCGTATTCTTCCAGCCGGTATTGTGCGCGTGCCAGCATGAGCATGGCTGCACTGGTGTGCTGATGCACCGGTTGACGTAACAAACGCTCCAGTTGGTCGCGGGCATCATGGACACGAGCGTCCCGGTATGCGCTCAGGGCACGCTCGAAAGCGGTTTCGGCTTCCGCCGAATAGATTCCCCGTATTCCCGCTGCCGGCACCATGTCCGGCAACAGGCAGGTTGTACCGAGACACACTACCACCACCAGGGCGAACACACTGCCGCCGCGTCCCTGCTGCGGCCGGATGGCCATGTTCTTCTCCGTCACGCCAACGTTCCTGCATCGATTGTTTGGACGCCTGTACCCGAATCGAAATTAACGGTGCCGGCTCCGGGGTGTCAAGCAACCTTGTGGGAGATCGCAGGTGCCAGTATATTCATAATGATGCGTCAAATCGTACTATGTTCCGCCCATCTATCGTGACCCCCTACACCAACGAGTGTTTGGTATGAATGTACGTGCCGAGAGAATGGGATTGGACCCGGAAAAGCTGCATCGGTTCCTGGCGGAGCAGCTGGAGGCCCAACGTGCGGCACAACCAGAGGCGGCCGGTACTGCGGCAGGGGACCATGACGCCCACCATGCGCAGGCGCCGGCCCCATTCGATCTCAAACCCGAGGAGCTCGAGGCGTACCTGAACAGGTTCGTCATCCGCCAGAGCGGTGCCAAGGCCATTCTGGCCACCAAGATCTGCACTCATTTCAACCGGCTCAATCTGCCTCCGGACGCGGAGGAGGACGTCATCGGCAATATCAAGAACAACGTGCTGATGATCGGTCCCACGGGCGTCGGCAAGACCTACCTCATCAAACTCATTGCCCGCAAGCTCGGGGTGCCGTTCGTCAAGGGAGACGCAACCAAGTTCAGCGAAACCGGATATGTAGGGGGTGACGTCGAGGATCTGGTCCGTGAACTGGTCCGTGAAGCGGATGGTGATATCGAGCGCGCCCAACACGGAATCGTATACATCGACGAGATCGACAAGATCGCCTCATCGCGCGGCGCCACAGGGCCGGATGTCTCGCGTGCCGGGGTCCAGCGGAACCTGCTCAAGCTGATGGAAGAGACCGAGGTCGATCTGAAGGCCCCGCATGACATCGCCTCGCAGATGGAAACGGTCATGCAGATGCAGCGCACGGGTAAGCTCGAACGTAAAAAAATCAACACGCGCGACATCCTCTTCATCGTCAGCGGCGCCTTCTCCGGCCTGGAGGAAATCGTTGCCCGGCGGCTCAACCAGAGCGCGATCGGTTTTCGCATGTCGGTTGATGCGGGCGTCTCCGCATCGGAACCCACGGAGCTTGCCGCCCGGGCTCGTTCAGAGGATTTCGTCGAGTATGGTTTCGAGTCCGAGTTCATCGGCCGTCTGCCCGTCATCGCCGTGCTGCACCCTCTGTCGGAGGAAGACCTGCTCGCCATTTTACGCAATCCCAGAAGCAGTGTAATCGTCTCCAAGAAGCGGGATTTTCGGGCCTATGGCATAGAGATCGATTTTACTGACGACGCTCTGCGCCAGCTGGCCCAGCAGGCCTACGCGGAAAAAACGGGAGCACGAAGTCTGGTCGGGGTACTGGAGCGCACCCTTCTACCGTATGAGAAGCGTCTGCCTTCTTGTGGTGTCAGGCGTTTCGTCGTTACCCCTGAGGTAGTGGAGGATCCCGTCGGCGCATTGGACGACCTGGTGAGTCAGGCGTCCCTGGATCAGTACGCCGCTAGATTCCATGAGGAAAACCAGATAGAACTGTCGTTCACTCCAGAAGCGGCCGCCCTGCTCAAACAACAGGCACTTCAGGAAGGCCTGGACCCGGCCGCCCTGTGTGAGCGTCTGTTCACGGATTATCCTCATGGCCTGCGCCTGGCCAATCGCCATCGCTTCGAAGTCGACGCCCGGGTGGTCGCGGCCCCCCAGGAGGAGCTCAATCGTATCATCAAAGACATGTACGGTGCGGTTCCGGAGCAACCTTCTGACGCATCCTGAACGCTGCGCTTGCACAGATCCTGGACTCGAACAGGACCGGCCTCTGTAAAAAAAGCGTGAAGGTTCGCCAACCGGCTCACGCCCCCTGACGCAAACCGAATTCCTTTTCCTTACGGTAAAGGGTACTGAGACCGATCTTCAGGATTTCAGCGGCCCGGCGACGATCGTAATCCACTGCCTTCAGCGTTTCCCGAAGCGCGAGCTTTTCTACCTCTGCCATGGTCATGCCCACCTTGAAACCGGTATCGGAGTCCGACACCGGACGACTTTCAACGTATTTGGGGATGTCCTCATCCCGCAGCAAGCCGTCGTGACTGCACATGACGACCATGCCCTCAATCCAGTTCTTCAACTCACGCACGTTTCCAGGCCATTCATAACTCAACAGCGCATCCAGTGCCCTGGCGTCAACGCCGGTGATGATCTTGCCGTTCTCCCGGGCGAACTGACGGACGAATTCATCCACCAACAAGGGTATGTCCTCGCGGCAGTCACGGAGAGGCGGCACCTGTATGGTGACCACATGCAGGCGGTAATACAGATCCGCCCGGTAGCGGCCTTCTGCCACCATCTCCTGGAGATCCCGGTTCGTCGCCGCGATCAGACGCACATCCACACGTTGCGTGTGGGTACCCCCCACCCGCTCGAATTCGCCATTCTGGATAACCCGGAGCAACTTGACCTGGGTGGCGGGCGGCAGGTCACCCACTTCGTCCAGAAACAGCGTCCCTCGGTCTGCAAGTTCGAAACGTCCCTTGCGTGAGGTGGTGGCACCGGTGAATGCCCCCTTCTCGTGGCCGAACAACTCGCTCTCGACGATGCCTTCAGGCAGAGCACCGCAATTCACCTCCACGAAGGGCTGATCACGGCGGCGACTGCGCTGATGGATGGCCTTGGCCACTTCTCCTTTACCGGTCCCGGTTTCGCCGACGATGAGGACACTAGCGCGCGATTGCGCCACTTGCTCGATCTGGTGGTAGATGCGTTGCCAGAGAGAAGAGCGACGAGCCACACCCCCGAAACGGTACCGGTCATCCAAACGCTGCTGCAGGTCGCTCACCTCACCGACCAAGCGCTGGTAGGAAAGCCCGCGCTCCAGAACCGCCCCGATCTTGGCGGGATTGAGGGGCCTGACCTGGTAGTCATAGGCCCCAGCCCGAACCGCTTCGGTGGCCAGGCTGATTTCCTCGGCACTGGGATCTGCCAGGACGATGCCGCACATCTGCGGATTGCGCTGCCTTCCGAGTAGCTGCAGACGCAGTCCATCCGTTCGTGGTGCCCGGACCGGACAGATGAGTGCGTCCACGGCTTCGGCATCAAGCACCTCGTAACCGCTTTCGCCGTCGTGAGCCCACATGGCGCTGACGTTCATCCCGTTCAGATAGGCGACCAGCTCCTTGGCCTCGGTCGATTCCGGGAGTACGAGCAGTATTCGGGCCTGCTGCTCAGCATGCCCGTTCTTCGCTTCAGACGGCATCACGTCTCCTGATACAGAACTGGGTGGAGCGGAGGCTGAACCGGCGTACTGTATGCGCGTTCACACCGTTCGGGTACAGATCCAGCAGCACAGCCGGGTTGCAGTGCACCCCGTCCCATCGGGCATGCCGACCGGGTATGCCGATGTTTGCTGACGACCGTATATGTGCAGGTTTCAACACGTATATGCGCAGGATTCAACATCGCTGAAGCAAGCCGATCGTCTCGCAGTGTGGCGTATGCGGAAACAGGTCGACAGGAATCATCGTTCTGAGAGCGTATACCGTGCTGGTCAGCTCAGCGACATCCGCGGCCATCGTCCTGGGATTGCACGAAACATAGAGCACATGCGGAACCTGCATGTCAAGCAGCGTCTCTTTGACCTTGGGATGCAGCCCGGCTCGCGGTGGATCGACCACCACAAGATCGAATCCTCGACCATTCAATTCCGGCAGTGACGACTCCACGGTTCCGGCGATAAACGAGCAATTGGAGATACCGTTGCGCACCGCGTTGCGTCGCGCGTCTCCCACCGCGTCTTCGACGGATTCCACACCGCATATACCCTCCGCGTCCGCCGCCAGTTGCAAGCTGATGCCGCCGGCGCCACAATATAGATCGAGGATGCGCGCAGCGCCCATGTCGCGGGCCATCGAGGCAACCAGACGGTACAGGCGTTCCGCCTGGCGGGTATTCGTCTGCATGAACGAACGCGGAGATATCTCATAGAGCACTCCGTTACATCCATCCACGATCATACCCGAACCATGCAATACGAATTCAGCCTGGCCCAGGGCGACCTGAGCCTTGCCCTGGTGGAGGGTGACCACCCATGTGCTGATCTCAGGCACCTGAGCGATGACTTCCCGGGCCAGGTCAAGCACTCCCGCATGGGGATACTGTGCCACCACCAGATTGACCATGATTTCGCCCGTAAACCGGCTTTGTCTGATGACCAGGAAACGAAGCAGCCCAGTGTGCATGCGCAGGTCGTACGGTGGCAGTTGAAGCAGCGTCGCATGGCGCCGCACGGCATCAACGATACGATTGGACAGGTCCGACTGCAGGCAACAGGCTTCTACATCGAACACCCGGTTGTACCGCCCTCTCAGGTGCAATCCGACCATGAGTTCGCCATTCTGGCCCGATGCAAACGAAAACTCCATTTTGTTTCGGTAATGGAATATCTCGTCACAGGGAACGATGTCATCGGGATCCGCAAAAGTCAGCTCAGCATCGGATAGAGCAGAGAGGATCATCGTGTTCTTGAGGCACAACTGATCCCGATAGTCAAGGTTCTGCCATCGGCACCCGCCACACAAGCCGAAATGCGCACAGCGCGGTTCAATGCGTCGAACTCCCGGCTCCATGATCTGCAGCAGGTGGCCGTCGAATCTGCCCTTGCGCTTACGTCCCAGTTGCACGCGGGCCCTATCACCCGGAACAGCACCCCGGATGGCTATCTGCCGACCATCCACCAGCGCCACTCCATCGGACTGGTCCGACAAGTGCTCGACCCTGCAGGTGATCGTATCGCCTCTCTTCACCTGGCTCTCCTGTTTCCCGGTACGACATGAACCGCAACTATGAATAACAAACGGGATGAAATGCCCGCATTTCATCCCGTCGACTACTGCTGTTCAGCGTCAGCCCGAGGTCACCCCGGCCGGCTCGTACTGTCCGTGCGGTATCTCAACTGTCCGTGTCACCGGTGTCAGATGCACGGGGAGAGCTCTCGGCCTTGGGAGCTTTCCCTGAACCAGATCGGTCGACCAGTTCAATACAGCTGATCAGCGCCCCATCTCCACGACGCGGCCCCAGCTTGACGATCCGCGTATAACCGCCGTTGCGCCCCTTGTACCGCTCAGCCAATTCACCGAACAACTTGTCCACGATGCGTTTGTTGGGTATGGAGCGCAGAACCTGGCGGCGCGCATGCAGATCCTGACGCTTGCCAAACGTGATCATGCTCTCGGTGGTGCGGCGCAATTCCTTGGCCCGAACATCAGTGGTTTGAATCAATTCGTGATCCAGCAAGGACGCAACCATATTGGCCAATGTCGCTTTCCTGTGGGAACTGCGCCGTCCCAGCTTTGCCAACCTCTTGCCGTGTCGCATGTTGTCTCGACCTCTTCCCGGTCAGTATTCTTCTGCCAACGGATTTGCAACTTCCTCTTCTATATCTACATTCTCATACGGAGTCACGTCCATACCCCAACTGAGATCCAGTTGCTGGAGAACCTCCTCCAGTTCGTTCAGAGACTTGCGCCCGAAATTCCGGTATTTCAGCATCTCCGATTCCGACCGGCTGACCAGGTCCCGCAGATAGGTAATGCCAGCAGCCCGCAGACAGTTGGCTGAACGAACGGACAACTCCAGTTCATCCACAGGCGTGGCCAGCAATCTGGCAATCCTCTTGGTCTCCTCGTCCAGGGCCCTGTCTTCCGTATATACAGGGGTATCTTCGAAATTGATGAACAGCTCCATGTGCTGGTTGAGAATTCTGGCAGCCTGAGCGATCGCGTCCTCCGGGTGCAACGAACCATCCGTCCATAGTTGCATAGTCAGCCGATCATAGTCTGTTCTGCGACCGACTCTGGCGTATTCGGTGTCATACTGAACCCGTAACACCGGTGAAAAGTTTGCATCCAGGGCGATCACCCCGACCGCTTGATCCGGAGCCCGGTTGTCTTCGGCAAAGACATACCCGCGGCCTTTGCCAACGGTGACCTCCATATGCAGTTCAGCGTCTTCGCCCAATGTTGCCACTAGGTGGTCGGTGTTGATTATCCGCACACTTGGATCAACATTGAAATCACCACCGGTGAGTACGCCACTGCCAGACTTGTCGACGTGCAGTACACAGTCCTCTTCACCGTCATAGCGAATGGCCAATTCCTTCAAGTTGAGGATGATTTCCGGCACATCCTCACGTAACCCGTCCACCACTGAGAATTCATGCTGCACACCTGCGATGCTTACGCGTTTGATGGCCGCCCCCTCGATTGAGGACATCAATATACGCCGCAATGCATGCCCCAGCGTTACCCCGAACCCCCTCTCCAGCGGCTGTACATCGAACTTCGCATAAGTCTCGCTCCGGCTGTCCTTTTCTACCTCGACCAGCCGCGGCATCTGGAGACCTTCTAATTTCATAGAACAAATAGCTCCCTGGACAATCCGGTTCTGGTGGCGCTCCCCGTGAGAAAACAGTTGGCGATACTACACCAGCGGCAAACAGCTCATAGTACACTGCTACGGTCAATCTCCGCTACACGCATCGAACCGGCAAACTGACGTCGATCAAAGCCAACCGTTTTCAGCGCTGCCTGCATGCCAATCAGCTCTGGACCCATGGTCTTGAGTAATCGGGAATCAACGACCTTGGTGCAGCAAGCTCCCCAGAGGATGCATGACGCCCATCACACTCTAGAGTAAAACTCGATGACGAGTTGTTCTTCGGCCACTGTAGGGATCTCTTCCCGTGTCGGTCTTTCGAGAACAGTTCCCGACAGATTCACCTTGTCGACCGAGAGCCATGACACGACATCGCGTGTACGGCGCATGGATTCCTGAATGTATTCGAGCTTCCTGCTCTTTTCCCGCACCGCCACGACATCGCCGGGGCGAGTCAGGTAAGCAGGAAAATTCACCCGGATCCCGTTCACGGTGACGTGTTTGTGCCGCAGTAGCTGCCGAGCCGCCTTGCGCGACGGCGCAAAACCCATGCGGAACACGATGTTGTCCAATCTACTCTCCAGCAGGCGCATGAGGTTTTCACCACTCACCCCTGGCACGCGGGTCGCCTCACGGTAATATCCGCGGAACTGACCTTCGCGGATACCGTATATCCTGGCAAGCTGCTGTTTGGCGCGCAACTGCACGCTATAGTTGGATTGTTTGCGTCGCATACCCTGACCATGTTGCCCCGGACCGTAACTCCGGCGCTCGAAGGAACACTTTTCCAGGTTGCAACGCTCGCCTTTGAGGAACAGCTTGGCTCCTTCGCGGCGGCAAAATCGACAGCTGGGACCTGTATATCTGCTCATCGTCTACGTTCCCTCCTAGACCCGGCGACGCTTGGGAGGGCGGCATCCATTGTGGGGGATGGGCGTTACATCCCGGATCATGGATATTTCGAGACCAGCACCCTGCAGAGCGCGAATGGCGGATTCCCTTCCCACTCCCGGCCCCTTGACCCAGACTTCCACCCGCCGAAGCCCCATATTCATCGCTTCCTGGGCAGCCCGTTCAGCGGCAATCTGACCGGCAAAGGGTGTTGACTTGCGGCTGCCCTTGATGCTCAACTTACCAGGTGTGGCCCAAGAGATCACATTCCCTTGCGTATCGGTCAACGTAATAATGGTGTTGTTGAAGGTCGCGAGTATATGCGCCACACCATTGGCTTCTACCTGCTTGGACTTCTTGCGCCTGCGGCGCCCTCTCTCTGGTGGCAACTGACCTATCCCCCGTGCTGTGAGAACTGATGTAGGACACACCCCATCTTGACGTCAAGGAATTGACTGCTACCTGGGTGCAGGCGCGCGTTTCTTGCCTGCTATAGCCCTTCTGGGCCCCTTTCGTGTACGTGCATTGGTCTTGGTGCGCTGACCATTTGCCGGTAGACCGCGGCGATGCCTCAGTCCACGATAGCACCCGACATCCATCAGCCGCTTGATGTTCATGTTCACTTCGCCACGCAGGCTTCCTTCCACCTTGAAGCTGGTCTCGATGATACCGCGCAGCTGATTCACCTGGTCTTCGTTCAGCGCGTTGATCCGAGTCTGGGGATCGATCTGCGCCTGACCGACGATACGTTCAGCCGTACTCACACCGATTCCATAGATGTACGTCAGCCCAACGGCCACGCGCTTGTCACGTGGAAGGTCTACTCCAGCGATACGTGCCAATGGCCTCGCTCCTTAGCCTTGTCTCTGTTTGTGTCTTGGATTTCTCTTGCAAATCACGCGCACCACACCATGGCGTCGAATGATTATGCATTCTGAACAGCGCTTACCAACGGAAGCCCTTACTCTCACGATATTACTCCAATCTCCTTGCCCACTTACCGACGCCCCCGGATTTTTCCACCCTTCATGAAGCCTTCGTAATGCCGGGTCATCAACTGCGACTCGATCTGTTGCAGCGTATCCAGGGCCACACCGACTACGATCAACAGCCCCGTGCCTCCGAAGAAGCGTGAAAATGCTGCGGTCACGTTGAAATGCTGGCTCACAAAGAAAGGAAAAATAGCCACCGCGGCCAATGCTATGGCTCCGGGCAGAGTGATACGGGTCATGATACGGTCTATGTATTGTGCCGTACGCTTGCCTGGCCGCACTCCCGGTATGAAACCGCCATGCTTCTTCATATTATCCGCAAGTTGATTCGGATCCATGACGATGGCGGTATAAAAATAAGTAAAAAAGATGATCATCAACGCAAATGCCACCCAGTACACCAGCGAGGTTGTCGCAAAGAAACCACCCAGGGTCTGCATGACCTCGCTATCAGGAAACAGTGTCGTGACGGTACCCGGCAGAAACATGATCGACTGGGCGAAAATGATGGGTATCACGCCGGCCTGGTTGATACGCAGTGGAATGGTGGACGTTTGCCCGCCATATACCCTGCGACCGACCACTCGTTTTGCGTACTGGACCGGAATCTTGCGCTGCCCCTGAATCATCAGAATCACGAACGCAACCACGGCGAACATCAAGGCAACGAGGAAAATCTGCTCGATGAGATTCTTGCCGTGCCCGCGGTTGATCAGATAATGGTGCCATTCACTACGAATCGCAAACGGCAGTTCGGCAACGATGCCGATAAATATGATCAGCGAAATGCCATTACCGATTCCACGCTCGGTAATCTGCTCACCCAGCCACATGATGAAGATGGTACCGGTAGTGATGGTGAGAACCGTTTGAAGTGTGAAGCCGATACCGGGGCTGCTTACGGCAGGATTGCCTGTGGCCGGGCCCGTGATGGTGGTCAGGAAAAAGCTCACACCATAGGATTGCGCGACAGCCAGAAATACGGTTCCATAGCGCGTATACTGGGTAATCTTCTTACGTCCCTCTTCGCCCTCCCGTTGCAGCTTCTGGAAGTACGGAATGGCTGCCCCCAAGAGCTGCAAGATAATCGATGCGCTGATGTAAGGCATGATACCCAAAGCGAATATCGTACCTCGCGTAAACGCACCACCGACGAACATGTCATAGATCCCGAAAAGTGTATGCCCCGCGCCGGCGAAATACTCTCGCAGCACCGTGACATCCACTCCGGGAACCGTGATTTGCCCGCCAACCCGGTACACGACAAGCAGTCCCACGGTGAACAGGATTCTTCGCCGCAGATCCGGGATTTTGAGGCAATTGAGGAAAGTATGCAACAATTCAGATCACCTCGGCCTTGCCGCCAGCAGCTTCCAATTTGCTGACAGCTGATTCGGAAAAGGCATGTGCCCTGACTGTGACACTACGTCTGATGTCCCCGTATGCGAGTACCTTGACCGGTGCTTCCGCTTTCTTGACCAAGCCTGCACGCATGAGTTCATCCGGCCCGATCTCGCCCTCCAACTCCCGTGCCTCAAGGTCACCTAGATTGACGATCTGGTAAACCTGTCGGAAACCGTAATTGGAGAAACCGATTTTCGGTAGATGGCGATATGTGGCCATCTGTCCACCCTCAAAACCCGTCCGGTTTCCTCGCCTGGCTCCCGAACGGGAACGCTGTCCCTTGTGCCCCTTGCCGGCGGTCTTGCCCGTGCCGGAGCCACTTCCCTGACCAAGCCGCTTGCTGTTCCGGCTGACGCCGGCCGGACGTCTTATTCCCCCTAACCGCATGTCTGCGTATCCTCACTATCTGCCAGTTCCTCAACGTCGACCAGATGGCTGACTTTGGCCACCATTCCACGTATCTGAGGAGTATCTGTATGAACGACCTGTTGATTCGGCTTGCGCAGCCCCAAGGCCCGGACGGTAGCCTTCTGGTCTTTCGGCCGGTTTATGGTGCTGCGTCGCTGCGTGATCTTCAGCTTCATCGGCGCCTTCTCCTCATCCACGCAGAGTTTCTGGTTCGACCCCTCGGACTTCGGCGACGGAATCTATGTCACGCATACGCGTCAGGGCTTCCATCGTGGCCTTGACCGTGTTCTGGGGATTGTTCGAACCCAGAGACTTGGTGAGTATGTCACGCACGCCGGCCATTTCCAGGACGATCCGGATCCCTCCCCCGGCGATCACGCCGGTTCCAGCCGAGGCCGGTCGGAACATGACCCTGGCGGCACCGAATCTGCCGATGCTTTCATGCGGTATGGTGCCATCGACCAGCGCTATGCGGACGATATTCTTGCGGGCAGCCTCGGTACCTTTACGGATGGCCTCCGCTATCTCCCCGGCCTTTCCGGTGCCGACACCCACGTGTCCGTTTCGGTCACCAACCACCACTAGGGCATTGAAGCTGAAACGCCGGCCGCCCTTGCGTACGTGCGACACGCGTTTGATGCTGTTCTGGACGACTACTTCGCTCAGGTCCATGCTGCTGGGGTCCAAATTGGCCACAGACTAACCCTCTCCTCTAGAATTTGAGCCCGCCTTCACGGGCCCCTTCAGCAACTGCTTTGACGATACCGTGAAACCGAAAACCGCCACGGTCGAACACCACCTGCTCGATACCCTTCTCACGGGCCTTCGCGGCCAGCCGTATACCGACTTCGTGTCCCTGCGCGACCCTGTTGTCGAACTTCGTGTCACGCAGCTCCGCGGCCAGGGTCGACAGCCCGACGAGCGAATGCCCAACGGAGTCGTCGATGATCTGCGCCTCGATGTTGCGCAGGCTGCGGTGCACTACAAGACGGGGTCTGGCCGTGGTGCCATGAAGCGCTTTGCGTATGCGATGTCTCCGCCGCTCACGCCGCTCTCTCCGGGCCTTCAAGTGTTTCTTGTCTTTCATCGGATTAACCTACCGCCGTCTTTCCGGCCTTCCAGTGGATGACTTCGTTTTCGTAACGTATCCCCTTGCCTTTATAGGGCTCTGGCTTGCGTGTCTGGCGGATATCAGCCGCAGCTTGACCTACTTGCTGCTTATCGATACCACTGACCACGATACGCGCCTGGGCTCCTCCCTGCGGATTCTCCAAAACAACCTGTATACCCTCCGGAACCTGATACACCACGGGCTGGGAAAAACCCACATGCAGGGTCAACTGTTGCCCCTGAGCCTCGGCCCGGTATCCCACCCCGAAAACATCCAGCCGCCGCTGAAAACCCTCTGTGACACCCTTAACTGCATTGGCCACCAGCGTGCGAATCAGTCCGTGCAGGGCACGCACCCGTTTCTCCTCGGATTTCCTCACTACCCGCACCTGCCGCTCGTCTATCACAATATCCAGCAATCTGGCATCGTACGGAACCCCAAGACCTCCTTTGGGGCCGGACACGTCGACCATCCCGTCCCCGCAGGTGACCTCGACCCCTGCAGGCTTCTCTATCGGCAACAACCCTACTCGTGACACGCGTATATTCCCCCTGAGTTCTTTACCAGACCCTGCAGAGAATCTCTCCGCCGACTCCCGCACGTCTGGCCTCACGATCCGTCATGACGCCCCGGGAAGTGGACATGATAGTTATTCCCAGGCCGCGCAGCACACGCGGTAGTTTTGACTTACCGGCATACCGGCGCAGGCCTGGACGACTGGCGCGCTGAATCCCCTGAATCAGACTCTTGTTGGACTTATCGTAGCGGAGATAGAGCCGCAGAACGCCTTGTTTATCATCCGCGATGACCGCAAAATTCTCGATAAACCGGTTCTCCGCCAGGACACGGGCGATTTCCCGCTTGATATTTGAGGCTGGAACATCCACACGTCGGTGGCTGGCGTGGCTTGCATTGCGCACCCGCGTCAGCATATCGGCGATGGGGTCGGTCATGCTCATATGATCCTACTTCCCTCGAGATTCCAGGTTACCAGCTAGCCTTGATTATACCAGGGATCTCCCCACGCAGGGCAAGCTCCCGAAAGCAGATGCGACAAAGGCCGAATTTTCGATACACAGCGCGTGGACGCCCACATCGCTGGCACCGGGTATATTGACGAACCTTGAACTTTGCTTTGCGTTCCGCCTTAATGATAAGGCATTTCTTGGGCATGATGGTCTCCGTTTGGGTCCGGCTCAGTTCTGGCTGAAGGGTATGCCCAGCAACCGGAGCAACACAAGTGCTTCCTCGTCGGTCCGGGCGGATGTCACCATGGTGACATTCATACCGCGAACCTGGTCGATCTTGTCGTAGTTCATCTCCGGAAAAATGACCTGCTCACGCAGCCCCATGTTGAAGTTCCCGCGTCCATCGAAGCTCTTAGGCGAGACTCCCCGAAAATCCCTTACCTGTGGCAAAGCGAAGCTCACCAGACGATCCAGGAAGTCGTACATGCGCTCACCCCTCAGCGTCACCATACAACCCACCGCCATGCCGGCTCGCAATTTGAAATTGGAGATCGACTTGGTGGACCTGCGCAGAGCAGGTTTCTGGCCGGTGATCATCTGCAGGTCGGCGATCGAATTCTCCAACTGCTTGGGATCCTGCACAGCGTCGCCAACGCCCATATTGATCACAATTTTTTCCAGACGAGGAACCTCCATCGGGTTCGCGTACCCAAAACGCTCACGCATAGCCGCGATCACATCAGTTTCGTAGAATCCCTTAAGTCTGCTAGCCATCGGCTCTCTACTCACTCTCTCACTGGGTATCGATCATCTCGCCGCTGCGGGCCGATATGCGGACAGACCCGCCATCCTCGAGCCTTCGGTGGCGCACCCTTGTTTTTTTGTCGGTCTGAGGGCAAACAAGCATAACATTGGATACGTGGATAGGGGCCTCGCGTTCCATGATGCCTCCCTGTGGATCACGGGCGCTGGGACGCGTATGATGCTTGCGCATGTTGACTCCTTCCACGATCACCCGCTGCCGATCTCTCAATACGCTGAGAACGGGCGCTCTGTGCCCCTTGTCATTGCCACTGATGACTTCTACGGTGTCGCCTTTGCGTATGTCCATTGTGCGACCTTCCTCACCAGACTGCCTGCCTGGACCATGTTGGATGCGTATGCTTGGTACGGACTTGACATCGAGCCTGAACGCCCCGTTGGGTAATGGCCCCAGGCACGCTCCGACTACACTACTTCAGGTGCCAAAGAGACTATACGCATGAATTGCTTGTCGCGCAGCTCCCGTGCAACGGGCCCGAAGATACGGGTTCCACGCGGTTCCTTGTTGTCATCGATGAGTACCGCCGCATTGTCGTCAAAGCGGATATACGAGCCGTCGGCACGCCGGTATTCTTTCTTCGTCCTGACCACGACAGCCCGGGCTACCTGCCCATCCCGGAGCTGTCCATTGGGTATGACATCGTGCACGGCAACGACTACGATATCACCTACTCCGGCATAACGCCGTTTCGTTCCTCCAAGCACCCGAATACACTTGGCGGTACGCGCGCCTGCATTGTCCGCCATGCGCAGAATACTGTATTCCCTGATCATAGTTCAGCGGCCTCATGATTAGCAGCTTCGGGCTCCTCTATATCGGCCAGGGCCACGATATCCCGACCGACCACTTCACGAAGACGCCAACGCTTGGTTCGACTCATGGGACGGCACTCTTCGATTCTTACCAGATCCCCCACCTGCGATTGGTTGGTCTCGTCATGCGCCACATATTTTACGCGCCGCCGTATGATGCGGCCGTACAGATTGTGGGGCATGCTCATCTGGACACCCACCACGCGGGTTTTATCATTATGCGCTTTGAGGACTCTTCCTTCTACGATACGTCTGCCTCTTTTTTCACTAGCCATGGCTCAGTCTTTTCCTCCAGCCAGCATCCGAATGCCCAGATCATGTTCGCGCAGCAAGGTATTCACCCGGGCAATTTCCCGCCTCACCTCACGTAACCTTATGGGTGTAACCAGCTGACCGGAAGCGTGCTGGAAGCGCATGTTGAAGGCTTCCTGATGCAAGTCCTCCAGCCGGTGGCGCACCTCTTCTACACTCATTTCTCTCAGTTCAGTGGACTCCATGCTCACCCCACCCGTTCGACAAACTTGGTCTTCACCGGCAACTTGTGACTGGCCCGGCGAAAAGCTTCTCGCGCAAGATCCGGCGTAACACCGGAAAGCTCAAACATGACCCGGCCAGGCTTGATGACGGCGACCCAGCCCTCAGGTGCCCCTTTACCTTTACCCATCCGGGTTTCCGCCGGTTTTTTGGTGATCGGTTTATCCGGGAAAATACGAATCCACATCTTTCCCGAACGGCTCATTGCCCGGCTGATCGCAATACGTGCCGCCTCTATCTGCCGGCTATCCAACCACCCGGGCTCGACAGCTTTCAAACCGTACTCACCGAAGGAAACCGAGTCACCTCCTTTGGTGAACCCGCGCATGCGGCCGCGGCTCTGCTTCCTCCATTTTACTTTCTTCGGCATCAACATCGTATCATCACCTCAGCTGTAGACGCGGTTCATGACGACAGCGCCGAGGCGGCGTCATCCACCACCTCACCGTTACAGAGCCATACTTTGACACCAACCGTACCCGACACGGTGTAGGCAGTGGCTTGAGCGAAATCAATGTCGGCACGAAGAGTATGAAGGGGCACCCGGCCGGCCGGCTCGGAACGCTCTCTACGCCCCATTTCCGATCCACCTATACGCCCGGAACAGACGATGCGTATACCTTCCGAGCCCATGCGCATGGCAGAAGCGACGGATTTCTTGATTGCACGCCGGAAGGAAACCCGCTGCTGCAGTTGCCTGGCCAGGTTGTCCGCCACCAGCTGGGCATCCAATTCGGGTTTTTTCACTTCCTGAATGTTCAGGGAGACATCCTTCCCGGTCAACTCCTTGAGCTCGTCTCTCAACTTGTCGACTTCGGCCCCGCGTCGCCCGATGGCTATCCCAGGACGAGCAGTATGGACTTCGACCGTAACTCTTTTCGGCTGCCGCTCTATGTTGATTCTGGAGACACCGGCCCGCTGAAGCCTCTGTTTGACGTACTGGCGCAGCATCAGATCCTCTTTAAGCAGCTCGGCAAAATCCTTTTCGGCAAACCAGTTGGACCGCCAGCCCTTGATGATACCGAGCCTGATTCCATATGGATGAGTTTTCTGTCCCAACGAACTCCCCCTTTAGTTGTGCTCGTCGCTGACGACCACCGTCAGGTGGCTGTGTCGCTTGCGTATCCGGTCTGCGGCTCCCCGCGCGCGCGGCCGTACGCGTTTCAGATCACGGGCTTCATCGGCAAAAATGGTTTTGACCACCAACTCCTCGGCATCTACAGTGGCATCTTCGTCAGCCTTGTTCTGGCAGTTGGCGATGGCCGATTTCAATGTCTTTTCCACAGCAACGGCGACAGGGCGCGGCGAAAACTGCAGTATGCCGAGTGCTTCCTCAACCGGCTTGCCGCGAATGTGGTCGATGATCTGGCGCACTTTCGTCGCTGGTACACCTATCTGTTTCAACACCGCTCTGGCTTCCATGCTAATCCCTTTATGCCTGGCGCGTCCGTCAGTTCATCGCCGAACCGAGCTGGCTCGTTCCGTGCTACGCCCGGCATGACCGCGAAACGTGCGCGTAGGCGCGAACTCACCCAATTTGTGGCCAACCATATTTTCCGTGATGTATACCGGGATGAACTTGTTCCCGTTATGCACGGCAAGGGTATGACCCACGAACTCCGGAGTAACAGTTGATCGGCGGGACCAGGTCTTCAGCACACGACGGTCCCCACTCTTGTTGAGCGCCTCAACCTTGTCCGCAAGGTGCTGATCCACGAACGGACCTTTTTTGATCGACCTAGCCATAACCTGAGTTACACCTCACTTCGTATTGCGACGGCGCAGAATCCATGCATCCGACGCGTTCTTGCGTTTGCGAGTCTTATAGCCTTTGGTGGGAACTCCCCACGGGGTGACGGGATGCCGGCCACCGGAGGACCTGCCTTCTCCACCACCATGCGGGTGATCTACGGGATTCATGACAACACCACGAACCTTGGGCCGCCTTCCGAGCCAGGTTGCCCGTCCCGCTTTACCCAATACCACATTGCCGTGTTCCAGGTTACCGACCTGGCCGATGGTGGCGTAGCACGTGACTGGAACCTCGCGGATCTCGCCAGAAGGCAACCGCAGCTGAGCCCTGGTGCCATCCCGACCCAGAATCTGGACTTCTGTTCCGGCACTGCGGGCCAGTTGGGCTCCATGTCCAGGATTCAACTCAACACTGTGAACCGTGGTATTCAGCGGAATACGCCCAAGAGGCAGGGAATTACCCCTACGCACGGGCGCATCAGGCCCGGAAATGATGGGATCACCGACCGCCAGTCGGTGAGGAGCGAGGATATACCTCTTTTCACCATCAGCGTATGTCACCAAGGCGATAAACGCAGACCGATTGGGATCGTACTCGATCGTGCTGATCTTTCCGGGAATTCCATGTTTGTCCCGCCGAAAGTCAATCTTCCGATAGCGACGTTTGTGCCCTCCCCCACGGCGCCGCATGGTCATGCGCCCCCGGTTGTTACGACCACCGGACTTGCTCAGTGGGGCCAACAAGGCCTTCTCCGGTTCTGAGCGCGTTACCTCAGCAAACGAGTTTACCGTCTTGAACCGCAATGATGACGTAACAGGACGGAATTTCTTGACTGGCATGATCTCTCCGCTGGCCGGAACTCCGGGCAGACTTCCTATAATCTATAATGACTACTCAATAACTTCGATCGAATCACCCCGGCGCAAGGTCACGATGGCCTTTTTCCATCCCGAGGTCTTCCCCTGGAACAGCCCCTGTCGCTTCGGTTTGCTGGGCACGCTGAGTGTCCGCACCGATGTGACGTGGACGTCGAAAATGGACTCGACAGCCTTGCGTATCTGTACCTTGTTCGCTCTGGGATCTACCTTGAAGACATACTTGTTGTTCTCGCGTAACAGTGTGGCTTTTTCGGTAATAATGGGCTTCTGGATGGTGACGCGATGCTCGTTCAAGATTCCAGACTCCTTGACTGACCATCGTGGGCGTGGTGACCGGCTCGGTTGCCGAGAAGCTCGAACGCCGACCGGGTGAACACCACGATATCCGCCGCAAGAAGGTCATACGTTCCCAGCGAACCGATGGGAGTCATCTTCACGGAGGGAATGTTACGGCACGATTTGTGCAGCACAGGCTCATGCGATCCCGTAACGACGAGGATCTTGTCAGCGTCCAGCCCGCAGGCCTTGATGATCCTGGCAAAAGACTGTGTGCTGGGCGTGGGCATCTCGAAGTCATCGACAACCTTGATGGCTCCGTTCTGTCCTTTCAACGTAAGCGCTGAAGTAAAAGCGAGTCTCTTGAGACTCTTTGGCATGCGCTGTCTGTAGGAGCGCGGGTGGGGACCGAAGGCTACTCCTCCACCCCGCACCAACGGCGACCGCAGAGACCCGCGCCGAGCCCAACCCGTGCCCTTCTGCCGGTGATGTTTCTTGCCTGTGCGACGAATCTCCGAGCGTCCCTTACTGGAGGCCGTACCCTGACGTTGATTGGCCTCATACGTCACCACCGCGCGATACAGGGCGTACTCCGAGACTCGGGAAGAAAACAGCTCATCTGGAAGCTCCAACGCTCCGGTCGGCTGTCCTTCCGTACTTAGTATGTCAACCTGATTCCCCATGATATCTTTCTCAGGCATAATCCCAGGCAACAGCCTTGATCCGCCTATACTTTAATATCTATGCCAATACCGGCTGGAAGATCGAGCTTCATCAAGGAGTCCACCGTCTGCGGCGTGGATTCGTAGATATCGATCAACCTCTTGTGGACCCGAGTCTCGAACTGCTCACGCGACTTTTTGTCCACATGCGGTGAACGTAGCACAGTATACACCGTGCGGGCTGTGGGCAGGGGCACCGGGCCCGCAATGCGAGCCCCGCTGCGCCTTACCGTCTGTACGATTTCGTCTACCGACCTGTCCAGCGCAACGTGATCGTACGCTTTCAGGCGAATTCTGATTCTGTCGACTGCCACTGGATCACTCCTGCGCGACCGGATGGGTGCAGTGCAATATCCTGCCGATTACTGTTGTATTTCCGTTACGATACCGGAACCGATCGTACGTCCACCTTCACGAATGGCGAACTTCAATGTTTCTTCGATGGCGATGGGCTGGATCAGATCAACCTGAACCGTGACATTGTCACCGGGCATCACCATTTCGGTACCTTCGGGCAGTTGAATGGAACCCGTGACGTCCGTGGTCCGGAAGAAGAACTGCGGCCGGTACCCAGTGAAGAACGGTTTCTCACGCCCGCCTTCCTTGGGGGTCAATACGTAGACTTCTGCCGTGAACTGGGTATGCGGCGTGATGCTGCCGGGTTTGCATATGACCATACCGCGCAGCAATTCATCCTTTTCCACCCCGCGAAGCAGCAAACCTACGTTGTCTCCGGCTTCTCCCTCATCCAGGAGTTTGCGGAACATCTCCACACCCGTAACCGTAGTCTTGCGGGTAGGACGTATACCGACCACTTCGACTTCTTCGCCAACCTTGACCTTGCCACGCTCGATCCGCCCGGTTCCCACCGTGCCGCGCCCCGTGATGCTGAACACATCCTCCACCGGCATCAGGAATGGCTGGTCGATGGGACGCTCGGGATCTGGGATCCATGCGTCCACGGCTTCAACCAGCTTGCCGATGGACTCGCTCCCGTACTCACCGGCATCTCCCTCCAGGGCCTTGAGCGCCGATCCACGGATGACCGGTATTTCGTCCCCGTCAAAACCGTATTCGGACAACAGTTCACGGGTTTCCAATTCGACCAGTTCCAACAACTCAGGATCGTCCACCTGATCCACCTTGTTGAGGTAGACCACGATCTGCGGCACGTTGACCTGACGGGCCAGCAGGATGTGCTCACGAGTCTGAATCATCGGACCGTCGGCAGCGCTGACCACCAGAATGGCTCCGTCCATCTGAGCCGCACCGGTGATCATGTTCTTGATGTAATCTGCGTGACCCGGGCAGTCCACATGGGCGTAATGCCGCGTCTCCGTCTGGTACTCCTGATGCGAAACGTTGATCGTGACACCACGCGCCTTTTCTTCAGGAGCGTTGTCGATATCGTCGACCGTCCTGATGTCAGACCATCCTTTGCCGGAGAGGTATAGCATGATTGCGGCTGTGAGGGTGGTCTTGCCATGGTCTACATGCCCGATCGTGCCGATGTTCACGTGCGGCTTCGTGCGCTCGAATTTCTCCTTGGCCATCGTCTTACGTCCTCTCTTTGTGCGGTTGCTCTCGGCTATTGACTGGAATCTACTCCGCGCACTTTGGCTACAATCTCATCGGTGAGGCTCTGGGGTACCTCGCGGAATTTGGCAAACTGCATGGTAAATACACCTCTCCCCTGCGTCAACGAGCGTAGCCTGGTAGCGTAACCAAAAGTCTCGCTGAGCGGAATGGTAGCACCGACCACCTGAGCATCCGAGCGTGGGTTTATACCGTGGATCTCGGCACGATGCGAATTGAGATCACCCATCACATCTCCAAGGTATTGCTCCGGTACGACCACTTCAAGGTCCATGATGGGCTCCATCAGAAACGGCCTGGATTTTTTCGCAGCATCCTGAAAGGCAATGGATCCGGCGATTTTGAATGCTATTTCCGAGGAATCAACCTCATGATAGGACCCATCGACCAGCGTGGCTTTGATATCCTCTACCGGGTAGCCAGCAACCGGGCCGATGGTCATAGCCTCTTCGATGCCATTCCTCACCGGGTTGATGTATTCCCGCGGTACGGCACCACCCACGATGGAAGATTCGAATACCAGTCCCGAACCGGGCTCCCCAGGTTCAAAATCGATTTCCACATGCCCGAACTGACCCCGTCCGCCAGACTGGCGAACAAATCGGCCGGTCCCATGCACTGGTTTTCCAAACCCTTCCTTGTAGGCTACCTGTGGCCGTCCTACATTGGCCTGTACCCGGAACTCTCGTAACAAACGGTCGAGCAGGATCTCCAGGTGAAGCTCGCCCATCCCGGACATCAGTGTCTGTCCGGTGTCTTCATCAACCTTGATCTTGAAGGTTGGATCCTCTTCACTGAGCTTGTTGAGCGCTACGAACAACTGCTCCTGATCGGTGCGGGTTTTAGGCTCTATGGCTACATGAACGACTGGTTCAGCAAACTCGATCTTCTCCAGTACCACAGGAGACTGTTCGTCACACAGCGTATCTCCGGTAGTGGTATTCTTCAAGCCGACGATGGCAACGATGTCGCCGGCATAAACTTCTTTGCGCTCGGTCCGGTCATTGGCGTGCATCTCCAGCAGGCGAGAGACTCTTTCGCGTTTCTCACTGCTGGTGTTGAACACATAGACGCCGGCACGTAGCGTGCCCGAATAAACCCTTATAAATGTCAGCCTGCCGACGAACGGATCCGTCATGACCTTGAAGGCCAGCGCGGCAAAAGGCTCGTCGTCCAAAGCGCGCCGGACAACGACCTCGTCGCTGTGAGGCAACACGCCTCTGACTTCGGCAACTTCGGACGGGGATGGCAGGTAATACACCACAGCATCCAGCAAACGCTGTATGCCTTTATGCCGGTATGCACTGCCAACCGTGACTGGCACTGCCTTCAGGGAGATCGTAGCCTGCCGCAGAGCAGGACGAATATCTTCAGGGCTGATATCCTGTCCCTCAAGAAAACGTTCCAGCAGCCGGTCGTCGAATTCAGCAACGGTTTCCAGTAGCTTTTCCCGGTATTGCAGAGCATTTTCCAGCAAATCGTCCGGAACATCGTTTTCCAGGTAACTTACGCCCTGACTGCCTTCTTCGTACGTGATGGCTTTCATCTGGACCAGGTCAATGATACCGGTAAATGTCTCCCCTGATCCGATGGGCAACTGTATGGGAACGAAATTACTGCCCAGACGGTCCTGCAGCATATCCAGGACTTTGTAGAAGTCCGCACCGTTGCGGTCCATCTTGTTGACGAACGCAATACGGGGAACTCTATACTTGTCCGCCTGGCGCCACACGGTTTCCGACTGGGGTTCCACGCCACCGACGGCGCAGAATATGCCAACGGCTCCATCCAGTACCCGCAGAGAACGTTCAACTTCGGCGGTGAAATCAACATGACCCGGGGTGTCTATGATGTTGACCCGGTGCCCACGCCATTCGCACGCCGTAGCGGCCGAAGTGATGGTGATGCCGCGCTCGCGCTCCTGATCCATCCAGTCCATGGTAGCCGTACCCTCATGGACCTCGCCCATTCGACGCAGACGACCGGCATAGAACAAGATACGTTCTGTGGTTGTCGTCTTGCCCGCATCGATGTGCGCCGCAATGCCGATATTGCGGGTGTATTCCAGTGGGAGTACGCGTGGCATCTCTCTGAAGTCCTTTAACCGCTTAGAAGCGGTAGTGGGCGAAGGCTTTGTTGGCTTCTGCCATACGGTGCACGTCCTCACGCATGCGCACCGCTCCTCCTTCTCCCTTGGAGGCTGCGATAAATTCATTGGCCAAACGGTCTGCCATCGTGCGTTCCGACCGTTCACGGGCGAACCGTATCAACCAGCGTATGGCCCGCGCGGTGCGCTCGTCTGGCCGCACTTCTATGGGAACCTGGTAGGTTTGCCCTCCTACGCGACGCGACCTGACCATGACCACAGGCTTGGCGTTTTCCAGCGCTTTTTGGAAGACTTCAATACCATCCTGACCGCTGCGCTGGTTGATCAGGTCAATGGCATCGTAGAAGATCTGCTCAGCGACGCTCTTCTTACCCTGCTTCATCAGACTGTTCATGAAGCGAGTTGCCAGCAGATTGTGAAACTTTGGATCAGGCAACAACTGCCTTTTAACAGCCTTTTTCCTGCGTGACATATCTAAATCCTGATTGGCTGGACGTCCGGTCAGGACTATTCGGGCCGCCTGGCCCCGTATTTGGACCGTCCCTGGCGCCGCGCGGTAACACCGCTGGCGTCAAGTACACCGCGAATAATGTGGTAGCGAACACCTGGACAATCCTTGACCCGGCCACCGCGGACCAGAACCATGGAGTGCTCCTGAAGATTGTTGCCTTCTCCCGGGATATAGGCGGTCACTTCCGTTCCCGTTGTCAAACGCACACGCGCCATCTTGCGTAGTGCTGAATTGGGTTTTTTGGGAGTGGTAGTATATACCCGCGTGCATACGCCGCGACGCTGCGGACACTCCATGAGTGCCGGAGCATCACTGCTTTTGGCGAACTTGCGCCGCCCTTTACGGACTAGCTGGCTGATGGTTGGCAAGTGAAGATCTCCCGTCTGGTGCCAAATTGCACGTAAACACAAAAGATAAGCACAGCTACAAAATCTGTCAACGGTTCATTCTCCGAAAACGCCTGTCTCCGTGCCGGTTTCCACCTCCTCCAGATCCCCGCCGATATCATCACTCTCCCCATTCCCCGCTGCACGCAGGTCCTCGTATCCTACCCCGCCGTATTTCGCCATGCCGGTACCAGCGGGGATGAGACGGCCGATGATGACATTTTCCTTGAGCCCGCGCAAATGATCGACCTTTCCCTGCACCGCAGCTTCCGTAAGTACCCGCGTGGTTTCCTGGAAAGACGCAGCCGAGATGAAACTGTCCGTCCTCAATGAAGCCCGCGTGATACCCAGCAGAATGGTCTGACAGGTAGCCGGATCACCACCTTCGGCGATAACCTTGTCATTCTCACGATTGAAGCGGACCTTGTCGACTTCCTCGCCCTCCAGGAAATTGGTATCGCCGGGATCCATGACACGCACCTTCTGCAGCATCTGACGCACGATAACCTCGATGTGCTTGTCGTTGATCTCTACGGCCTGGAGCCGGTAGACGTCCTGGATCTCGTTCACCAGGTATTCCTGTACCCGGTGCACCCCCTGAACCCGGAGGATATCATGCGGGTTGACAGACCCCTCCGAAAGGCGCTCGCCGGCCACCACCCGGTCTCCTTCGTGGACACGCAGATGCTTACCGTAAGGAACCAGGTATTTCTTCTCCTCACCATCAGGTGAGGTGACGATCAACTCTCGGTTGCCGCGCACCAGTCCCCCGAACCTCACGTTACCGTCGATCTCGGAGATGACAGCAGGTTCCTTGGGCCGTCGCGCCTCGAAAAGCTCGGCCACGCGGGGCAGACCGCCGGTGATGTCCCGTGTCTTGGACCGTTCGCGCGGAATCTTGACCAGAGTCTGGCCGGGTTGTATGCGCTCGCCATCGTGGACCAGCAACCGCGCTCCCACCGGAATCATGTACGACCGTGAGGTTCCGTCATCCCCTTTGATTTCGATCTGCGGATTCATGGAGCGATCCCGCTGCTCCACGATGACGCGCGCCGTAAGTCCCGTCGTCTCGTCCGACTCCTCCCGCATGGTGACTCCATCGACGATGTCGCTGAAGCGCATCATACCGGCGCGATCCGAAATCATCACATTGTTGTAGGGATCCCATTCGTACAGAACATCACTGGCTTCGATATCCTGTCCATCGGCAACGCGCAGAACCGCCCCATAGGGGACGTTCACCCGTGAGCGCACCCGGTTCTGTTCGTCGAGCAACTCGATCTCGCCGTTGCGCCCTGTGACCACAGTACCGATTTCCTGGTTGGTCACCGTGTCGATGTTCACGCAGTGTACCTTGCCTGGACGCCGGCTGGTGATCTGGGATTGTTCGGCTATGCGGCTGGCGGTACCACCGATGTGGAAAGTACGTAGAGTCAACTGCGTTCCCGGTTCGCCGATGCTCTGTGCAGCGATCACGCCCACGGCTTCGCCGACATTGACGATCTTTCCGGTTGCCGTGTTGCGCCCGTAGCACTTGATACAAACGCCTCGATCAGCCTCGCAGGTCAGCACCGAGCGGATAGGAACCTGTTCCAACCCCGCCTGCTGGATATGCTGGGCGTCGTCTTCATCGATGAGATGCCCGGCGGATACGATGACGTGGCCGTCCGGATCAACGGCATTTTCCAGCAGCACCCGGCCGACAATCCGGTCTGCCAGTGGCTCGATGATCTCCTCTCCGTCCTTGAGAGCGCTGATCTCCAGTCCCTGCGACGTACCGCAATCTGCCTCCGTCACCACCATATCCTGGGCGACATCGACCATTCGCCGCGTCAGGTACCCTGCTTCGGCCGTCTTCAGTGCGGTATCAGCCAGCCCCTTGCGCGCTCCATGCGTGGAGATGAAGTACTCCAGCACGGAGAGCCCCTCCTTGAAGGAGGCGATGATGGGAGTCTCGATGATCTCGCCCACGGCACCGGTCAGCTTCTTCTGGGGCTTGTTCATGAGGCCGCGCATGCCCCCCAGCTGCTTGATCTGATCTTCGCTGCCCCGGGCTCCCGAGTCCTTCATGATATAGAGCGAATTGAAGCCTTCTTCGGCTTCCTCGAGCGCCGTCTGAACCGCGCGCGAAACAGCGGAGGTGGCATGTGTCCAGACATCGATGATCTGGTTATAGCGTTCACCGTCCGTGATGATACCGTTGCTGTACCGGTCCACGACTTGCTCCACCTGCTTCAGAGCGTCATCGATGAGCTTGGTTTTCCTTTTCGGCACGACGACATCGTCGATGGATACGGTAATCCCTGCTAGCGTGGCGTAGCGGTAACCGAGATCCTTCAGCTGATCGGCGAACTCCGCGGTGCGGCGATTACCCATAGCACGATGAACATCGGATGTGATTTTTTTGATATCCCGCTTGTCCACGGTACGATTGATGAACCCGATCTCCGGTGGCATGACCTCGTTGAAGATCAGACGACCGACCGTGGTCTCGATCAGTTCGCCCTCGCGACGGACCTTGATCGGCTGGTGCAGGGTGATCCGTCCAGCCTCCAGAGCGGCCTGCGCTTCAGTGGGATTGGCAAAACGTCGCTCTACTGTGTCCAGTTCGCTGAAACGCATCTTGGTGAGGTAATACGTCCCCAGGACGATATCCTGAGGATTGTCCATGATGACCGGTTCCCCGTCTGCCGGTTTCAGCAGGTTGTTGGTGGATACCATGAGCAGCCGCGCCTCGATCTGGGCCTCGAAAGACAGTGGCACGTGCACGGCCATCTGGTCTCCGTCGAAGTCTGCATTGAAAGCCGCACAGACCAGAGGATGCAGGCGGATGGCCTTGCCTTCCACCAATATGGGCTGAAAGGCCTGAATGCCGAGACGATGCAGGGTGGGAGCCCGGTTGAGCAGCACACAGTGATCCTTAATGATTTCCTCAAGGATGTCCCACACTTCAGGACGTTCGCGCTCCACGAGCTTTTTCGCGCTCTTGACCGTCTGAACGAGTCCCTTTTCCTCCAGTTTCTTGATCACGAACGGCTTGAACAGCTCCAGCGCCATGCTCTTGGGCAGCCCGCACTGGTGCAGCTTGAGCTCTGGCCCCACCACGATCACTGACCGACCCGAATAGTCCACGCGCTTGCCGAGCAGGTTCTGCCGGAAGCGCCCCTGCTTGCCCTTGAGCAGATCGCTAAGGGATTTGAGCGAACGATTGCCGTCGCCGCGAACGGCCCGCGACCGGCGTCCGTTGTCGAAGAGTGCGTCCACAGCTTCCTGCAGCATGCGTTTTTCGTTGCGCAGGATGACCTCCGGAGCTTTGATCTGAATAAGCTTCTTCAACCGGTTGTTCCGGTTGATGACTCTGCGGTACAGGTCGTTGAGATCCGAAGTGGCGAACCGTCCGCCCTCGAGCGGCACCAGCGGCCGCAGGTCCGGCGGGATGACCGGTATGTTTTCCAGCACCATCCATTCCGGCCGATTCTCGGACTGGCGGAATGCCTCGACCACCTTGAGCCGTTTGAGCGCTTCCTGCTTGCGCTGTACCGATGTTTCCATACGCACCTGGGTGCGCAGTTCGGCGGAGAGTTCCTCGATGTCGATCTCGGCCAGCAGCTGCTGGACCGCCGGTGCCCCCATGTCCACACGAGGACGGAGCCCCTGTTCCTCCAGCTCGATCAACTCTTCCTCGGTGATCAGCTGCATCTTCTCCACCGGCGCATCTTCGGGATCCAGCACCAGGTACGACTCGTAGTACAGGACCCGTTCGAGATTGCGCATGGAGACATCCAGTAAGGCGCCGATACGCGATGGCAGCGACTTGAAATACCAGATGTGCGATACCGGTACCGCCAGCTCTATGTGACCGAGCCGTTCGCGGCGGACCTTGGCCTGGGTAACCTCCACACCACACCGATCACACACCACCCCGCGATAGCGGATGCCCTTGTATTTTCCGCAATGGCAGTTCCAGTCCTTGACGGGACCGAATGTGCGTTCGCAGAACAAGCCATCACGCTCAGGTTTGAAGGAGCGGTAGTTGATGGTCTCCGGTTTGGTCACCTCACCGTGCGACCACGCTCGGATGGTCTCCGGCGAAGCAAGCTGGATGCGGATCGAATCGAAATCAGTAGGCTTTCGAGTGACGTTGGTCTTAAGCACAGAAGCACCTCTCTTGGTCGTGGCGTGCGCTAGTGGCTCACGATCCGATCAGTAATCTACGGCGGCCCGGCTGTCTTCCAGTATCACGTCCAGACACAGGCTCTGGAGCTCCTTCACCAGCACGTTGAACGACTCCGGGATACCCGGTTCGGGGGGATTCTCACCCTTGACGATGGCTTCGTAGATCTTGGAGCGTCCGGCCACATCATCCGACTTGACGGTAAGCATCTCCTGCAGCGTATACGCTGCACCGTAAGCCTCCAGGGCCCATACCTCCATCTCGCCAAAGCGCTGGCCGCCGAACTGAGCCTTGCCCCCCAGCGGCTGCTGCGTGACCAGCGAGTAGGGGCCGATGGAACGGGCGTGGATCTTGTCCGCCACCAGGTGGGTCAGCTTCATCATGTATACGTAGCCGGTGGTCACCTCCTTGCCCAAAGGTTCACCACTGCGACCATCGAACAGACGCGTCTTGCCGTTCTCCGGCAGACCCGCTTCGCGCAGCAATTGCTTGACTTCCTGCAGCGAAGCCCCATCGAACACGGGAGTGGCGATGTGCAGTCCCAGCACCTTGGCGGCCCAGCCCAGATGGGTTTCGAATATCTGCCCCAGGTTCATGCGCGACGGAACCCCGAGGGGATTGAGAACGATCTCGACCGGAGTGCCGTCTTCCAGGTACGGCATGTCTTCTTCCGGCACGATGGCCGCCACCACACCTTTATTTCCGTGCCTGCCCGCCATCTTGTCGCCGACAGACAGTTTACGTCGCTTGGCCACATAGACCTTGACCAACTGCGCTATTCCCGGTGGCAACTCGTCTCCGCGGGTCAGGCGCTCGATCTGCCGCTCGGTCTGTTCCTGAATGAGCTGGATCTGCTCCTGAGCGTACTGCAGCAGATTATCGACGCGAGCGTTCAGCTCGTCGTCGTCGGTCCAGCGATCCTCAGGGATCAGCTCTGCGATGTTGTGACGTTCCAGCAGGCGAGTGGTCATCGTCGTGCCTTCGCGCACGACGAGTGCGTCGTCTTCGCGCTTGCGCAGCCCCCCCAGCTTGTGTCCGTCCAGCAATTCCAGCAGCTGCCGGTCACGTTCCCGGGCCAACTCGGCCGTCTGCATCTCGGCTTTTTTCTGTAACTCGGCCAGCGCCGCCTTGTCCTGTTTGCGCGATGAATCCGTGCGCTCCTTGCGCGAGAATACACGGCGGTCGATCACCACGCCTTCCATACCTGGAGGCGCCTTGAGCGAAGCATCACGAACGTCACCGGCTTTTTCGCCGAAGATGGCGCGCAGCAGCCTTTCCTCTGGTGACAGCTCGCTCTCTCCCTTGGGCGTCACCTTGCCGACAAGGATGTCACCCGGGCCGACTTCCGCGCCGATGCGAACGATTCCCATCTCGTCCAGATTGCGCACGGCGACTTCGCTGACATTGGGAATCTCGGCCGTGATCTCTTCCTGGCCGCGCTTGGTATCCCGCACCTGGAGTTCGAATTCTTCGATATGAACCGAGGTGAAGACATCCCTCTTGACCAGACGCTCGCTGATCACGATGGCGTCCTCGAAATTGTACCCGTACCACGGCATGAATGCCACCAGAACATTCATTCCCAGGGCCAGATCAGACTGATCTGTGGCCGCGCCGTCCGCGATGGGCTGTCCCTTCTCGACCTTGTCCCCCACTTTGACCAGAGGCCGCTGGTTGATGCAGCAGTCCTGGTTGGAACGGGAAAACTTGGTCAGGCGGTAGACATCCTCCTCGGCCGCATCCAGCGGTGTCAACGGGACGCTTTTCTCCTTGTCGCGCCGCACCATGATCTTGTCGGCATCAACGCGGACGACTTCTCCGGGATTCCGCGCCAGCACCACGGCCCCGGAATCCAGCGCCACTTTACGCTCCATACCAGTGCCGACCAAAGGCGCTTCGGGGAACAGCAGCGGCACTGCCTGGCGCTGCATGTTGGAGCCCATCAGGGCCCGATTGGCGTCATCGTGCTCGAGGAAGGGTATGAGCGCGGCGGCAGCGCTGACCAGCTGCTTGGGCGAGACATCCATGTACTCCACGGCTTCCGGAACCACCATGGGATAGTCATCCTGCAGGCGCGCTTTGACCAGGGAATCCGTAAACCGGCCTTCTGCGTCGATAATGGCATTGGCCTGTGCGACGGTGAACCGGTCCTCTTCCGCCGCAGTGAGGTAGACGACCTCGTTGGTGACCCGGTGATCTACCACTGTACGGTACGGGGTTTCCAGAAAACCGAATGAGTTGACCCGGGCAAAGGTGCTGAGCGAGGAGATCAACCCGATGTTGGGTCCTTCCGGTGTTTCGATGGGACAGATGCGACCGTAGTGCGTGTAGTGGACATCCCGTACCTCGAAACCGGCACGATCCCGGCTCAGGCCACCGGGGCCCAGGGCACTCAGGCGTCGCTTGTGCGTGAGCTCGTCCAGCGGATTCGTCTGCTGCATGAACTGCGACAGCTGACTGGATCCGAAAAACGCCTGGATCACGGTGGACACGGTGCGCGCGTTGACCAGGTCATGCGGTGTGATCTGCTCGTCGTCCCGCAACCCCATGCGTTCACGGATGGTCCGTGCCATGCGCGTCAGGCCGATGCTGAACTGATTGGCCAACAGCTCGCCGACCAGGCGCACACGCCGGTTGCCCAGATGGTCGATATCGTCCGTGTTGCCCTGCCCCACCCGCAACCCCAGCAGGTAGCGGATGATGGCCATGAAATCCTCCAGGTGCAGGATGGTGCTTTCAAAGGGGATCTTGACATCCAGTCGCCGGTTGATCCGGTATCTGCCCACATCCCCCAGGTTATACCGTTTCGGGTTGAAAAACAGCCGATCCAGAAGACCCCGGGCGGTCTCGATGTTGGGAGGATCACCTGGACGCAGCAGGTTGTAGACCCGGGTCAAGGCGTCTTCTTCGCCTTCGCTGGGATCTTTCTTGAGGGTGTTCTCGATGACGCCCGGATCGCTGCCTCGCGGCCCCTGCAGGACCGTGATGCTCTGGATACCGGCGCTCGTCAGAGCCTGGACATCGCCCGCCTTGATCTCCGTGTAGGCCTCGACCAGAACTTCACCGGTTTCCGTGTCCACGATGTCGGAACCGGCATTGTAACTACCGACGAGTTCATCGTCCACGTCCGCTTCGACATCCGCCCGGAACAGGCTCAGCACCTCGCCGTCCCGCGAGAACCCCATGGCCTTCAGCAACAAGGTCACCGGTAACTTGCGGCGGCGGTCGATGTGCACGTACATGATGTCGTTGATGTCCATGCTGAACTCGAGCCACGGCCCCTTGTAGGGGAGAATCCTGGCCGAGAACAGACGTTTGCCGTTGGGATGCAGAGTCTCGTCGAAGAACACGCCCGGCGAACGGTGCAATTGGCTCACCACAACCCGCTCTGCCCCGTTGATGATGAACGTGCCGTGCGCCGTCATCAAGGGCAGTTCGCCCAGAAACACCGACTGTTCCACGATATCCTTGACCGGACTGTCCGCGCTTTCCTTGTCGCGAGTGACCAGGCGCAGCGTTGCGCGTAACGGCGCGGCATAAGTCATACCCCGTTCGCGGCACTCCTCCTCGCTGTAGCGCGGATTGCCGATCGCATATCCGGCATACTCAAGCGAATAGATACCGTGCACATCCGTAACCGGAAAGATGCTCTCGAAGACGAGGTGCAAACCCTGGCGCAGACGTTGCTGGGGTGGTGTTTCGAGTTGCAGGAACGAGCGATAGGAGTCGATCTGCACCGAAAGGAGGTTCGGCATATCGACTACCTCTGCGATCTTCCCGAAGGAACGTCTATCTATGCTGCCGTTGGTCTTGCCCAAAATTCAGACTCCTGATAGCAAGTTCAAGGCAAAAGCTCACGGAGCCGCAGGGCACCGCGCTGTGTAAGCACAGTGATCCAACGGGCCATGAGCTTTCGTTCGGATGCGCTGTAACGCTGCAGCTGAGTGGCCAAGGAATAGCCTTATGGCAGGTCTTCTCGACGGTCTCCTGACCTTGTTTATTTGAGCTCTACTATGGCGCCGACCTCTTGCAGACGATTCACAATCTCCTCCCCTTCCTCTTTGGTCACTCCCTCTTTGACCGGTTTGGGGGCTTCATCGACAAGAGCCTTGGCCTCCTTCAGTCCCAGACTGGTGATCTCACGAACGACCTTGATGACCTGGATCTTCTTGTCCCCAGCGCTGTTCAGGACAACGTCGAATGAATCCTTCTCCGGCTCGGCGGCTTCCTCACCACCCGCCGCTCCGGCAGCTCCGGCCGCAACCATCATGGGCGCGGCAGCGGAAACCCCGAACTTCTCTTCCAGAGCCTTGACGAGGTCAGCCAGCTCGAGAACGGTAAGACCACCGATGGTCTCGATGATAGCTTCGACCTTGTCGTTGCTGCTCGTTTCTTCGCTCATTTCGAATGTACCTCCTGTCTGGCCTTGCTTTAGGTAGATTGGACAGTCCCTTCTTACAGGCCCGGAGGCCTATGCGGGTATCGGCTCATCCCGGATCCGGGGGACAAAACGGAACCGTATGCCTTTCAGTCACCCTCGGTACCGGAGGGATCTGCGGGCGCGCCGCCTTCTACCGGTGCCGGGGCTCCTTCTTTCTGCTTTTCTTCGATAGCGCTCAGCACACCGACCAGATTGCGCAGCATGCCGGTGAGTACAGCCACAAAACCGTACAACGGGGCCTGGATGCCGCCGGCAACCTTACCCAGCAGTTGCTCGCGTGAAGGCAGCTTGGCCAGTTCCTGGATCTGATCACTGGTCAATACATGTCCATCGACCAGGCCGGATTTGATGGACAGTTTGCCACCGGCGGCAATAAAATCACTGAGGATTTTTGCCGGCACCACCGGATCGTCCTTGGCGAAAGCCATGGCCGTGGGACCGGTCAGAAAATCCGTCAGCACATGGTGACCGGAGGCGTCGGCGGCCAACTTGGCCAGCCTGTTCTTGACTACCTGGTAATCCGTGGATGCTTCGGTGAGTTTTCGCCGTAGTTCCGTAATCGAAGTCACATTTACGCCAGTGAAGTCCGCCAGGTAGATTGCCTTGGCTTCGGCCATGGCTGTCGTGAGCTGTTCGACTCTGGCTACCTTTTCCGCTGTGGGCATTTGCAGTATCTCTCGGTGTTGATTCTTCGGCCGCGATGAGCGGGGCTCAGGCCGCTGTCAGTTCGGAACGATCCACGCGTACGCCGGGGCCCATGGCCGTGGATACCGTCAGCTTGCGCACATATTGCCCCTTGGTGGCCGCGGGCCTTGCCCGGATGATGGCATCGGTCACCGCTTTGGCATTGGCAATCAACGCCGTATCTTCGAAGCTGACTTTACCGATGGGCATATGCGCGCTGTTGCCCGATTTGCTGTCCGCGCGGTACTCGATCCGCCCGGCTTTGGCCTCCCTGACCGCCTGGCCGATCTCTCGGGTTACCGTACCCGTCTTGGGATTGGGCATCAGCCCACGCGGTCCCAGTATACGGCCCAGTTTGCCGACCTGTCCCATCATGTCCGGGGAGGCGATGACCGTGTCGAAACCGAGCCAGCCGCCCTGAATCTTCTCGATCATCTCTGCGCCGCCAACGAAATCCGCCCCTGCTTCCTGCGCCTCACCCATCAGATTTCCCTGGGTGATGACCAGGACGACGACTTCGTTGCCGGTGCCGTGCGGCAACATGACGGTGCCCCGCACGATCTGATCCGCCTGCCTGCCGTCTATACCCAAGTTGAGGGCCACTTCCACCGTCTCATCGAAATTCCGATGCGGAAAGGCCTTGACGATCTCGATAGCCTGGACCCAGCTGTACGTCTTCTGCCGATCGAACAGGGCCAGTGCTTCCTTGTATTTCTTGCCTCGTCCCATGGTCTGTCTCCTACTCCACCGTAAGTCCCATGCTGCGGGCGGTGCCAGCCACCATCTGCATGGCCGCTTCCAGGCTGCTGGCGTTCAAATCCGGCATCTTGAGCTCTGCGATCTCCTGAACCTGCCTGCGGGTGACGCGCCCCACCTTGTCCCGATTGGGCACTCCGGAGCCTTTTTCCACTCCGGCTGCACGTTTGAGCAGGACGGCGGCGGGTGGTGTCTTGGTTATGAACGAAAAACTGCGGTCCGCATAGACCGTGATCACCACGGGTATGATAAGTCCCTGCCGATCCTGAGTCTGGGCATTGAAGGCCTTACAAAACTCCATGATGTTGACGCCATGCTGCCCCAGCGCCGGCCCTACTGGCGGGGTGGGATTGGCCGCTCCGGCGGGAACCTGAAGCTTGATAGTGGCTAATACCTTTTTGGCCATTGATCCTTCCTCGAGTGGCTATTCATTCGCTTCGTCGACAGCCTCTACCTGCAGAACGTCCAGTTCCACCGGAGTGCCGCGACCGAAGATGCTGACCAGTATATTCAACCGCCGTTTTTCCGGATTCACCTCTTGCACCGTACCCACGAAGTCCTTGAAGGGACCGTCGTTGACCTTGACTTGCTCGCCGACCATGTAAGGAATGTCTGCAACTTCCCGATCCTGACGGCGTTCGATCTGGCCCAATATGTGGTCGACTTCATCCTGACGCAGCGGTTGCGGTTTCCGTGCGGGACCGACGAAGTTGGTAACCCCGGGAATGTTGGTCACCGTGTGCCAGGCATTTTTGGTCATGTCCATAAAAACCAGGACATAGCTTGGCAGGAAACGCTTTTTGGTAACGGTTTTTTTGCCCCCCCGCAACTCCACCACCTCCTCGGTGGGGACGACCACGCGCTCGATAGCTCCGGCAGCTGCCCCGGAGTCGATGAGCGACTGCAGGTAGTTTTTGACTTTATTCTCGTGTCCGGAATAGGTATGCAACGCATACCAGGATTTCGCCATTGATCAGCCCGGTCTCTGAATGGAGGCTCGCAGACAGGATAGTGCGGAGCAGCGAGGTACGCCTGGGGGCGAGGGTAACCTCAGGATCCCAGCAGCACGCCCCATATGAAGGAAATCAACAAGTCAAAAATACCTATGAAGACAGCGAAAACCGCCGAAAACACCAAAACGATGCCGGTCGAGTTGATCAATTCCTGACGCGTGGGCCAACTAACCCGCGTAAACTCTGTCCTGACATCTTTAACAAAAGTAGTGGCTTTTTCCCACATCCCCGGAGGCCCATGGTTTAGTTCTGGTCCAAGATGCGTACTTCCCGAGATATCTGGCAGGACCGGCAGGACTTGAACCTGCAACCGCCGGTTTTGGAGACCGGTGCTCTACCAAATTGAGCTACGGTCCTACCCCAACCCTCATTAGCGGGTTTCTTTGTGCGGCGTATGCTTGCGGCAGAACCGGCAGTATTTTTTAAACTCTACCCTTCCCGGATGGAGGCGGCGGTTTTTGGTATCCGTATAGTTGCGCCGACTACAGTCGCCGCACTCCAGAGTGATCTGTTCCCGTGGCATCGCGCCTCGCCGTATAATTGGTTTGCTTGGACGGCAGGTTGGTAAATGGAGCCGATGACCAGGATTGAACTGGTGACCTCGTCCTTACCAAGGACGCGCTCTACCGACTGAGCTACATCGGCCCATATGGGTCATACCGATTCAAATTGGAGCGGGAAACGGGACTCGAACCCGCGACATCGAGCTTGGAAGGCTCGCGCTCTAGCCAACTGAGCTATTCCCGCCCGACTCCGTCAATTCGGCACACCCCTTACTCATAGACCGGGAAAGATAAGCTGCATACCCATGCCTGTCAAGGGGTTGTTTCCTGGTTTCGACCCCCATCATGGTGCGCAAAGGCCCATCGGGTGGTTGCGCCTCCGGTAGAATCGGCCTGAAAGCCTTGCTCCCATGCCAGGCGCCCACTCCAATACGCATAAAAAGGGGGGAGCGAACTCCCCCCCTTTTTACACCTTGGATGATCCTTTGCATCTACGAAATATGCGCCTCAGCCCCGAGGGTGCCCCTCAGGCCCGCCTTCTGGCCTCTCTCTGCCGTTCAGCCAGCCTCGGCAGGTAATATTCTGTCATATAGTGCTTCTTGCAATACCCGCGAGACGAGTGCTTTTCCCCGCACCCGGGCACCTGACACGATTTCCGCCCGTACACACGCTCTCTTTCGGGCGTCAAACGACCGTACCGCCGTACCTGCTGGTAATGCCGGAAGCAGTACCCCCTGGCGATCTGCGGCTCCTCGCACCCTTCGACTACGCAGATCTCGCCACGACGGCGATATTCCCGTTCCGGCGTCAACCGACCATGCCGACGTATCTGCTGATAGTGCCGTGGACAATAACCAGCCGTCCTCGCTTCCCTTTCGCAACCTTCAGCCTTACAGCCCAGACGCCATTTGCCGCGAACCATCGTTTTTTTCATCTGCATATCAAACCATCCCTTAGAGGTGAACGAACCCGTGGTAACCAAACAGCAATATACGTGCCAAATACCCCAGCACCACCCATGTAATCTTACGGCCAGTCCCTTTGTTGCCCAATGCGGCTCGATAGCCTCATATTATCATTTTTAAGCATTTTTTATATATGACTACCCGGAATCCATTTCGTTCCCCGATATTGCCCATGACTACTCCAAAGCCGATCGAAGCACAGAAATCTCATAATCGAGACCCGAACATCGGACGAAAGAGGGTAAGTTATTTAAAAACAATTACATGGATAGCAAAACAGAGGATTTCTCAAAAACGAGACGATTGTCTCACTTTTGAGACCTACGGCTGCAGATCATGATCTCGCAGGCGGCGATACAGGGTGGCTCGACTCACCCCCAGCAACCTGGCGGCTGCCTTGACATCACCATCAGCCACCGCCAAAGCCGTCGCGTAAAGCCGACGTGTGGCTGCCTGGTGCTGCTGCCGGGCACTTTCCAGCGGGGGCGCTGTCGATCCCACCTCCTGTTCAGGCTCAGCAGCATGTTCGCGAAGCCGGTCCGGCAGATCACCCACGCCGATCGAACGTCCCCTGACCATGGCCACGCTGTGCTCGATGACATTCTCCAGTTCGCGTATATTTCCCGGCCAGGCGTAGGCGCGCAGCAATGGCATGACCTCTTTCTGGAGCCCGTCCACGACCTTGCCGTTGCGCTCTGCATACGTCCTGACAAAACACTCCACAAATGGCGGAATATCTTCCACCCGGTCACGGAGTGGCGGTACCTGGATGGTGATCACGTTCAGACGGTAGAGCAGATCCCGCCGGAACCGGCCCTCGGCGACAGCCTGCTGCAGGTCACGATTGGTTGCGGCGATCAAACGGCAGTCAATGGGAATGGAACGATCTCCTCCCACACGGACGATGGTTTTCTCCTGCAGCACCCGCAGTAACTTGACCTGCACGTCTGGCGGCACATCACCGATTTCATCCAGGAATAGAGTGCCGCCGCTGGCCAGTTCGAATTTGCCCAGATGACCCTTGCGGCTGGCTCCGGTAAACGCCCCCTCTACGTACCCGAACAGTTCGCTTTCGATCAGATCCCGAGGGATGGCAGCGCAATTCACCGCCACAAAAGGCCCTTCCTGATAGGAGCTGGCATTGTGGATGGATTGCGCGAAAACTTCCTTGCCGGTACCCGTCTCTCCCTGAACGAGTATGTTGGAAGCGGTACCGGCTGCGATACGGGCCAGTTCCCGGGTTCGCTCGATCTGTGAGCTCTGGCCGATGATATCATCAAAACTGAAGGTACGCTGGGCGCCGATCATGCGATTCACGAAACGGCCGACTTCGCCCATCTCACGAAATGTGAGCACGGCCCCGGCCGGCCGGCCGCCGTCCATGACGGGTTGTAAATTGGCCATGGCCGCGATGCGGCCCTTGGGTGTGCGCAGTGTGATCACCCGGTTGGAGAACTGGCCTCCGCTGTCCAGCCAATCCTGCAGCGGCGGTTTGTCTTCAACCAGGGCATCGATACGATGGGTCCGGGCGTCAGCGGCATCAACGCCGAGTATGGTGGATGCTACCGTGTTGATATCCTCGACAACTCCCTGGTGGTCGATGGCCAGCAGACCCTCGGAGATCGACTGCAGAAGCGCCTGCGACCGGTTGAACAGACCCCTCAATTTGTCACCCTGGCGCTGTTCGGTCCGAACGAGCTCCTGCAACCGAATCGTCAAGCGGATATCCTCGATCTTGGCGGCTATCTGACTGGACAACGCGAACAGCATGTTCAGATCGTCGAAACCAAACAGCCGGCTACGGGAACCCGACGATGCGCATTTGTCGAAAAGCGTCAGGGTTCCTACGACCCGTTCCTCCAGCACCAGAGGCACGCACACCATGGAAGATCCCCGCCTGAGCCGGTCATGGTGCACGGAGACGTCGTCCATGAGTATAGGTTCGCCCGTAGAGGCGACGTACTCGGCAATTCGTTTCTCGTGTTGCGAATCAAATCCGATCTCCCCATTGATGACCATAGTGGCCAGTGCCAGGGTGCCATCGTCGACCATCAGTCGCACCGAAGCTCCGGTAGCATTGAGCGCCTCCGCCGCACGACCCGCGATAAGCTCCAGAGTCTCATCCAGGTCCAGCTTGGCATTCATCGTCTGCCCCAGCTCGTTCAGCGCCTGCAGCTCATAAGTCCGCCGCGCCAGCGTTTCCCGGGCCTCGGTGCTCCGCAGAAGTGCTACCACCAGCCGAGGCACCGCACCGGCCAGGCTTTCCTTCTCCGCCGCAGTGAGGGGATGACAGGCATGCTGCTGAACAGCCACGACGCCCAGAAGCCGCTCGCGGTCGTGCACGGGAACAGCGACGGTACCGAGCGTTTTGATGGCGACATCCCGATCTTTGGCCTCCACGCCACCGATCTGACCGGGTATCATCTGTATGGCGCGCTGCTGCATGGCTGCCAGACCGATGATACCCTGCCCCAGCCGCACCGAGGGCTCGAATCCGTCCAGGTTGCCCGCAGTGCCGCAGCGTATCAGGTTCTCGGTGCGCATATCCAGCAGGTAAACGGCACAGGCGCCACCGCCGATATACCGGCAGACGCAGCGAGCAATGCCCGCAAGACCTCCCTGTTGCGCGGGTGGATGCAGAACGAGATCGATGGCGTCCCGCCAGAGGGCAGCCACCCGCTGACCCTCCTGCCCCGCGTCCTCTCCGATCCCGGCAGCGGGAGCAGCACCACGGCTGGAGGGATCCTCACACGCCAACTCCCGGACAAGGCGTCCGGGAGTGATATCCGCTGATCGCCCGGCCATGTCTGAAACCGGACCCTGGGAACAGCCGTTCAACGCGAGATACTCAGGATGCGGTAGAGCAGCGTACCCACGGGAACGCGGATCTCCACCTCGTCACCGGCCGCGTGGCCCAGAAGCCCTTTGCCAATGGGAGAGACCGTGGAAATTTTGCCTGCATCGAAATCAGCCTCCTCCGGAGCAACCAGCGTGTAGCGCAGTTCGCGTTCCTTCTTCAGATCCAGCAGTTCCACCGTGGCACCAATGTAGACCTTGTCGGCTGGAATGGACTCGTTCTCCAGCAACTGCACGCGGCTCAGGGTATCTTCCAGTTTGCTGATACGCTGCTCCAGGAACAGCAGCCGTTCCTTGGCTGCGGCGTATTCTGCGTTTTCGGCAAGATCACCGAATTCGCGCGCCTGTTGAATAGCCTCTCTTGCTTTGGGCCGCTCCTTGTCCTTGAGCTGGCGAAGCTCCTTCTGGAGCTTCTCGTAACCTTCCCGGGAGAGGTAGACTTCGCTCATAATTGTTCTCCTGGCGATCCTGAAGCGCGTGTTTGCTGCGGCATACGCACGGGACCACACAAAAAGCGGAAGCGGCCAGCGCTTCCGCTCGATAACTCGAATTTATAATAATCTAACCATTAACTTGCCAGGTGGCAAGCGAATATGAAAGCCCAATGCAGCGGAGACCGAAATGCGTCACGGCCATGCATTCGGCTGCAGTCGATTACCGCATCGAAAGACAACCGGACAGCCGGAGACCCGGCCGTGAGTACGCAGCCCATGCGTCAGTCACAGAAACAAAACGCAGCTTGCCTTTGCCGGCCTCACGGCCGCGCCCGCAATGACCTGGTCAGGGCCCGGTTACGGCATTCCCTGCTGTACCGGACAGTGATTCGCTCCCTTGGCCTCACAGCACGCGGCACAGGCAGCCTCACTGCTGGCGCAACGAGGTACCGGGTTTCGGTTGATCACCGCGAAACCCGACAGTTTACGAGTCAGTCGATCGCCGTCACAGGCGGGGCACCGGGGGACCTGTGAACCCTGAACCAGGACCTCGAACTCCTTTTTGCACTCCGCGCATACAAACTCGAAGAGCGGCATATACCCTACTCCCGCCTATTGGTGCAATGAAGGCTGATACAGGCCCACGCTGTACAGCTCGTACGAAGCCGCTTTGTCCGGAAAGTCCATTACGTGAACGGTAAACCTGGCGGGTACGCCGGTTTCCGGCATGTGTTCCGCAAAGAAACTGCTGTAGGCCTGTGCGTATTCCTTGTACAAGCGTTGCTGCTCATCATGGAATTTCTGCGGTTCCGCCATGGGGTTGATGTCCTTGGGTTGCGCCCCGAAAGCGTGCACCTCGACAAAGTCGATCTTACTGATCGAGTCACAGATGCCGGCTTCCTGCAGCCATTTCTCCCAGCTGCGAAAGACCAGCTCGATTTCCTCCGTGGGTTTCATGCGCACCAATTCGTCTCGTTGCAGAACACCCTTGGCAGAGTGCCCCCCGGTAAGCCCCGCCAGGTAGACCTTGAGGTCACCGTTGCCCAGATCCTCGGTGACGATAGCCGACAGGGTTGGACGTTCACCACCATAATAGTAGGTGAGCCGTCCACGCTTCTTGACCTTGAAAGCCATGTCGTTCTCCTCTCTGTTGAGCCGCGACGCGTTCGCTGTGCTGTTGCTGCGCACAACTACAACGCTTCCACCAGGACTTCAGCCCAGTGACGGGCCTTGCGCCCGGTACCATCGGCAATCTGGTGACGGCAGGAGGTGCCAACCCCTACGATCTCAACCTCCGGGCCGGCTGTTCTGATGGCGGGGAATAGCCGCTCCTCGCCGATTTTCATGGACAGTTCATAGTGCTCTTTTTCGTAACCGAAGCTTCCGGCCAGCCCGCAGCATCCCGAATCGATTTCCATAGCCTGGTAATTGGGTGGCAGGTTCATGATCTTCACCGTGGGTGAAGTGCCGACCAGCGCTTTCTGTTGGCAGTGTCCGTGAATGAGAATACTCTTTCTGGTCTGGGTAAACTCAAGCTGCAGTTGACCCTGGTCGGCCAGATCAGCCAGGAATTCCTCCAGCATGAAGGATCCTGCCGCCACCTTGCAGGCGCGCGGATCGTCCACCAGATCCGGATATTCGTCACGCAGCGTCAGGATACAGCTGGGCTCGAGCCCGACGATCGGCAGTCCCTTTTCCACATACGGGTACAGGGCCGCCACATTGTGGCAGGCATTGCGGCGTGCCTGCCGGAGGAATCCCTTGGATATCAGCGGCCGGCCGCAGCATACCTTGTCCTCCGCCAGCACCACCCGGAAACCGGCCTGTTCCAGGATGAGCGTGGCTGCTATGGCCACCTGCGGCTCGCTGTATTCCGCATAGGTGTCGTGGAAAAGCACGACGTCACCGTTTTCGCCTGCACGTCGCGCCGATTTGGCCTTGAACCATTTGGAGAAGCGGTGACGCGTGAACCGCGGCATCTGGCGTCGTCCGTCTATACCGATGCAACGGTCCAGCATCCATCCTGTGGCCCGGCTTGCGGCGATCCAGTTGGACAATGGCGCAAACATGGATCCCATACGCGACAGAAGGTCGATCCGACTGAAAATCCGTGACCGGAGGGAGTACCCGTGCTTTTCCCCGTAATGGGCCAGAAACTCGAATTTGAGCCTGGCCATGTCTACGCCGGTCGGACATTCGCCCTTGCATCCCTTGCATCCCAGGCACAGATCCATGACTCGATACAGCTGTTCACTGGTCAGACCCGCGGCATCCAGGTTGCCGGACAGCGCGGCGCGCAGCGCATTGGCGCGCCCGCGCGTGCTGTGCTCCTCATCCCGGGTGGCCGTAAAGGAAGGGCACATGGTTCCCGCGTCCAGCTTGCGGCAATGGCCGACCCCAGAGCACATCTCTACAGCTCGCTGCAGTCCTCCTTCTTCCTTATAGAGGAAAAAGGTCTCCGGCTGGGCATGAGCATAATGGGGTCCGTAGCGCAGATTCTGGTCCATGGGTCCGGCCCGGACGATTTTACCCGGATTCATGATGCCTTGCGGATCGAACGTATCCTTGACGCGTTCAAAAAGCCGCACGATCTCTGGACCGAACATCTTGGGGATCCACTCGCTACGGGCAAGGCCGTCCCCGTGCTCGGCCGACATGGAGCCGCCGTACTCCCTGACGATATCGCTGATGCGCTCCTCCAGCGAGCGTAGTTGCTTGATTCCTCGAGGATCCTTCAGATCCAGAATTGGGCGTATGTGCAGCACCCCGACGCTGACATGGGCATAGAATACAGCCTCCACCCCGTCCTCCGCCATCAAGGTTCTGACGCGCTCCACGTATTCCGGCAAACAATCCACGGGCACGCAGGTATCTTCCAGCCCTGCCACGGGCTTGGCGTCCCCCTTCATGCTGTTGAGCACGCCCAGGCCTGCCTTGCGCAGCTCCCACATCCGTTTCTGCTGGCCCGGATCCCGCGCCCGCACATAGGCATATCCCAGCCCGTGCTGCCGCAGGGCATCTTCCAGCTCGTCCATCTTCATTTCCAGCTGATCCTCGCGGTCGCCAAAGTATTCAACAAATAGCAGAGCCGCCGGATCTCCTTCCATGAAGACGCGGGTGGGAGCGTGTTCGGGCGAATTACGGGTCAGGTCCATGAGGACCTTGTCGGTGAGTTCCACGGCCGCCGGAGAAGTTTCCAGCGCCACCAGGTTGGCCTGCATGGCCTCGATCAGATCATGAAAGTGGCAGGCGACCAGCACCGTATGCGGAGTGCGTTCGACCAGCCGGAGTTTGGCTCCGACAACCGTGCACAACGTCCCTTCCGAGCCGCTGACGAGTTTACCCAGGTCAAACCGGGCGCCGTCGCGCACGAAGGAGTCCAGGTTGTACCCCGATACCCGGCGCATCACCCGGGGAAAGGCCTGGTCGATCAGTGCCCGGTTGGGTTCCACCACTTCACGGATACCGGAATGAAGACGCCCAACCGGATCACTCCGTCCCGCCACGCTGTCCAGTTCGTCATCGGCGAGGGGCCGGAGCGTAGTCCGGGTACCGTCCGCCAACACGACATCCAATTCCAGCACATGGTCCGAGGTTTTGCCGTATAGCAGCGAATGAGCACCGGACGAGTTGTTGCCGATCATCCCCCCGATGGTGGCACGACTGGAGGTTGCGACGTCAGGTCCGAAGACCAACCCCTGAGCACCGACATGCGCATTGAGCTGGTCCAATACCAGACCAGGCTCCACCCAGACCCACTGCTCCTGCGGATTCACTTCCAGGATTCGGTGCATGTAAGGGGTGAAATCCACATGGATGGCGTCTCCGACAGCCTGACCGGCCAGGCTGGTGCCGCCGCCACGAGGCAGCAGGGCTATTCCGTGTTCTGCGGCCAGGCGGGTGAGACGCACTACGTCCTCGGCATTTTTGGGCAGGACGAGACCCCGGGGCGGGATCTCGTAGATGCTCGCGTCGGTCCGATAGAGCATACGAGAGACCGCGTCGAACCGGGCCTCACCTTCAAGCTGATCGTGCAGCTGATCTATCAGTTCACGTAATGCGGCCACAGACAAGGCATCCTTGCGCTATCATGCGCTATGGGGCTGGGCGGACAAAGGCATATCACGGATCAGGCTACAGGCTTGCAAAAGACTTACTCACGCCCGACTCCCAGTAACCTACACGGGGGGTGCATCACCGTCAATCCACCGCCGACTCCGGGCACCGGGGCACAGGATCGGTTCCGGTCTCGTATGCTGCGGCCAGGATTCCCGATCCGGTCACTGCAGGCACACCATGCAGGTATTCGGGGGATGACCCTGTGACTTGACTCCGAGCGGTATCGGCAATATCCTGTCCCCTAAGGGGTTCCAGAAAATCAGCACCGACACATCAATATCTGGTTGACAAAATGATCAAGCCACAATATATTGTCCTTCAACCACGTGGTTAGCGCGCAACAAAGGGGGCTTCCGGGACCAGGGGAGATCGCGGGAGTCCCCCTTTTTGTCTGCTAATGGAGATGGCAGCACCATGTCCGCAGATAACAGAGTGACCGTTCAGATCTACAATCAGACCTACCACTTCAGCAGCGCGGATCAGCCGCCGGAATACGTGCAACGGGCCGCCGCCTATTTGGACGGCAAGATGCGCAGTGCGGCAGCCACGGCAGGCAACCGGTCCTCTCTGGACCTGGCCATCCTTGCCGCTCTGGACATAGCCGAGGAAGTACTGGCACAACGCCAGCGCAAGGAATCCATGCTCCAGGATGTGGATCAGCGCATCAGCCGCTTCAACCGCCTGCTGAGGGATCAAAACGGGCCAGACACGGCTGAACCGCTGACCTGACGCGTCCGGGATACAGACTCCTCGTGTAGACGGACCGCCTGAGCCTGCTGGCGCAGCCCCAGGCGACCATGCCCTTGTTGCGGATGGTAGCGCGGTTGGCGACGGTACCGGTATCAGCGCACCTCTTCAACCTCCGGCCCGGATGATTACTGCGGCCGCAGAATGATCGACATCTCCCGTCCTTCCATCCGCGGCATCTGGTCTATGACTGCCGTGTCCTCCAGTTTCTGCGCCAGTTCGGTCAACAGGTCTCGGCCCTGGTTCTGATAGGCCATCTGACGACCACGGAACCGTACACTTACCTTGACCCGGTTGCCTTTGGACAGAAACTCCCGGATGTGCGACATGCGGTATTCCAGATCATGGTCCGATATGTTGGCCCCCGCGATGCGGATGGCCTTCATCTGCACGTTGTGCTGCTTCCTGCGGGCCTCTTTGGCCTTCTTCTCTTTATCATACCGATACTTGCCGTAGTCGATGATGCGACATACCGGAGGCTTGGCGTCCGGGGCGACCTCGACCAGGTCAAGTTCAGCGGCTTCAGCCCGCTTCAGCGCCTCACGTGTTTCCACGACGCCTACTTGTTGGCCGTCATGGTCTATCAGGCGCACCTGAGGCACACGGATGTCACGGTTCATCCGGGCATACTGCGTTCCCTTTGTAGCGATAATACGCTCCTCCTTGATTGGGTCTGCGCCGCTCCGGGTTGCCAGGAACGCGGCTTGCACGGTGCGACGCTGCTTGCGGCCGGCCTGCGGATCCGGCATCATCCGGATTAACATCCGGTATGGTGTTAATATTTTAGCTGACATCGGGCCCAGAATCAAGAGCCAATCGCTTTTAATCTACGCATATCGCCGGTATTCGGCGCGATTGAGGCTAAATACGCTATTGTGCCGTTGCATGTGGGTAGGGATTGCCTACCTTATCCTGCCGCTGGACCGTCCGGCAGGTTGGAGCTCTCCCGGCAGGCGCACTCACCAAGAGGAACGATGGTCACAAAACGCTATGATGTGTATGGTGTGGGCCACGCACTGGTCGACATTCAATACGCCGTGAATGCAGCGTTTCTGGAAGAGATGGGCATCGGAAAGGGCGTCATGACGCTCATCGATGAACGGCGTCAGCTAGAGCTCGCCCGGGCGCTGTTGCAGGACCCGGTCGCAAGCTGCTCCGGAGGTTCGGCCGCCAACACCATGATAGGCGTAGCTAGTTTTGGTGGATCCGCGTATTATGCCTGCCTGGTCGGTGATGATGACTGGGGTAGTTTCTACCTTCGCGACCTGCGGACCGCGGGAGTGGGAACCAGTGATCGCGCTCGCACCGCCGGTACCACTGGCCGCTGCACCGTATTCATCACCCCGGACGCAGACCGCACACTCAACACGTTCCTGGGTGTGGGCAGCGCCATCAACCCGGCCCAGATCGAGGCGAAGGTGATCGCCGCCAGCCGGTACGTCTACTTGGAGGGCTATCTCGTCGCCACAGACAACGGAATGCAGACCTGCCGCATGGTCCAGGAAGCGGCCCGGGACCACGGCGTGCCGCTGGCGCTCACCCTCAGCGACCCGATGATCGTGGATGCGGCCAGGGCTCGTTTCAGCCAGCTGGTGGCGGCAGGCGTCGAACTGCTGTTCTGCAACGCAGATGAAGCCGCGGCTTACACAGGCCTCGGCGACACGGAATCGGCGGCCCGGAGACTGGGCGACATCGTACCCAGGGCCTGTATCACCTGCGGTCCGGACGGAGCCATCTTGTACGAAGAAGGCAGGCGTATCACGATTCCGGCCGTCGATGCGGATGCCGTAGACACCACGGGGGCCGGTGATCTGTTCGCCGGGGGTGTGCTGTTCGGCTTGACCCACGGCTATTCATTCGCCGATGCCGGCCGCCTGGGAACCTATGCGGCCGCCCAGGTCGTCGCCCAGTACGGACCCCGTCTCAAGCGAACACTGGCGGACAGCATCGATATCATCCTGCACTCCGGTCTGTCGTAATATAAAGATGGCAAAACAGGTGGGGCTCACGCGTACCCAGGTGTCGCGTGCCCTGCGCACCTTCATCGGCGCCAGCGGCATCTGGGGCATATGGGGCCAGGCCGGGGGCATCGGCACTGCCGTGTTCACCGGGTTCGCGCTGCGGCTCGGGGCGGACGGGTCATTCATCGCCCTGTTCACGTCGATCGCGTATTTCCTGGCTCTGTCCCAGTTTCTGTCGCCGTTGCTCAGCCGCCGGATCAGAAATCCCAAACGGTTCATCCTGAAGGTTGGGTTTCTGGAGATCCTGTTCCGTTTCCTGATCGTCCTCATTCCGTTTTTGTTTCCGGCACCGCTGCGGCTGACCGCCCTCGTGGCACTGGTGGGTGTCGGGCTTCTGTGCGGTTACACCATATCGCCGTTCTATGGGACATGGGTGGCCAACACCGTGCCGGAGAACATCCGCGCCCGCTTCATCAGTCATCAGACCATCGTCAGTACGATACTGGCCATGATAGCCGGTTTTCTCATCGGCCAGTTCCTGGATCTGTTTCCCGATGAACGAAAGATCGAGGCATTTGTCTGGGTCTTCACGTTCGGTGCCGCCTGCGGTTGGCTGGGGTATGGTATCCTCGGCCGGGCACCTTACCCTGCCGATACGGCCGAAACCGACTCACACTCCGGCAGCCATGGGCTGAGCGCGCTGTTGCAGCCATTGCGTGACTCAGGCTTCCGCCGGGCAGTATTGTTCTACGGTATGTGGACCTTTGCCATGGGTCTGTCCGGTCCACTGTACAGCGTTTTCATGCTCGATGAACTGGGCATCTCGTATACGCGCATATCGGTGTACAACGCGCTGTTCATGCTGACCAGCATCGGGGCGTACCGCGTCTGGGCCGTTCTCATCGACCGTTTCGGCAGCAAGGCGGTGCTACAGATCCTGGTACCCCCAGCGGTGTTCATGCCTTTGATCTGGGCCCTGAACCAACCGGGGGCCGCACATCTGGTTCCCGTTGCCATGATCGTGGGCGGAGTGTTGTATCCCGGCATTGGCGTGGCCGTCACCCCTTTGTTATACGGCCTTTTGCCGCAGGGCTCGCGGCGGACCGTATACCTGGCCTCGTGGTCCGTGGCCGTCAATATGCTGGGTGCCCTGGGCCCGTTAACGGCCGCCGCGCTGGTCAGACTACTGCAGGACGTCCGGGTCGAACTGCCTGGACTCTCTCTGGGACACCTGCAGCTCATCTTCCTCGTCGGGGTGTGCTGCAGGACCATTCCGGTCATCATCTTGAGAAAGGTGCAGGACGGCAAAGGCATCTCCTCCCGCTACCTGCTGTCCCAGCTGCTTCGTGGCAATCTCCTCAGCTACGCATACAACGCCGTGATCTACCACATGGCCGCAGCGGAAGACCGTCGCGCCCGAGCCGCTTACCGGCTGGGAAAGTCCGGCAATCCGCTGGCCGTGGAACAACTCATACAAGCCTTGAGCGACGCCAGCCCCCGGGTCCGCAGCAGTGCTGCGCGAGCCCTTGGGGAGACGGGATCCCAACAGGCTACCGAATCCCTGCTACGTGAACTGGCTGATGGCAGCTCAGACATCCGCAGCGAAGCCGCGGAAGCCCTGGGTCGCCTGGGCCACCACCACAGCATCGACCCTTTGCTGGAAGCACTCGAGGATCCAGATCCCCGGTTGCGCATCGCTGCCATACGGGGCCTGGCCAGCATCGATCGCGAGGAAGTCAGGGAGTTGTTGTTCTGGCATTTCAGTGCCACGCTGGACCCTCTCACCGTCCCGACGCTGGTTGATGCTCTGAGCAAGATGGGCGACCAGCGGATCATCAAGAGGGCGCTGATGCATCTGGAACACTTCCCGTCCACCGCGGTTCGCCTGCAGTTGCTGGACAGCGTCTGCCAGGCACTGGGGGCGCAGGGGCAGTTTTACCGTCTGCTCTCGTGCGATGAATCCAAGCGGATCATGGAAATCAGCCGGCTGCTGAAACGAGCCGCCAACCGGCTGTGCAGAACCACCAATCTGGATGTCAACGCCCGATCACGGCTGTCACGTCCGTGTCAGCGGTTGGTACAGGCGTACGAGGACGACAATACGGAATGGATGCTGGAATCCGTGCGCCAGATCACCGGCATCGTGCGGGACGGTCTGGCCGCTGAAGGACGGCCAGCCTACGACGTTCTCAGCGTGTTCGTGGTCATCCTGGCCATCAACAGCTTCCTGGCATCCAGCGTTCGTGCCGAAATGCCGGTCGCCCAGGAGATATTCCTGGCGGTATGTCTGAATCGTCTGGCCGGGGCCGTGCAGAAACTCGATCCTCCCCCGTCCGACTGAACCATCGTCATGCGAAAGCAAGCGGCTGCCGCGCCACACATCTGAGCGGTGCCGGAGCGGCTGCCCAGGCCGAGCAACTGCGCTGCTGCCGCTATCATTCGCGGGACAGGGTTTCACGGTGGCCTGCGTACAGTTCACGCGTTCGGCGCCGGTGCCACCAGTACAATCGCAGCAATTCGAGAGTATTGCGAAGGCTGCCGCTCATCAGGTTGAACCGGCTGTCGGGATCGTCGCTCCAGGTTACGGGCATGCGAGCGAGTGCGATCTGGTGGGAGGCTGCCAGCAGCAGAATCTCCACGTCAAACATGAACCCGTCCGTCCGCTGGCGCGCAAAGAGCTCACGCGCCACCTCCGCCCGGAAGAACTTGAAACCGCACTGGGTGTCCGGGTAATCCCGCAACCCCATGCCAAGACGCAGCAACCAACGGAAAAGCCGGGAACCGAGATCCCGGTACATGCGGCGCGGAACTTCGATCCGAGTACCGGACAGGGTACGGTCTCCCACCACTCCCGGCCATTCCTCCAGCAGTTCCATGACCATATCCAGCCCGTGAATGTCCGTCTTGTAGTCAGCGTCCATAAACCCGACCACACGTCCGGCGGCTTCTTCGATCCCCCGGCGCACACTGTAGCCCTTGCCACGGTTGCCCGGATTGCGCCGGCAGCTGCAAATCACTCGCTCCGCCGTTTCCCCGGACAGCGCTGCAGCGAAGGCCTCGGCCACCCTGGTCGTTCCGTCCCCAGATCCGTCGTCCACGACGATGATCTCGCTCACCCACGGACGCTGAGCCAGGAACTCACAGGTACGGGTCAAGGTATAACCCAACCGTTTCTCTTCATTATAGGCGGGGATGATGATGCTCAGGTCCATCGACCCGAATGACTGTGCGGAATTCATGAACGGTCCGCCGCATTCCGCGAGGAGGGAGGTTGGTGATGGCTTGACGTCGCGGGCGGGCTGGTTAGATTCGCGCTGCAGCGCCGCCTGGTCGGCCGCTGTCCAGGCGGTGTGTGCCCTGCACCTCTCCCCCGACCGACGCCGACGCCGCGGCTGGCGTTCAGTCTTAGACGGAGTAAAGGCCTATGGCAGCCAACGATATATTCGCCCGCATCATTCGTGGTGACATCCCGGCAGATATCGTATACCGGGACGAGAATTGTATCGCCTTCCGCGACATCAACCCTCAGGCCCCCACCCACATCCTGGTGACTCCCATCAAGGATTTGTCGGGTCTGCAGACAGCCGGAGACGACGATGCCGCAGTCCTGGGACACCTGATGATCGTCGTCCGCAAAGTGGCTGAAATGGAAGGCATCATCGAGAGCGGCTTCCGCTGCATCATCAATGCCGGGCCGGACGGGGGGCAGGAGGTTCCCCGTCTGCACATCCATGTGTTGGGTGGCAAGCGTCTGGGAGCCATGCTGCGATGATCCGGCGGCCGGTTCAGGAAAGAGACACCGCAGGAACGCACCACCATGCCCGGTAATGCGTTCCTATCTCTTGACGATGGTCAGCAGCGCGTTTACGCCACCCGGAACCGCTCCTTTGACGAAAAGAAGGTTGCGTTCTGTGTCGACGCGTTCTATCTCCAGGCCGCTGACCGTAACCTGGCGCGCTCCCAGATGCCCGGGCATCTTTTTGCCCTTCCAGACCTTGCCGGGTGTGGTACCCTGCCCGATGGAGCCGCCGTGCCGCTGACGATCAGGCGTTCCGTGCGTGGCTTTTTTGCCGCGAAACCCGTGTCGCCGAATGACTCCGGCAAACCCTTTGCCTTTGGACCGGCCGGAAATCTTGACCGTGTCTCCGACGGCAAACTGGCTGACGTCCAGCACCTGGCCAACCTCATACGCTGCCGCGTCTCCGCGAAACTCCTGGGTGATCCGGTGGACAGGTATACCAGCCTTCTTGAACTGGCCTGCCACCGGCCGGGTAACCCGGTGTTCAGGCACAACCTCAAACGCAAGTTGCAACGCTGTATATCCGTTCTTGTCCTCGTCCCTGACCTGGACTACCGGACAGGGCCCCGCCGCAACCACCGTGACCGGAACCAGCTCGTCCCGATCATTGTATAGCTGCGTCATGCCCATTTTCCTGCCAATGAGACCCACCATGACCGATTCTCCTTGGATACTTCGCCTGGCCCACCATTTTTATAGATACAGAATTTTGAAGATAGGCATGAATACGCTGTCCGGCAAGACTGAAGCTCGGTGAACCACCTGGACCGCGCCGGATGCAGCCGCGTGGCCGTGATGCGAGGAGGCGCGCTGGGCGATTTCGTCCTCACACTACCCGTCCTGCAGGCATTGCGCGCCACCCACCCCGAAGCCTTCCTGACGCTTATGGCCCGGCCACAATATGCCCGCCTGGCCGCCCCCGACCGGATCATCGATTTACACGACAGCCGCCTCGCACCGCTGCATGCCGACGGCGGCCGACTGGATTCCGAGCTCCTGGAGCGACTGGCCGAACTGGATCTGTTGATCGTCTTCACCACCACCCCGGAAGGCCCCCTGGTGGAGCATCTGCAGAGGATCGTCCAGGGCCAGGTGATCGCTGCCGACCCGCGCCCCGCTCCCCACACCTCCACGCACATCACGGAGCATCTGCTCGCCCCTCTCAGAGGCCTGGGCATTCACGCCGCAACTCCGGTACCGCGCATTCGCATCGATGCACAGGCGCGCCGGACGGCGGAGCAAGAGCATCGTCATCACCGGCGTCCCCTCGTCATGATCCATCCAGGCAGCGGCGGACGGAAGAAATGCTGGCCGGACGACCGGTTCGCCCGGCTGGCCGAACAGCTGCGACGGCGGGGCTGCGGAGTGCTGACGCTCGCCGGACCGGTGGAAACCCACGTCAACCAGACCAACCGTGAGCCCATGGTTCGTCCACCCGACCCGGTGGCGCTGGCCGGGTGCCTGTCCCAGGCGGATCTGTTCATCGGTAACGACGCCGGACCGGGACACGTGGCGGCGGCTGTCGGCATTCCCACGCTGACCCTGTTCGGTCCCACCAGGCCGGAGATATGGCGTCCACGGGGACCGCAAGCGCACATCATCCGGGCCCAGGCTGGCGAGCTGACCCGGCTTGGCGTAGATTCCGTCGTGCAAGCCGCAGCGTATATACTGAGGAAATCCAGTCCATAGGCCTACGCGCAGACATGACCGAAGAT
>SLHA01000149.1 GCA_007136405.1 Candidatus Latescibacterota bacterium
CCTGGCGTGGCGCTGCCCTATAGCTTGGCACTTCTCCTGGCGTGGCGCTGTCCCTGGCGTGGCACTTCTCCTGGCGTGGCGCTGTCCCTGGCGTGGCACTTCCCTTTGCTTAGCGTGGCACTGCCCCTGGCGTGGCGCTGATCGCGGCCGCGCGCTATGAGGGCGCTTGTCAAAAGGCGAAATCCACCCCGAACGTGGGGACCACGGGAAGCATCCGGACGATTTCCGGGGAGGTGGCCGGATCACTGGTGTCGTACTGCACGAACCACTCATTGCGACGGCTGTACAGGTTGAAAATCTGCAGGTAGATCTCCGCCGGGGCGCCCAACAGCGTCACGGCGCGGCGGACGCCGACGTCCAGACGGTGGTAGGGCAACAGGCGGGCCGAGTTGCGGTCCGCCGGCAAGACGTAGTCCTCGATGATGCCGGTGGCCGGAGCACGCAGCGTATAGCGGGCCACCGCGGGGGTGAAGGCCTGCCCCGTGCCGTATACGAAGGTGGCGCCCCACGTATAGCGCTGCCTGGCGTAGGTGAGCACCACGGACGCGTCGTGCCGCCGGTCGTACTTGGGGGGAAAGGACCGTCCCTGGTTCAGTCCGGCAAAGCGGCGGCGCGTCCAGCCCAGCGTGTATCCGGCAAAACCGGTAAGCCGGCCGGTGCGACGCTCGGCGAACACTTCCACACCGGTAGCGTACCCGGTCCCGCCGGTCCGGAACAAGGCCTCGGCGCTGGTGTCGCGGCTGTCTACCGCCACATTGTTGTCCAGCAGCACCAGGTCAGCGAGGGCGGCGTAATAGGTCTCGACCGTGGCCCGGTACCGGGTTGATGGCTCCCATTCCAGTCCAACGACACCCTGGGTTGCGCGTCCCGGTGAGACACTGCGGTCCAGCGGCACCCAGTAGTCACCACCGCTGAATCCTTCCGTGCTGATCAACTGCAGGTACTGCCGGTACGTACCGGTGCTGGCCGTGAGGCGCAGGTTGGCGCGCAGGTTGCGGCTGAAGCCCAGTCTGGGCATGACGGCGACATCATCGCCGGTGCTGTAATAGTTGGTGCGCACCCCGAGCCGAACGGTGGTCAACGCATCGAGCTGCCACTCGTCCTCCACGTATGCCGTCGCCATGACGGGCGTTTCGTCCAGCGCGGCCAGCGTCTCCTGGTTGAAGACCTGGTCGAAGTCGATCCGATAGCCCGTGATGCCGGCACCCAGAGTCCAGGTGTGGCGCGGACTGGCGAAATAATCCGCATCCAGGCGCAGGGTGAAGTCACGAATGGAATTGGACAGCAGTACCGGGGTGTCGAAAATGCTGGCCTCCGTGGTGCTGTGATAAGCGGAATATCCCGCCAGAACGCGTCCCAGCAATGCGGGCCGCAGGACGCGGTTCCAGCGCACCGACAGGGCCCGGTTGCCCCAACCGAGGTCGAAAAAAGTCTCCCGGTCCGACTCGAAACGGAGATCGTCTTGGCTGAGAAAGGCGCTGACGGTCAGGTTGTTGCGGTTGCCGACCTGCTGCTCCAGCCGGGCGTTGAGATCGGCGAAATAGTAATCCGGTACATCCACTCCCGCCCGGCGCAAGCCGGCCAGGACCGGGTCCAGGTAGGTGCGCCGTCCCGCCAGCATCCAGCTTCCGTTTGCCGCCGGTCCGGAAGCCATCATCCGGGCCGAAATGAGGCTGATACCGCCGCGACCGCTGAACTCCTCCAGATTGCCGCCGCGGTTGGTGACGGTCAGAACCGCTCCCAGGTTGGCGTTGTACGGGGCCGGATAGGCTCCCTTGTACAGACTGGCTTCCTGGACGGCGTCCGGGTTGAACGTGGAAAAAAAACCGAAGGCGTGCGACGGGTTGTACACCGGCATGTGGTCGAGCAGGATGAGGTTCTGGTCCGGGCCGCCCCCGCGGATGTACAGGCCGCTGCTGATATCCGAGGCGGACTGGATTCCCGGCAGCAACTGGAGGCTGCGCAACAGATCCGGTTCGCCGGCCGCCGGCACCTGCCGTATCTGGTCGAGCTGTATCTGGAGCGGCGCGGACGGCGGCGTCCGTTCGGTGTCCGGAGCCCGGCCGCGGACCACCGTCTCCGTGTCGATGCGGATGGATTCGCTCGACAGTTCCGCGTCCAGGGTGACGTCCTGGCCGGCAGCGATGCTGAGCGTGTCGCGCCGCGACTGAAATCCGATGCGGCTGAAGAGCAGCACCTGCGTCCCCGGCGGCACGTTGCGGATCAAATACCATCCGTCGTCATCGGACAGAGTGCCCAGCCCGGTGTCCTCCAGGGTGATGACGACGGCCGGCAGGGCCTCGCCTTCAGCCGCATCGCGGACGTAACCGCTGATGGTCGCCGCGTGCCCGGTCAGGGGCCACAGCAGAAACATCAGGGATACCATCCAGTGTTTGCGGAGGGTTACCGTTCCGTACCTGCAGTCGGTCAAGAGATACATGGTCCAATACCGCTGTCGGCGCCACGATCCGGTGCAGCGCTCAGCGAGGTGCCGGTCGGCCGTCAGACTCCTTGACGGATACCGGTCAGGTGGAGGGGCAGCTTCCCCAGATGGTGTACAGGGGTGATACCGGTGTGTTCCAGCATAGCCGCACACCGGCTGACCGCGCGGCCGCCCGCCAGCACGGGTATCGCCTCCCCGAGGGCGCGGCGCAGGGTGGTCAGTTCCGCGGTGACGCGCAGATCGTCACCGGCGTATACGATGCTCAGGCCTACGGCGCGGGCGTGTTGTTGGCGGACCGCGGCGGCGATTTCCGGGGCCGGCAGATCCGGACCCAGATAGACGACTCGCCAGCCTTCGGCGCTGGCCAGCGCGGCGGCCATCATGGCGCCCAGCTCGTGCAGTTGCCCCGAAGGGGTGGTGACGACGATGGCCGGAGCGTCCACGGGCGCAGTGTCCACCGTGAGCATGGTATCCAGAAAGGCGCGCACCACCGAGGCGGCCAGGTGCTCCTGGTTGATGCGCAGGCTGCCCGACTGCCACAGGTCACCCACTCGCTGCAGCAATACAGCCAGCACATCCTCCAGCAGAAAGAGCCGGCAGACGGTGGTAGCGGCACGGGTCAGTTCATGCTGCAAGCCGGCGCCGTCGGAACGTTGCACCGCCTCCAGACAGCGGTTGCACAGAGTCTGGACGTCCGCGGCGGCCATGTCCTGAGCGCCGGCAGGAAGCGTCCGGGCAGAGCCGGCTGCCAGAGCCGTATAGACCAGGTCACTGCGCACCAGTTCCGTGAGTTCGGCGATGGACAGGCGGGCGATCCGGCTGATGGAATGGCCCTGAACGGTAGCCTGGTGCAGCAACCGCAGCCGTTCGATATCCTGATCCGAATAGGCACGGCGATTGGTGGGCGTACGTCCGGGCACCACCGCCTGGTACCGGCGTTCCCACACCCGGATGGCATGCGAGGTGAGGCCGGAACGCCGCACGGCGACGCGAATGGGGTGTAGTTTGTGGTCATTGGTAGTGTGCTTGTCCATGGCGACAATTATCTATCGTTTAGTGGCTCTTTGTCAAGGAGCTGTCGAGCGATTTTTCGGACGGTTCTTGTTCGTCCCGGCGCAGAGGTGCGGTTGACACGATGGCGTCGAGGGATTATCCTCGCGGCCGCCAGAACACACGAGCGCAACAGCGTGCCAACCGCAGGGTTATACGGTTATGTCGGCCATATCCATCGTCTGGTTTCGCCGGGATCTGCGGCTGGAGGACCATCCGGCGCTGAGCGCTGCCCTGGCGTCCGGACACCGGGTGGTGCCGGTGTTCGTGCACGACCCGGCAGACCGTGATCCGTGGGCTGCGGGTGCGGCCAGCCGCTGGTGGCTGCACCATTCGCTGCAGTCGCTGATCCGGGCGCTGCGCCTGCAGGGAAGCGACCTGGTCCTGAGACGCGGCGATGCGGCGCAGGAGCTGGTCCGGCTGGTGCGGGAAACCGGCGCCACGGCCGTGCACTGGAACCATACTTGCACTGCAGCCGAATCCCTCCGCGAGGAGCGCGTGCTCCAGGCGCTGGCGCCGACTGCGGCCACCATCGCAAGCCACCACGCCGACCTGCTGTACGAGCCGGACCAGGTGCGGACCCGGGACGGTCATTACCGGGTGTTCACTCCTTACTGGAAGGCTTGTCTGCGCCAGCCGCCGCCGCGGAAGCCGCTGGCGGCACCGAAGACCGTGCCGGGGCCGGAGGTGTGGCCACGCGGGGAGCCGCTGCAGGCCATGAAACTGCTGCCCGTCCCGGACTGGGCCGATGGTCTGCGCGCCGCCTGGCAGCCAGGAGAGGCGGGCGCCCGGCTGCGCCTGGAGGATTTCGCCGCACGAGTGTCCGAGTACGGGGTGACGCGGGATCAGCTGAACGTGGACGGAACGTCCCGGTTGTCGCCTCACCTGCACTTCGGTGAGATCAGTCCGCACCGGATCTGGCCCAGTCTTGTCTGTGATGCCGGGGCCGCGGCATTCCGGCGTCAGCTCGGCTGGCGCGAGTTCGGACATCAGCTGCTGTGGCATGCGCCCCACACGGTGCAGGAGCCCATGCGCCCTGAGTTCGCCGGTTTTCCGTGGATCGACGATGCGGCCAGTCTGCGGCTCTGGCAGTGCGGCCGCACGGGATATCCGCTGGTCGACGCGGGCATGCGCGAGCTGTGGACCACCGGCTGGATGCACAACCGGGCGCGAATGGTCGCGGCCTCTTTCCTGGTCAAGGACCTGCTGATACCGTGGCAGGAAGGGGCGCGCTGGTTCTGGGACACGCTGGTGGATGCGGATCTGGCCAACAACACCCTGGGTTGGCAGTGGGTAGCCGGTTGCGGCGCGGATGCGGCGCCCTTCTTCCGTATCTTCAATCCAGTAGCGCAAGGACGGCGGTACGATCCTGGAGGTCATTATGTGCGCCGCTGGCTCCCCGAACTGAAGGCCCTGCCGGATCAGTGGCTGCATGCACCCTGGGAAGCTCCGGATCCGGTGTTGCGGGCTGCCGGGGTGGCGCTGGGCCATGACTATCCGTTGCCGATCATAGATCACGGTTTCGCGCGCCAGCGCGCCCTGGCGGCGCTGCAGCAGCTCAGGAGGCAGACCCGGAGATGACGGTCCCGCTGTCCCGGCAAGACACCGGGTGTCGTACCTTGTACAGCGCGGCGTCAAGCTTCCCACGCAGCCGTTCAGGTCGTGCCGGATACAAGGCACGTGCACCGTGCGGCTGTCGACGTCTGCGGAAACCAGGCCCGAGCCGCGTGCGGCTGTCGACGTCTGCGGATACAACGCCCGAGCCGGATACCGGGCCCGCATGGGTCCGGGAGTCGGGGCTCAATCGATGCACTGCTGAACAAAGGAGCCGAAGAATATGAACCTGCTGAGCGGAGAACAGGTCCTGCAGGAACTGATTGCCGGCAACAGGCGCTATGTAGCCGGACGCGCAACTCGACCCAATCAGGATCCGGATACCCGGCAGCGCCTGGTGCAGGGACAGCATCCCCGGGCCGTGATCCTGACCTGTGCGGATTCGCGGGTTCCACCGGAGATCGTCTTCGACTGCGGCCTGGGTGAACTCTTCGTGGTGCGCGTGGCCGGCAACATCGCTGACGATACGGTGATCGCCAGCATCGAATACGCCGCCCGCCACCTGGGCGTGCCGCTGGTGGTGGTCATGGGACACAGCCATTGCGGTGCGGTCAACGCGGCTGTAGCGGCCGGTTCAGCCGAAGGTCACCTTCCGGGTCTGTTGCAGGCCATCAGTCCGGCGGTGGAGCGCGCCCGCCGTCTGGTAGACGGCGGCACCCCAGCCGGGGAGGTGGCGGAGAAAGCCACCCGCATTCATGTTGCCATGGTGACCGAGCAGCTACGGCACTGCGAGCCGGTACTCAGCTGGCTGGTGCAGGAGAGCCGGTTGCGCATCATGGGTGCTCTCTACCATCTGGAGAGCGGCATGGTGGAGTTTCCGGAAGCCAAGCCCGGACTGGAAGCGTACCTGGAAGAACGTGAAAGCCGGTACGAGCCGGAGGTGCACATGCTGGGCAGCACATGGCATGGCCCCGGTTATCACAGTCGCGTTGCGGACGGTACCTGGGTGCACCCCACAAGAGACAACCTGGACTATGCCCTGGCGCTGCTGGTGGCCGGCGGCTGGGAGCGCGAGGGCCGGGCCCGGGCTGTCATTCAGGCGGTGCTGGACCTGCAGGATACCAACCCGGCGCACGCCACCTACGGCATCTGGCCCTGGCTGCTGGAAGAACCCCTGCAGGACATGGCGCCGCCGGATTGGAACTGGGCGGATTTCTGTGGCGCCCGGCTGGCGCAGATACTGGCCGACCACCAGGACCAGCTTACGGCGGAACTTTGCCGGGCCGTACAGGTCAGCCTGGGACATGCCGCCTGGTCCATCTACCGGCGCAATGTGGGCCCGGAATACACCAACATCGCCATCATGGGCGCCGGGGTCACCCTGGCCGCGGGCGAGTTGCTGGGCGAACCGCGGCTGAGCGAATACGGACGCGCCCGCCTGCGTCGATTCGCCCAGCACACACGCATGCACGGCGGCCTGAACGAGTACAACAGTCCGACCTACACCATGGTCGCGTTGCACGAATGCGAACGCATCCTGCAGCTGGTGGCTGACGAGGACGCCCGCGCCATCGCCGAACGCCTGCGCGGTGGAATCTGGGACAGCATCGCCGCGCATTACCATCCTCCTACCGGCCAGTGGGCTGGACCGCACAGCCGGGCCTATAAGGATCTGCTGGATCCTTGCACACGGCACGAACTGCTGGTCGGAGCCGGCGTGCCGCAGGAGGAAACGCTACCCTACGCCGACGTCCAGCATCTCCCGTGTCCGGACAATGCGGCGGCGGCTTTTCGCAGCCTCGGGCCGGAGGAGATCGAACGGCATCATGCCTTCGTGCGCGGCGCTACCTGGAACACCAGTCGATGGGGCGTAACCTGGATGAACCAGACGGCCTGTCTGGGATCGATCAACCACGAAGACACCTGGACACAGCGGCGGGTGTTGCTGGGTTACTGGACCCTGGGAACCGAAGTGCCCGCCGTGTTGCGGTTGCGTTTCCTGCGGGACGGCCGGGACTTCGCCTCGGGATGCGTGTACCAGAGCCAGCATCGGAACCGCGTGCTCACAGCTCTTGGGATGCGCCTGGACCGGGGCGACTTCCACGTGCACCTGGACCGGCCCGCGGACGGAATTTTTCAGGCCGCGGATATCCGTCTGCGCTATGAACTGACCGCGCCCGAAGCCACGGTGGCGGATCTGGGCGCAGCCCGGTACGCTTTGGCGGCCGGCGCACATCGGGCCGTGGTCCACACGGCGCCGGGGCGGTTCGGTGATGCGCCGGTACGGTGGGAAACCGGGGCGGAAGAGGGCCGGGCCTGGGTGGATGCGGTGTGCTACAGCGGTGCAACTCATCGCTTGAATCCGCGTACGCTGGCCGCCGTGATGGTGGCCGCGGGCGTTCAGCTGCTGGGCCTGGACCAGGCCCCCAGCGACATGCCCGTGCGCCTGGAGGACAGCGGCACGGGGGAGGTGCAGGTGCAGTGGGACAAGGTGGGCCGGCTGACCGTACCGCTACGCGCGTCCACCGGATAACCGGGCCGAGTGGCGCGGCGTGGCGCTGGGGTGAGTCCGGCGCCACGCCGCGGAAGGAGATCCGGCGGCGCTGCATCGGCACCCCACTGGCACCAAACTGGCACCACATCGGCGTTACGCCGGCACTACACCCGCGACACACCGCCGCTGCAAAGGCGCGGAAGGACATCCGGCGGCGCCACACCGGCGCGGCGAGGGCGAGGAGGTTGACGCATCCCGGCCGGCGTTCGGCCTAGTCCTGCGGTACAGGATCCTCCGGCAGTGGTTGCCGGATGTCGTCCTGCAACAGCTCGTCCGCCTCCAGCCGGCCGGCCAGGTCCTGCCGCAGGACCCGAAGCGCTTCCATCAGGCGCGGGTGTTCTCCATAGCGGCTCACAAAGGACTGCAGCTCCTGCACGGCCTGGTCTACCCTGTTCTGGATCTGCAAAGATGCAGCCAGCCCGTAGTGCGCATCCGCATGGTCCGGCACCGCGGCGATGATATCCCGGTACAGGGCTTCGGCCAGTTCGGCTTTCTGATACCGTTCCAGGATGATGTCCGCCATGATGGTGGCGTTGGCGGGTGTGGCGTGACGTTCAAGTCCCAGGCGGCTCAGCAGGAGTGATGCCCCGGCGTACATGAAGTCGGCCGCATCCTCCAGTCGGCCCAGATCCTCCAGATCCCGAGCGGCCGAGTAGTAGGTTTCCCAGACGAACGGAATGTGCCGGCGACTCCAGTGCAGCAGCTCGGTCAGCTCATCGTCCCGTCCGGTGCGTTTCAACTCGTCCGCCAGAAAGGCGACTACGGCGCGATAATTTCCCAACAGGCGCTGGGTGTTGCGGTCCTTGTGGACCGCCGGATCCGTCGCACCCCGAAAGCGGAACACATTGTACAGCAGGTCCAGGCCCGCATCCACGTCCATGCGCTGATGGCGTTCCGGTTCCAGGGTAAGGACCATGCCGGCGGGCCGGGTATAGTCATCCAGCCCGAGTCGATTGCTGGCGGGTACCGTGATGGCGAAGTGGATGGGGCGCTGCCAGTCGTTCCACTCGATGATTTTCAGGACCATGACGTCCTGGACCCGGAGAACGTTGAATCCGGAGAAATCCCGCAACTCCCATTCCATCCCGGCCACGTTCACAGTCTGGGGTTCCGGCCAGTAGCGCCGGCGAATATTCACCTGCTGGGTGTCGGTGAGGACGGAATCGATGTAGGCGTCGCTGTAGCGGATATCGACTTTGGGTTGGCGGTCTCGGAGCTGTTTGATGTACCAGTTGGTGTTGAGCAGGCTGAGGTTGACGATGCGCACATCGCGGCGCAGTCCTTCGACCTCCTGCAGGTACCACA
>SLHA01000035.1 GCA_007136405.1 Candidatus Latescibacterota bacterium
ACCACGGCAGGGTGTGATCGCTGCTGCGGGCCTGCTGCAGGAAGGTCTCCAGATGCTCGGCCAGTACCTGGTAGAGCAGGGTGTGCTCGGGCTCGTGGCGCTGGTACGCGCCCGTGAGTGGAACGGTGGCGGTGTCCATGCCGCCGGTATCGCAAATGCGGTGCCGGCCGTTTCCGCTGGCGGCGGTTGATGGCGCCGCAGCAACCACGCGTCACGCGGATGCACCTGGGCCTTTCTCATAAAATGAGTGGTTGGATTGGACCAACCCTAACCTAACTCATTTCTTCGAAAAGTGCAGGTCTTTCTGTTTTGTCGTGTACTAAGAAAACTCCTATACTTCCAACCCTCTCTTGTCCAAGATAGCAGGCGTTTGAATAATACCACATAACTTGGAGGGACATCCAATGAAAACCCGTAACCTCGCCATGGCGTTGCTTCCTGTAATCTGCATTGCCGGCTGTAGCGATGATGGCGATCCTGTTGCACCTGTTGGTGGTCGTGGGAACATCATGATCGTCGTTAAACCAAGTTACGTTAACGCATCATGGCAGTTATCCGGGCCACAGGGGTTTTCTCTCTCGGACCAAGGCGATACTACCCTTGTCAACATGGACACCGGCCGATACACGCTGACATGGGGAGTAACACAAGACTGGATCGCACCAGCGGCCGAAACCAATACGTTGGTGGTTGGTGGTACATTGGTTTTCACCGGGGCCTATAATATAACCAGAACGTGTCACGAGTGGAGAAGAGACATAGGATTTAGAGACATCACTCCTACTGATGAACAAAGACGCATTCTGGGCCCCGAGGCAACCGGAAACTGGTGCCCTCCTGAGGAGCGGAGCCAAGGTCAACTGCCCACAGTTCCATTACTCTTCCCTGCCTACCCGAATCCATCCATTGGTAAAGTGTTTGTTTATTTCGCGATATCGTCTGTATCACACGTCACCTTACGCATTTATGATGATAATTGTCGCATTGTGCGAACTCTTGTAAAAATGCATATGTCACCAGGTTCTTACGAAGCAACTTGGGACCACCGAGACAACCATGGTGTTCTTGTTGAGAATGGGATCTATGCCTGTGAAATAGTTGTTGGAAACTTCGTATGTCTTGGAAACATCGAAGTCCGTCGTGCGCCATAAGCCGCCTTGATGCGGCGATCATAGTCGTTGATGGTACTATGAGAGATGCGCAGACTCTCGCTGATCGCTCGCGCACTCAAGCCCGCCGCATGCAGCGGAAGCACTTCCTTGATCTTGCGCATGGACAACCTTTCTACGGCCATCGCTCACCTCCAGAGCATAGAGGTCTGAAGAACGTAGTAGCCGTGACGCGTGAGGTCATCCAGCGTCGCTACACCTGGACTGAGGTCGGCTCGCCCAACAACACAGGCGCTGGTACCAGCACACGCGCACCAACGGATGGGTGTGGACGCCTTAGGGTTGGCTCATTAATAAGTACGCAGCTTTGGGCGCAAGTATCTCACATGAGTTCCGCTCCCGCGGGCATCTCGGTCGTTCTTGCGCTTGTTTTTCCGTGTTTCGGTGTTGACACGGATGACTGGATGTGGTATAGTTGCTCTAATAACAGGAGCAACTATACCATGGCTGAGAGCCGCTACTCCAGCGCCGCCATGCGTCGATTCCTGGAAGACGAGCGCATCGCCACGCTGGAGCAACTCAAGCAAGCGCTGGGCACGGGCAGCACTATGACCGTGGTCCGCAAGCTGAAAGCGCTGGGCTATCGCAGCAGCTATTCGCATCGCGGCCAGTACTACACGCTGTGGGATATCCCCGAATTTGACGCGCAGGGGTTGTGGGACTGGCATGCGGTGTGGTTTTCCCAGCACGGCAACCTGGTGGAAACGGCCTGCGCCTTCGTCGAGGAAGCCGACGCCGGTTTTACGGCCTCCGAGCTGCAACACATCCTCCATGTCGACTGTAAGCGGGCGTTGCTGCAGTTGGTGCGGCAAGAGCGTCTGGCGCGGGCCCACATCGATGGGCGGTGGGTGTATCTGGCCGCGGAAGCGCGCCAGCAGCGGCGCCAGGGACAGGCGGACGCCATGGTGGCGCCCCAGGTCGAGGTGCTGTCGGACGAGCTGCGCGCGGCCATCATTCTGTTCGTCAACCTGTTGGACGAACGCCAGCAACGATTGTATGCCGGCCTCGAGGCGCAGAAATGGGGCCACGGCGGCGATCGCAAGATCGCCGCGCTGCTGGGGCTGGATCCGCACACCGTCGCCCGCGGCCGCCGCGAGCTGTTCAGCGGTGACGTCGAGCCCGAGCGCGTGCGCCGGGCCGGCGCCGGCCGCAAGACAGCGGAAAAAAAACGCCCGCCATCAGCGTCGACACCAAGAAGAAGGAGTTGATCGGGCCATTCAAGAACAACGGGCGCGCCTGGAAAGACGAGCCCATCGCCGTGTACGACCACGACTTCCCCTCCGACGCGCGCGGCCGTATGGCCCCCTTCGGCATCTATGACACCCAGGCTAACCACGGCTTTTTCTGGGTCGGCACGGCGGCTGAAACACCCGCCTTCGCCGTGGATGGCATCGAGTACTGGTGGACGCACCTCGGCTCCCCGCGCTATCCTGAGACTCACGAACTGCTCATCCTCGCCGACTGCGGCGGCGCCAACGGCTATCGCTCGCGCGTGTGAAAATACCGCCTCCAGAAGCAGCTGTGCGATGCCCATGGCCTCACCGTGACCGTATGCCACTACCCACCCGGAGCGTCCAAGTGGAACCCCATCGAACACCGACTATTCTCCCAGATCAGCAAGAACTGGGCGGGCGAGCCGCTCTTCAGCTACCAGGCGGCCCTCAACTGCATCCGCTCCACGCGCACCGACACCGGCCTCAGCGTCGAAGCGCACTTCGTCCGCCGCAAGTTCCACACGGGCGAACGAATACCGCAAGCCCAGATGGACACGCTCAGCCTACAACCGCACGATACCCTCCCGGCCTGGAACTACTCTCTCGCGCCTTCGACATAGCCAACCTGCGAAGTTATTCTTGAGCCAACCCTAAGGAGCTGCCTATCCTCACGGTTGTGACCGCTCTGGCGGCATGGCAACTCTGGGACGGTGAGATTACCCGATTCGATGCTGTTGTGCTGCTTGCAGTATTCGGCGGGCTGATGGCCTGGACTATTTGGCAGGGCATGCAGAAAAAAGCCGATGCGGTGGGAAGCGAGATGGAGCAGGAGCTGGAAAATCGCGCCATGCCCATCCGCCGGGCGGTCTTCTGGCTGGTGGTCGGGCTTGCGTTTTTGATTGTCAGTTCTCGCTTCCTGGGCTGGGGCGCGGTGGAGATCGCTCATGGATTCGGAGTCAGCGACTTGATCATTGGCTTGACCATCGTCGCCGTGGGCACTTCACTACCGGAACTGGCTTCGTCAATCATTGCAGCAAGGAAGGGCGAACACGATATCGCTCTCAGTAATATCCTCGGCTCAAACCTTGTCAACACCCTGGCGGTGGTGGGGATCGCCGGTACGATTCATCCGCTGGCGGTCGGGCCGGAGGTCTTCAACCGGGACATGCTGGTAATGGCCGCACTGACCCTGTCGCTGTTCGTCATCGGCTATGGATTCCGGGGACCAGGACGTATCAACCGCATCGAGGGCGCGGTGCTGCTGGTCTGTTACGTGGGCTATACGGCCTACCTGTTCAGCACGGTTTTCGGCGGGCAGGCATAGGCCAATTCGATTCCCATTTTGGGAACCGAACCGGCGTCCGAAAACCGGATTCGAAGTTGTTGCGGATGAGCGCCAGGTATTCGGTTTTGTTGCAAACCCGTCACCCTCGTTCGGTGCCGGGAAATCAGGGGAGAAAATCGTTTCTCTGATCGGGTTGGCGCGAAGTGGTCGTGTGAGATGACTTCGGCGTTTATTATCAAGGAGTTACGAGGAGAGCGTGCTTTGAGACTGTTTTGCGCCAGGTCGACGCACCCTCCATGTGTTTGCGTGTTTGCACGCAAACCAGACTCTTGGGCGTACATCAGGCTTCGCTTTGCGAAGTTCGATTCCCGCCGCCTCCACCATTTAAAAGAGACAGACCCGTCCACTAACCGCGTCCGGTTATTTGGTGGGTTTTCTTTTTCTGCGTATTGTCAGCGACTTGCGTCGCCTTCAGGGTGTCGGCGCTGCCACTCCGATCACCCCCTTTTCGGGAAATCCGTCATACCCCGCTTCTCTTTCTCCTCAAAATTCTCCGCATTCTTACCCCCATTCTCCGGACCTCGTCCGGTTTGTTGCATTTTTTCCTGCAACCGCTGTTCGGCGATCTCATCGGCAAACTGGTTGATACTGTTCATGATTCGGTCAAACAAGTCGTTGATGTCCATGGTCGGTCGCTCCTCGATGTGATTTCTGATTGCTTCCCCGCTTACTTACCGGAGAGACGGAGAAAGTGTCGGACGTCTGCTGAAATTTCTTCGTGCTGGCCTTCTGAGGGGTTACTTACCGGGTCGCGGCTGGATGTGTCGGAAAATTCTGGAATAACCGCCAACTTTCAGCTTTCCACATGCGTTGTCACCTGCTATATTGAGGACCGTATTTGTACGTTGGGAACAATGCGTTCGCTCGCTGCCGGTGAATTGGCGGCGCACCAGGAATTGAGGCAAACCGATATGGCAAAGGCACCGGACAATTTTGCGGAGACGGTCAAAGAAGTCCGCCAGCAACTGGGGCTCTGCCAGGAAGAGCTGGCTCACGAGCTGGGCGTGAGCTTTTCCACGATCAACCGCTGGGAAAACAGCAAAACGGTTCCCTTCAAACTGGCGAGAAGGCAATTCGAAGCTTTTTGTGAGCGGATGAAAGAACAGGGGAAGTTGGCCTGATGAATAAAAAACAACTTTCCGAGCGCGACATCTGCACAAAGTACATTACTCCTGCCCTTGAGAAGGCGGGCTGGGATGTCACGACCCAGGTCCGTGAAGAGTTTTCTCTTACCAAGGGCCGCATCGTCGTGCGCGGCAAGCTGCATACCCGTGCCAAGCACAAGCGCGCTGATTTTGACGAGGCCCGGTATATCAGCGGCATCGGCCCGGACTACAAGGAACTGCTGCTGGCTGTTCTGCTGATGCAACCCGACACCTGCAAGGCCCGGCAATTCATCTGCCAGAAGCTCGGTATTGAAACCGTGGCATCAGAAGAGAAGGTGGTGCTGGAACGCCCTGCCTACGCCGCCGATTCCCGTTTCGACATCGAATTGAACGATGAAACCGACCGCTACTGGCAGCCGGAGGGGATCACCAAAACCTTTCTCGACCGGCTCCATGGCTGCATCAAGACCGCCACCGGCAGCCCGGTGCGCTCCGAGGGTTATTGCGCTGAACCAGATCGTTACATCCTCTATTTCGATATCGCCAAAATCCGGCAGGAATTCGCCGACCTAACCGCCCAGGAGCTGTTCCGCCAGTTCGACAACCTGAAGACGCTGGGGATGCTGGCCGAGATCACCATCCCCCTGCAATTGACCGACGGCGTGGACGCCACCATCGCCCATTTCAGCGACGGCCAATTCCAGTCGGTGTTCATCTACTCCATCGTTGAACTGTTCAAGGACCGCAACTGTATCACCCTGCTCGACGAGCCCGACTCCTTCTTCCACCCGGAATGGCAGTTCGACTTTCTCAAGCAGGTCTTCGAGATCACCGATACCACCGCCAAAAACAACCATGTGCTGATGAGCAGCCATAGCGCGGCAACACTTTGCAGCCTTGATGACCAGCAGATTAGTCTGTTCAAGATCGAAAATTCAGCTGTTTCCTGTTTCAAACGATCCAAGAGGGAAGACATTCACGAGATCTCGGACAGTTTCATCCAATATTCGGAAGACGAAAGCAAACTCCTCATAGACAATGTCATTCGGTCGTCCTTGAGGCCCATTTTGTTTGTTGAAGGGCCTTCCGATGTCAGCATATTGAACACTACTTACCGAAAGCTTTATCCAGACGAAGATATTTCAATTCTGGTTCAAGATGCTTTTGACCGGGGTTTTATCCGGACACTGCTTGCACGCCATGAGGTGTTCGCTACCTATCTTGATAAGCAGTTTTTTGCACTATTTGATTTTGATGATGCCTATAACGATTTGCGTGATTTGGGAGGCGAGTTCCAGGTAACCGATATCAGCCTTGGGCTGTGTCGAAAACTTGAAGGAAAGAATGCACATACCTTCCTGTTCCCAGTTCCGGATAACGATTTGAAGGAGCAGGTTTGGGACGAAAGCAATCCAACTGAGAAGATCAGGCCAAAGCCGCACTTTTGCGTAGAGCACATTTTCTGGGGAAATGACGGGTTGAACAACTGGTTTCGAACCGATGACAAGAGCGGTCTTATCAAATTCAAAGGTGACAAGCACAAGGTAAAGTTTGCCAAAGAAGTCGTGCCAACCCTGGATCCAGCCTGCTTCGAAGTCTTCCGTCTCATGTTCGAGTTCATCAAGTCGAAATGCTCGGCTGTTGCGCAAGGTGGGGAGGTTGTGCCATGAGTAATCCCTCCATCTACCAGCCGCCCTACACCATCACTGCCGCGATCCTGAACCGGGTCGCCGCGATCAGCGAGGCCATCGGGCGGCTGACCGTGCTCACCGACCAGGCGAGAGCCTTGCGGCTGCGGCGCATCAACCGTATCCGCACCATTCACGGCTCGCTGGCCATTGAGGGCAATACCCTGAGCGAAGCGCAGATCACCGCGATTCTGGAGGGCAAGCGGGTCATCGCCCCGCCCCGCGAGGTGCAGGAGGTGAAAAACGCCCTGGCCGCCTACGACCGGTTCGACACCTGGAAACCCTCATCAGAAAAGGATCTGCTGGAAGCGCATCGGATTCTGATGTCCGGCCTGATCGACGAGGTAGGGCTGTATCGGCATGGCGGCGTGGGGGTGATGGCGGGCCAGCAGGTGATCCACATGGCCCCGCCCGCCGACCGGGTGCCGCAACTGATGGCCGACCTGTTCGGCTGGCTGGGCGCCACCGACGCCCATCCGCTTATCGCCAGTTCGGTCTTCCACTACGAGTTCGAATTCATCCACCCCTTCGCCGACGGCAACGGCCGCATGGGGCGGCTGTGGCAAAGCCTGATTCTGGCCCGCTGGAATCCTCTGTTCGCCGACATCCCGGTGGAAAGCCTGATCTTCGAGAATCAAGCCGAGTACTACCAAGCTATTCAGGAAGGCACCCAAAAGAGCGATTCCGCTCCGTTTATCGCCTTCATGCTGCGGATGATTCTGGATACCGTGACCAGCTCCGCCCCCCAAGTCAGCCCTCAAGTCACCCCCCAAGTCGGCGAACTGCTGGCGGCGATCCGGGGCGAGATGGGCCGTGAGGCACTGCAATCCGCCCTGGGCCTTTCGGACCGCAAATCCTTCCGCGAGCGCTACCTCAAACCGGCCCTGACCGACGGCCTGATTGAGATGACCATTCCCGACAAGCCCAACAGCCGCTTGCAGAAATACCGCTTGACCGACAAGGGCCGTCAGGTGATGGCCCGGCATGGCGGTCGATGACTCGCGACACGGCTTGTGACGGGATGATGGACTGATATTTAACGACAGGAGCCCCTATGGCGCGCTATTCCGAACATGACACTTCCAGGATTTACGAGGCGGCAGATGCGTAACCGCTGCACAAACCCCGTTATTGCCTGATAGGAGTAGGTGTTCATTATCTCCTGCATGACAAAGAAACAAAGATTATGGGAAAAGCGAGTTAGAGAGTGGAAAGAGAGCGGTCAATCCTTCCGGAAATTCAGTAGAGATAAGGGCATTGCGGATTCCGCATTGAAGCGCTGGGCGGCATTTTTCGGGGAGAGTCCTAGTTTAAGGAAAAAGGAATCTTCGGCTGAGAATAGACTAGCCAAGCGCGGATGCACCACGCTTGGCTAGAGTTGTATTGACCCAGGGAGGACAGAGAGATAGCTTTTCTTTAGCTTTGCCTGATCACTACGACTCCGGAATTCAGCTACAGGCAGCTGGTGTTGCAATTAGTATCAAGCGGGGTTTTGATGCTACAACTCTTAATCTTCTGCTTGATGTGCTGGATGCCCGCGGGTGTCGGCAATGATTCCTCATGGCCTTGAGATCTTTGTTGCGTTAGACCCAGTTGATTTACGATGGAGCTTTGGCTGGATGAGCCGCACGGCGGCTTGTTCGATGAGCTGCTGGATCTGCTCGTCGGTGGGTGGTGGTACAGCCACGAAGGTGGGTTGGCCGCTGTCGGGATGGGGCCCATACACGCCGTCCAGCATGAGGAGGTGGAGATGCGGGTTGAGATTGAGCGCCGACCCGAAACGCTGCACGAAGGTGACACCGCCACAGCGAACGTGGTGGTAGCCCAGCCGCTGGGCCTGGTCCCGGTAGTAGGCCTCCAGCTGGTGCATGAAGGTCCGCAGCAAGGCGCTCAGCAGCGGGCCATCCCAGGCCAGGCGGTAGCGGATCTCGAGGGGGAAACTGAGTACCCACTGGCGCACGGTCACATGCGGCACGACTTGATCGACCAGGCGCGCGGCGGTGTCTGCCATGCGGCGGCCCATGCAGCTGGGGCAGAAGGTGCACCGTTTGCACGAGAAAGGCACCAGGCGGCTGTCGTGGCACGCCGGGCAGCGTAGCCGCAGGAAGCCGTGCTGAAGAATGCCGCAATTTAGGAAGGCGCGCA
>SLHA01000127.1 GCA_007136405.1 Candidatus Latescibacterota bacterium
CAGGGCGTGAGCCTTGCGAATACCGTCGGCCGGGCGCCACCAGGGCATACCCCGGGTGACGGCATTGCCATCCCGCCAGCCGTGGCCAATCTCACACCAGACGTCGAACAGGTCCACATCCTGTGACGCTTCAAAGCAGTGGTTCTTACCAATGAGCCCCAGCTGGTAGCCGGCCTCTTTCCACAGCTTGAAGGCATGCGTGGCATCGTGCGGCATCAGGGTTTCGTTGCGCCGCGAACCGTGCGTGTGCGGCCACTGGGATGTCCACAGCGACACGCGTGCAGGCACACACAGCGGATGCGGTGTGATAGCATTCTCGAACCGCACGCCCTCCCGCGCCAATCTCTCCATGGAAGGCGTCCGGCAGAACGGATTGCCATATAGATGGCTGGCAGTAGCCTTCATCTGATCGGCCATGATGACGACGATATTGGCTTGTTCGGTCATGCGATATCCTTTCACTTCCTTGGCCGATGAAGGGCGACCGTCAACTTTGTCCGTCCCACGTCAGACAATTGCTGAGCACCTGAAGGAACCCGGCATGGGCGAAGTCCGAAGGTGCATGTCCAGGTTGAAGGTATATCAGCACACCAGCGCCCGCGGGCCGGAGCCAGCCGCCCCGGTCCTGCATGATCATGGCACCGCTCTCCGGATCACGGCACATGGAACCGAACAGAACCGTGCGTGTCCGTCCTCCGGTGAAGTGCTGGTTGACGAAGACCTCCGTGTGGGGCAGTTCCAGAGCGGGAAACATGCCCGGGAGACTGGGCGTATCCGAACTCGTGTAACGGACGCTGAGATCGTATTCCACAAAATGAGTCGTGATGTAGTGACCCGGGCACAGGTTGACCAGCCAGTGCGTGACGCCGCTGATGACGCGCCATGGATGACACTGGGCATCGCGCGGTTCGATGTGCAGCCCGGCCAGTTCCATCCAGGCCGGATTGTGCACCTTGGCTGAAGCCAGCCCGTGATGCAGGGCGATCAGCCGTCCTCCCTGATGCACGTAGTCGACCAGGCCCCGCTCCAGCTCTGCATTCAGGGTGCGGTGGAAGTACATGAAACCGGCGTCAAACGCGGTGAAGGACCGGAAGGGCGGCAGGTCGGTGAAGGCCTCGACCTTGTGGCCAAGCGTCTCAAGGAACTCCCGAAGCCCGATCAGTGGCTCCCACTCGTCGGCAATTATGAACAGGTTCATTGTACCGTTGCCTCGATGTTAGGGTGAGTTGGAATCCGTCCATCATGTCTGCAGTCTCAACCGGTCCATGGCGCTGTCAACCGTCGCCGGCAGTACCAGCCACGCCAGGTGCTCCCCATGGCCGCGCAGCCCGAAATATATCGACCAGGCGCCAGGCCGGGCAACAACGGCTGGGAAGCGAGCTCGATTCTGCCATTTCGAGCGCTGGCAGGAGACAGGGAGCGTCTTGGCGCGGCCCTACTCGGCGGTCATGCCTGCTGGTCGCTGTTCCGCCACCCTCCTGGGCAGTGATGCTTGCCAGTCCCTATATTGTGCAGTGTGCACATCTAGCGTCATGTCCGGCAAATACGCTACATCCGAACGCCAATGCTCACGCTTATTGGCCGGACAGGACACTAGTGACGCCGGAGACGCCGGCGGTATGACCTTACGAAGGAGACACGAGTATGGCAGACACTACAAACGCACCGGGAGCCTGGAAATCGGTTTCCCGGGCCGGGGTAGTCGTGGCTGGAGAGGCAGGTTCGGCTGAGGCAGGAGTCGAAATACTGGAGCAGGGAGGCAACGCGGCGGACGCGGCCGCGGCCACCATCCTGGCCCTCAACGTCACCGATCACGGCCAGTGCTCCATCGGCGGGGAGGTGCCGCTGCTGATATACAGCACAGCGCGGCAGGAGGTCAAGGCGCTCAGCGGCCAGGGCAGAGCACCGCGGTCGCAGGCGGCTATCGACTGGTACATGAAGCACGGCATACCTCGCGGCGACATGAAGATGGCACCCGTCCCGTCCGTGGTGGACCTGTGCATCACCACCTTGCAGCGCTACGGCACCAGGAGTTTTGCCGAGGTAGTGACACCTGCGCTGTCCATTCTGGACACAGACGCTGAGGAGTGGTATCCGCGGTTGGCGGTCACGCTGCGCAAACTGATCGAGCAGGAACGGTCGACATCAGGGACGCGGGAGGAAAAACTGCAGGCCGCGTCGGATCGCTTTTACGGCCGCGCGGGCGTGCCGGGTGACGTGGCCACTGATCTGGAAGCCTTCTATGTGGAGAAGGGCGGATTTCTGCGCCGGGAGGATCTGGCTGCCCACACGACCCCGGTGGAGGATCCGGTCAGCGTGGAGTACCGGGGATACACCGTGTACAAGTGCGGCCCGTGGACCCAGGGTCCGCACCTCTGTCAGGCCCTGCGTTTGCTTGAGCGCTTCGATTTCAAGGCCATGGGCCACCTGTCGGCCGACTATGTGCACGCCCTGGTGGAAGCCATGAAGCTGGCCATGGCGGACCGCGACGCGTATTACGGGGATCCTGATTTTGTCGATGTGCCGCTTCGTGCCTTGCTCTCCGACGAGTACACCGCCCTGCGACAGCCGCTGATCGACATGGCCCGGGCCTCTCTGGACGTGCGTCCCGGGGATCCGCGGGCCATGCAACCGTTGAAAGCGGGAGGCGCGTTCCGGCCCGGCCCGGGCGGTACGACGACCTGTGTGGTGGCGGATCGGTGGGGCAACGTGGTGTCGGCCACACCCAGCGCCAATGTCCACCCCGAAACGCCTGCAGGCGGCGTGACGGGCGTATCCTGGGGCAACCGCCTGGTCAGCCTCAACACCACGCCCGGGCATCCCAACTGCATCCAGCCGGGCAAGCGGCCACGCATCACCTTGACGCCTACCCTGGTCTGCAAGAACGACAGACCGGTCCTGGCCATCAGCGTGGCCGGCGGCGATCTGCAGGACCAGGCCGCACTGCAACTGCTGCTGGACTTCGTGGAATACGGGATGATGCCGGAACAGGCGGTGCGGGAACCGCGCTTCGCCACCGACCATCATGAAGACTCGTTCGACCCCAATCCGCACCGCGAGCAGGCGTTCCTGCAGGCGGGATCGCTGACCATCAACGACGCGGTCGATGCGGACATCCGCGCCGAACTGGCCCGCCGCGGTCACCAGATGGAAGTCAAGACCAGCCCCATCGCCACACCCGTCATGCTGTATCGGGATCCGCACGACGGTACGATCTATGGTGCAGGCGATCCGGCGGCGGGACGGCACGCGGGGAGCGTGGCGGAGTAGGGCCGCTGATCCGTGAAACCGGTCTGCTGCGGGATCCGCACGACCGAATGCGCCCGGAAGCAACCCATCATCGGAAAGGACAGGATCATGGAGTCAGTTCCCCGCTGTGATCTGCACATACACACCCAGTACCTGGGCTGCGCCAATGACACCATGGCCATACCGGCTATCGTCAAGGAGTGCGAGCGCCTGGGCGTGGAACTTCTGGGTATCACCGATCACTTGAATACCCTGGACAAACTGGCGTTGCACGCACCTATCCGTCAGGATATCGATGCGCTGTCCACGCAGATTCCGGTATACTTCGGGGTGGAACTCAATTTCCTGGGCGCTGATGGAGATTTCGCCTACAGCGCCGAGATCAAGGAGCAATTCGGTTTCCAGTTTGCCATCGGCGGCATCCACGGCACCTACCTGGAGAACTACGACCTGCAGCAGATCGTCGACGTGCAACACCGGCACCATCTGCGCACTTGTCAGGATCCCCTCGTCGATGTGCTGGTGCATCCCTACTGGTTCGGCAAGGGCGAGTTCGACAAGAAGGGATGGCCGTGGTTCGATTCCATGCAAGCCGTCCCGGAGAACTACGCCCGCGAACTCGGTCAGGTCGCAAGGGAGACGGGCACGGCCATCGAGATCAATGCCTGCGCCAACCTGGTCAACGGAGCGCAGAACGACCGGTATGTCGAGGAATACGTCGCCTTCCTGGCGGTGGTGGCGGCGGAAGGTCCGTGTTTCTCCCTCGGCTCGGATGCGCACGATATCGGCTCACTGCAGAAAATCAAGACGGCCTGGCAGGTGGCCGAGCAACTGCAGTTGACAGCCGATCGCATCTGGACTCCGGCAGGGGCGCCTCGGAAAACGCCACAGGCGTGGCAGTAAATTCCGGCTGAGGTTCGGCTTCGCATATTGAACAATGTGTGGTGCGTAACCTGTAGGCGAGGCAGCGGAAGAACTTGAAAGAAGCCCGCATGACTGGCGGCAATCTGGTCTTGCTGGGAGAATGTGGTCGATGCGGTGGGGAAGTTGCCCGCGTTGTTGAGCAATAAAAATGGACATATCCCGTTTATCACCACGAGATAATCTTTTCAGGGTATTCAGGCACCAACAGCCCGCGTGGATACCCGTCCACATCGGCCACATCGGTCCCGGAGAACTGCCGGAGGACTTTCGCGACGGCATGGATCCGGAACTCGATGCGGCCCTGGGTACTATTCATTGGAACGACGGCAGCGCCCGGATTCTGGACGAGTATCTTGGCATCGATGTGCTGGATGCGTGCCGTTCGCCGGTCCGGTGGGAACGCCGGCGGACCGGTGTGAAGCAGGTCGAACAGGACGAGGGGATGACCACCGTCACGACCTACACCACGCCTCTGGGTGACATGCGACAAGTCAGTCGACGCCTGCAGAAGGGCGCCCCCGGTTACTGCGTCGAGCACGCCGTCAAGTCCAACGATGACCTGCCCGCGCTGACGGCTTTTTTCGAGGACGCAACCCCTGTGGCGGACCCTGCCGCCATCCAGGTCTTGCGGGAACGCAAGGCGCTGGTCGGCGATCGGGGATTGATCACGTGCGGGCTGCAGGGCACCCCTGTCGGGATGATGGTGCGGATATACGCCGGCCCGGAAACCATGGCGTATCTGTGGGCCGACCGGGGCGACGACCTGCGCCGACTGTTCCAGGCGATGACGGATTACAGCGTGCGTGAGGCGAGCCTGTGCGCCGAATACGGCGCCGATCTGATCTTCAATATGGACGATACCTCAACCACATGTATCAGTCCGGCCATCTTCGAGGAATTCTGCATGGAGTACACCGATCGAGTGGCCGATGCCGTCCATGCCCATGGCGCGTTTTACGTGCATCACTCGTGCGGCCATATCCGCCACCTGCTCGATCTGTACCGTCAGACCAAGATGGATGCAGTCGATGCCCTGAACCTGGTGCCGCCGTATGGCCAGGGAGATATTCCCACACTGACTGAAGCGTTCGAGCGCCTGGGATCGAACATCGCCATTCTGAAGGGGCTTGGGCTGACGCACCAGGGATCGGACGCCGACCGCGCCGCGGAGATCGCGCAGGTGTTCCGGGATGCCGCGCCGGGCAGGAACATCATCTTCTCCGCAAAAGGCGCCAACATTACCCACACGCAATGCGTGGTGCGGGAATGCCGCAAGCATCAGCGCATGTATCAGCGCATATGCGCCCACCGGCGCGACCTTGAGGCTGATTCGATGGGGTGACTGTACATTGTCTGAGATCGTCGCCGGCGGCTCGCTAACGACGGCAACGGGTGGTTTTTGACGAACGCTGCGGATCAGACGCGCGGTCAAGCGTCGCGTGCACCTGCCGGTTCGGAAGCCTCTTTCCCCCTGAATCAAGCCTTCCATGGTCACATGTAGAGATCCCTCGGCCTCGGATCGAGTTGCCGAAACCGAAGCGGATACGTTCAGCGGATAATACCGCTCGGTATCACGGTCAGTACACTGTGTTTCTTTTCGGATGTGTAGATCACAAATAACTCTCCCTCATTCTCGACCGCGCAGGGGTATGACCATTCCGGTCCGCAACTCAGGTTCGCATCAGCTCCATGTCGAATGCGCCAGATCGCATCCAGTTGATCATGCCCCGGCCGGCTTACACCGATAACCAGGATGTTTCGCCTTTGCTGGGATGTATCGGGCCAGTTCCAGACGAGATAACGCTGTCCGTTATGCAGTTTTCCCGCATAGAGCTTGGAGTTGGCTGCGGGAAGATTGTTGGCCAACGGCCCTTCCCAAGTTTGCCCGAAGTCACGGCTGAGGAAGAGATGAACCCCGCCGTTGGGACCACCGCGGACCAGCGCGGTCACACACGATCCGTCTATCCACGCCGTCGATTCTGGGTGCAGCGGTAGTTTCTTGTCACTGAGACGTACGATGCGCCACGGTGCCGTCAGGTCATCACCATCCTGTAGCGCCGCTGCCGGATAGGCAGGTTTGACCGCGCTGCTCTCAGCGACCCGTCCAAACATGATGTACGATCCATTGTTCATTCGAATTGGTGCACAATTGGGGAGGAAATGCTCAGCAATGAAGCCGCGCGAACGCCAGATGTCATTGCTGATGTCCAACTCCAACACCTCGCAATGCGTAACCTGGTCATGTCCGATCATGTTCGAGACAAAGGCAAGAAGTCGGTGACCCCACGCGCAAAAAGCCACCGGGACGTAATGGATGCCCCTGCCTTCGTGATCCGCGGCGATGACATCAACGGGTGACCACGTCCTGCCCCGGTCGCGCGAACTTCGGCTCCGGATGCAGGACTCTCCCACAATTTCCCCCTGCGGGCAATTGTACCAAGCCGCAAAGAGAGATCCCCCATGGCAGACGATTGCGTTGTCATGCAGAAACCGGTATTGATCATCAGCACGGTGCACCAAGGAATCGAATCTTGTCCCGAGCCACGGCAAGGATTCGGCGTCGCAAGCAACGAGTTCCGGATTGATAAGGTCAATCATCCCGATGTTTTCCTTATGTCCTTGAAACCAACAGGCGCATCCTTGTCCACGCCAAGCGTCCCACGAAAATCAAGATCACCTTCAGCCACGATCCGCATTCATTTCAGCCTCCAATATATCAATCATACGGAACTATTGCCGGGTGGGGTCCCGGCTATACGCTCCATAAACTTGGTAGCCCATACAGTCTGCTGACCAGGCGGCACATCAGGCTGACCTGCGATTCAGACGTCACCCTTGGTCGTCCTCGTCCTGCTTTGCTGATTCGAGACGTTGGGTCGCGCTGGAGGCGCCGGAAGGCAAAGAGCCCGGCCTGGTAGCCGCGCCACTATTTCGGCGCCGGACACCAGGTACTGCAACGGGCGTTTTCGCCGCTTACCGAGGGCCTGCGTTGCCGCATCCTCAGCATCGCCGATAACCTCGCGAATTGAACGGTCAATTACCACCCAGTTTTTTCCACTTCACCCGGCTTCTCGCCCCACCAAGGCATCCAGCCGACAGACCAAAGCCCGGCGCTGATGCTCGCGATGTAGCTCGCGATGTACATACAAACAATTTCACGCCGATTCGGCGTCGCGCGAGATCATCGTTGAGACACCGGGCGAAAAGGTTATATCGCCAAGTCGATTCGATCCGTTAAGACGTATCCGGAAGAATAAGCACTCCTCCATTAAGTTAGATTTACGGATCGATTCTCTTGAGAAAGGCGATAAAGGAGTGGATGTCGGTCTCGAACGCTTCCAGAGCATTGTCAAAGTTGTCCAACAGCGGAGACATGCGCGTCAGCTTGAGTTCAAACCCGTAGATGTGGCGGACAACATGCCGAAACGAGCGGTATTCATCGAGTAGCGAGGCCGTCTTTCGGCTGAGCACCGCTGGTCGAATGCTGTCGATATTCAGGGTCATTTTCCGCAATAGACGGATATGCCAATCCTGCGATTGGGGAATTCCCCCGTTCAGTTCCTGGCTGATGAGGGTAAAAATTCTTTCGCATCCCGTATAAAAATTGTGGAGCTTCAAGGCGATGCTTTCCAGGTACACGGACTCTTGCCTGGTGGCAACAGGCAAGTCTCGTACCGTGACCTTGAGCGCTATGCCAAGTTCCTGAATCAGCCGCAGTTCATCCTCTATTTCAGCGGTCAACTCCAGTATCTTATCGTTCATAGAGAATTTCACCGTGGTCGATTTGTTTTTTGATTCCCGGTCGGGCATCTTCCATAGGGACAAGATCGACAGGAAATGAACTCATGTTTTCCAATTCCGCACGAACCTGGTAATAGGCCTGTGGTTCGAGCCCCCAGACCGCCAGATCAATATCCGATGTTTCACAGAACCGCTCTTGGTCGAGTGTCGATCCGAACAGCACAACCTTGTAGACCCCTTGGTGCGCGACAAGGATGGTTGTCAGAAGGCCCGCTTCTTGGTACGCTTTTTGTCGAAGTATTTCACATTTTCGTCGACGATTGCGTTCGCGCCTTCGCCATGCAGAGCGAAAACGGGCGAGTTTGTCGGAAGCAAGATCCATCGGACGATGGCTCGGTTGTTGTCAGTTAGATTCCTCTGGCTGGCCGTCTCTCCCGATGCTCGGTCCGAGAATGCGACCATCGTGGATGACCGTACTATTACTGCAGAATCTACCGCGATTCATTGGCGCGCACAACAGCAGGTGCATGCTGACAGCCTTTCCCCGTCACTATTTGGCTAACTCCTTCAGAATGCAGACCTCTTGACCTTGCGCATTATGGAATGTGGCCTTGCTGGACCTCGATATGATTCACTCTTACCGGGGCCCAGGTAGCCAACGGCAAGTCTCGCTCCTCTTCGAATCCCGGGAATGAGTCTGGAAACTGGCACGTCGCAGGCTCCAGATGATCCCTCCAGGAGCACC
>SLHA01000107.1 GCA_007136405.1 Candidatus Latescibacterota bacterium
CGCAGAAGGCCTCGGATGTGTTCGCCATGTACCAGTCCCTGGTGGGCGACCAGATCGTCCCGGAGGAGTTTCTGTGGAAGGACTGTCCACCAGATAGACAGGGGGACTTCGATTATCTGATCGAGGTCATGGATTGGGAAAAGAACGTGGATCCGGATTTCCAGCGGCGTAATTTCATGGCACCGCAACCGGCGCACGACCGCGAACAGATGCAGGCGGATGGCTACCTGGAGAACTGGATCTGCTACCGTTCAGAGGCGTTCAGCGCCAAGGAACTCACCGTGTTTCCGGGGCACACCGCCATCATCCGGGATTCTGCCGCATACGGCATGATCATGATGCAGGGGCACGGCACGTTCGGCCCCTGGCCCGTGGAAACACCCGTCCTGATACGCCACGGGCAGTTGACCCACGACGAGTACTTCGTCAGCGAAGCCGCCGCCGGTGCCGGCGTCCGCGTGGTCAACCCGTCGCCGACGGATCCGCTGGTCATGCTGAAGCATTTCGGACCGCAGAATCCGGACTTGAGGACCAGCCTCATGGAGGGCGACGTCGGATAGTGTTCTCATCCCGTATCGCGCGAGCATCTCCGGAAACCCATATTTCGGTCCTATCCTTGCCCCTGCATACATGCTCGTCGAGGCGGTCAGCTTTGCAGCAACTCCACCATCGCCGGATAGAGGCCCGGCGCGGCGGCCACCACTTCGCGGCCATTCAGCTCGGGCGAGATCGCCTCGGAGGCCCCACTGCTATTACTCACACAGCCGCCGGCCTCCTGGACGATCAGGCGCCCGGCGGCGATATCCCACGGGCTCAATGTTTCGTGGTAGCCATCCAGCTGGCCGCAGGCCACCCAGCACAGATCGAGCGCCGCGGCGGCTATCTGGCGGCCGGCGCATTGGGCCAGCTCGACGGTGAAACGGGCGATTTCCGGTAGACTCATAAGGGGTTCCTGGAGACTGGGTGGATGTGGAGTATCCTGGGACTGGCTCGATGAGCTGCTGGACCTGCTGATCGGTGGGTAGCGGCACGGCCACGAAGGTGGGTTGGCCGCTGTCCGGATGGGACCCATCGGTTTTGAACGGCGGGAGGCGTTTTCTGGCAGGTCATGAAGCCCATATCGGGCTTGACCAGGCCATGTTACCTCGCTGGGTCATCACCCGCAAATACGCGAAATCTTGCGCGGTCGGCAGGGCGAAGCGTACAGGCTGCGCCACCACCCGGTCTTCACCGGCCGGCAGTTCCAGTGTCTGTTCCCCATAGGCCGTGACGAGTGCCACCTCGGCGATCCCCTCCTCCGAGGCGGTACACAATGCCATGGTGGCCATCCCTTTTTCGATGGTGCAGGGTGCTTCGAGATAGATCCGGCTCTGCGTGGTGGCGTAGGTCTGACGATCGCGAAAGGCATCGAAGACCGCTTCGCGCGTCAGTGCCGGGACCCAGGCGGCGGTCAATCCCTGTTCATAATGATCCTGCGCGTTCCCCGGGTAGCTGAATCTGTGCAAGGCTCTGCCCGGACGTCCGTCATGGACATCCCCTCCGCCGACGAACCCGAGGCGATACCCCCGGCGTAGCGCCTCCAGCACGTGTCTGCCTTCTCTTTCCCCTCCACAATGGCGGATGGGGCGTGTGTTCCCGGCGGCGACGGATTTTTCGGAACTGCCCCAGATGGAGTACATCTCGACCGCGGTCTCGTATGCCGCCTGCCAGCCCAGTTCCCAGTCCACGCCCATCCTGGCATTGGCCGAATGGTGGGGAATCGCGATGGCGGGACGGCCCCATGCGTCCAGCTTGCCCCATAATTTTGCCAGGGTGTTGCAGTCCGGATCGGTGCTGCGCAATGCAGGGGCGCCGGCCCCGCGGAAGTAAAGGTTGCGATGGCCCGGCGCGCCGAACGCCGGGTTGTGATGCGTCCATTCCTGGCCGTGCAGCGTGACATAACGCCCGGGCTCGTTGAAATCATTGGAGACAGCCTGGAAGTATTCCCACTGCCGATCGGTCACGGCTTCCATGTGATCGCTGATGGCGCCGAAATCGAGAAATGCCTCGTCCCGCGCGAAGGCGTGCAGTTCTTCAGGACAGCGCACGCCGTCGGAGAAGAATGTCTGCCAGTGCGGATCCCCCCAGACCAGACGCAGCGCCGGCGCATCGGCAGTGACACAGACGGGATTGCTCCATGCCATCAGCCCGCTTTCCGGATCTTCGAGGCGGAGGAAATGGATGCCCGGTTCGCGCCAACGGAAGCCCTCGACGCTTCGGATGGGGCGTGTGTCTCCCGGAAATACACCCTGATTGTCCCCGTCAAATACGATTTCGCGTGGTCCGTCGAGCCCACCTTCGCCCTCCACGCGCAGGCGCCCTGCCCACGCCGGCAAACTATCATCCACGTACTGGATTCGGCGTTCCGCGTTCAGATTGAACGGGCCATGAAGAGCGGGTTTCCGTGTATTGAACTGGGCGCGTGCGGGAATCTCTCGGACCGGCCCGAGCAGCTTGAGTTTGACGGAGAAGGAGTCACCGACAGCCAGGCGCGAGGGGATGACGCAGTCGATGCCGGTCGGTTGTGCGCTCATTGCGTGTCCTTTCCATGGAAAGTATGCGGGCGGATCGATGCTGCACTTGCCCATCGCCACGCGTACCTTGAAACAGGACTATGGCCTCGTCAGCAAAATTCGTGGGTAGCAGGAGGCGGCGGCAGATCTCCAAGGTGTTGAAAAGAAGCGACTTGCAGTGCATTCAGGGTTCGGAAACCGAAGACTTTTCTGCCCGTCAGATTCCATTTGAGGTTAAGACCCTCGACGATGCCGCTGTTGAACTGTTTGCGCGTTCGGAACCAGTTGAGTATGAGAGGCTGATACCGCGTCAGGCGTCTCTTGCCCCCTCCGGATGTCCGGTAACCTCACGGACGATCCGGCACGCCGTGGCCAGGCGCTCTTCCATGGCTCCCGTCAGCCGGTTCGTGTCGCGGAACACGAACTCGATGAAATGGCCGGCGCCCAGATCCAGCGTCTGCCGGAGATGGGCCCGGAATTCGTCCGCGTCGAAGCTGTCGCCGCAGAGTTTGAGCGGTACCGGCTTGCGCGACCAGATGATATCCCGGTTGCAGACGCCGGCCAGCTTCTCCTGGTCGCACCAGGGCGTGACGCTGACCTTGCGCAGTCCATGCAGTTCCTGCAGATGCGGCATCAGACCGTGCACCGGCTCGCAGCAGCCGAACTTCATCAAGCGGAACCTGGCCGCCATCCGGCGCAGGCAGGGCATGAAAAACTCGGCGAACATATCCGGTGAAATGCCCGCCGCTTCCTGGGTTTCCAGATACCCGTAGCGGTCGGTGGACCACACCGTGTCCTCCGGCCCGAGCGGACGACCGGGAATTTCGTCGGAGTATTGCGAACTGCCCGAGCAGTATCCCTGGTTGCCGTCGTGGTTGAGCGTCAGCAAACCCTGCTCTTCCTCCCAGCGACCCAGGTCCATGTTGTCATCGGCCAGGGCGGTCAGCAAACGATGCACCGCGTCCGGATTCACCGCCATGTGCAGATACAGTTCCTGCATGCCCAGCAGGTGCACGGCCTTGTTGCCGATGCCATCCGAATACAGCGAGCTGCAGCGACCCACGACCACCGGCAGCAGCCCGGAAAAGACATCGGTGGCCAGGTCGGCGCGTCGCTCCGTCGCCGCGGAGTTCAGCGTGATCGTCCGTTTTTTCAGTTTGTGCCAGTCCGCATCGATGTCCTTGATGGGTTTGCTGGACTCGTACCCGAAGGATCCCCCGTAGCCGTCCGCTGCATGGGTCAGACGGAGTTCGTCACAGAAGCCGCTGATCTCCGTCACCCAGTCGACGACGAAACGATCCGGAATGATACGGTCATCGTCGATGCGCTCATACATCAGGATGGCGTCGATCAGCCGCGACTCCAGCTGCCGGTGCACCGGATCCTCGCAGCGCAACGGCGGCCGCAGGTCGCGAAAATACGTGCCGTTGTCTTCTATGTGGAACGGGTAGGTCCGTTCCTGCAGACCATTGTTCAACCGCCACTTCTCCCGCCGCTGCGCCATGACTTCCCCCGTGGCGATGTCCGCGTAGCGGATGGCCAGCTGTCTGAGGTGCGACTTGTGTGCGTCAGTCATGATATGGTCCTCGTCGTCTTCGATCTCTGTTTATGCTGCCTGATCCATCAGCTGCATGCCCACATAGTACCCAGTGCCTCCGGCTACGGCAATACACCGCCTCTGTATCATCGTCCTTCAGGCGTTGCGCGTCCTGCCTATGGGAAACGATGCCGCTGTGTTTCTTTGAGGTGCGGGCCGGCTGACGGCCGGGGGCTGCTTGACAGCGACGATGGGTTGATAGCAGGTTGCACGGGTACTTGCCGCTCGCGCAGCGCCCCAACGCCGGGAGATCGGTTCATGGCCATGAACATACACGCCCTGAAACTGCAGGATGTCGATTACGGCAACCAGTGGTTCGACCAGGTGGAAAACCGATGGGATTACCAGAATTTCCAGCAGTCGCCGGCGTGGCGCTCGGGCTGGATCAGCATGGACTGCGCCCTGTACCGGCCGCAGGATGACCGGGTGTATCTGGGCATCACCTCGTTTGCCGCGGACATCTTCAAGGCATACGACCGGCGCACCGGCCAGTTCGTCGATCTCGGTTACAGCCGGATAGCGGATCCTTATGACGCCAAGTTCCATCGCTCGCTGGTGGTAGGGCCGGATGACTGTCTGTACGCCGCCCAGGCCCTGTTGCACGATGTCGACCGCTACTGGGAGGCGCCCGGGGCCTCCATCGTCCGCTACGACTGCACCAGCGGCGACATCGTCAAGCTGGGTGTCCCGATGCCGCACACCTATATCCAGGCGCTGGCCCTGGACGCGGCGCGCGAACGCTTGTACTGCTTGTGCTTCCCCCCGGAGAAGCTGCTGTTGTATGAACTGCGCACCGGCGCCAGCCGCGATCTGGGGTTGATCGGCACGTACGGCCCCATGGTCCAGGGGGAAAACATCGTGGTGGACGACGCCGGTTGCGTCTGGACCAACTGGAGTCTGACCCGTGCCTGGCAGTCGGAAGCCGGCCCGGACGCGATACGCCTGGGCAAGTACGACCCCGAGCAGGAGCGCATGGTGTTTTCCCGGCACGGACTGCCGCGTCCGGACGGCAGCTACGGCCATGCCAAGGCCGAATCGTTCCACAACTTCGGCGACGGCTACGTGTACGCGGGCGGCGCCAACGGCTCGTTCTACCGTATCGACCCGGAGACGTTCCAGGCCACGTTGCTGTGCACCCCCACTGCGGACCGCCGCAGTCGCCTATCGTCGCTGGCCCCGGGCGAGGACGGCGCCGTATACGGTGTCACCGGCCGCGACGGCCAGTGCGAGTTCATGCGCCTGGACTACCGCAAAGGCTCGTACGAGAAGCTGGGACCCGTACGAGACGAAGAAGGCAACGCCTTGTGGCAGAACCACGACATCGCTGCCGCCGGTGAGGGGGTGTTCTACATCTGCGAAAACGACAATCCGTATCGCAGCTCGTACCTGTGGGAAGTGTCGCTGTGATGCGTATGGCGGTCCGCCAAGACACCGCCGCGACGCGGGCTTGAGCGCTGAACCGGCTGTACCGAAAGCACGCGGTCGCGTAACGCTATGCTGCGGCCGCAGCCGAAAGCGTGCGGTCGCAGCACGGCCATGGCAAGGCAGGCCTTTTCATGACCATGATCGTAGACGGGTACGTCACCCTGGGCGACGGGCTGACGCGCGACGCCCTGTTGCGCCAGATGGACGCGGCGGGCGTGGCTCGCGCCGTCATCGCACCCGAGGATCGCGAGCTGGCAGTATACAACGAGGAAGGCAACCAGCGCCTGCTGGCCGCAGCCGGGCGCGCCGGCGGGCGGTTCATCCCGGCCTGCGCCGCCACGCCCTGGCGCGGCGAGGAGGCCATCGCCAGCCTCGACCGGGCCGTCCGCGGCGGCTGCCGGCTGCTCGTGTTCGCGCCCGCGGTGCAGGGTTTCATGATGACGGATGATCGGGTTGCGCCGCTGCTGCACCGGGCCGGCGAACTGGATCTGACGGTGTACGTACACACCGGACCGCACAGCATGGGGGCGCCGACGCAGGCTGTCCTGGCAGCGCAGCGTCATCCCGGTACCCGCCTGATTCTGGGTCACTGCGGCAGCACGGACCACGCCTGGGACATCGGCGCAGTGGCGCGCTGTCACCTGGCCGACAACCTGTTTCTGGAGACCAGTCTGGCGCGCCCGTGGACGGTGCCGCAATACCTGGAAGCGGCGGGCGCCGACCGGGTAATCTACGCCTCGGGGGCACCGCGCACCGACCTGGCCTTCGAGCTGGATCGAATGCGTGAGACGCTGCCGGTGGAGACGCATCCCGGTCTGTATGGCGACAACCTGCGCCGCATTCTCGGAGAGGCCGGATGATGATCAGAATCGACAGCCACACGCACTGGGGCCGCTGCTGGTCGGAACGCGACGGCGCGGACCCGTCCAACTGGCTGGCGCTGGCCGGGAAATACGGTGTCAGCCATTCGCTCGTACTGCCGGAGCATGGCCTGTTCAACGCCGGTGCCATCGCCGCGGAGCACGACCTCCTCGAGCGGGTCTGCAGCCGCAGCCAGGGCGCCATGGTGCCGTGCTGCACCGCTTGCATCTGGGAACCCGTGGAGGCCCTGTCCGAGGTCCGTCGCTGCTTGAGCGGAGGGCGGTTCCGTGGCATCAAGTTCCATCCGTGGCTGCAGGGATGCAGCGTCAGTGTGCCGGCCATGGACGACATGGCCGACCTCGCGGCGGAATTCGGCGTGCCGCTGATCTTCCACGACGGTACGCCGCCGTTCTCGCTGCCGTCGCAGATGGCCCTGCTGGCCCAACGCCACCCGCGAACGAACGTCATCCTGGGCCACGCCGGACTGTTCGAGCATTACCAGGAAGCGGCCGCGGCGGTACGCGCCGCGGACAATGTCTGGGCCTGCCTGTGCGGGCCGCATCTGGAAGGCTTGCGCCATCTGCTGGACCGTTGTCCGCTGGAGCGCCTGCTCTGGGGCACGGACTCCGGCTTTGGCCTCGTTGACGGTCTCTACTACCGGGTGCCGCTCATGGATCTGCTGCGGCTGAACGACGCCCAGGCAGAGGCCATCTACCAGACCAACCCGATACGAGTGTTCGGTTTACACGGCGTCCTGGCCTGAATCACGCCCAGCACCCTGATGATCGGACCGGTACGGTAGCGCCAACCCGCGACGCGGTTGACGCGAACAACCGGGATGCCTAGCCTTTCGCCCGCGCGGAATGCGTAGCCCTGCGCCCGCGGAATGCATTGACTTTCGCCCGTCAACGCGCGTCTGTGCCGGCCGATCCCTGGCCGCCAGCATCCGCGCCCATACAGCCAGCAGCAGTCTGGAGGCCTGCCATGAGCAACAGCATGCAACAGACCCGCGAATTCCTCGCCCACCTGGGAATGCCGCCGGGTGACGACTACCAGTTGCCGACCTCGACCAGAAGATTCCCGGACGGCGCCCAGTACCGCTGGGAGGTTCCTGGCATTCAGGGACCGGCAGCCATGCGCGCCCTCCTCGAGGACAGCGAAACCCGCGGACTCATCCTGCATCGGGTGACGCAGACCAAGGGGATCATGACCCTCACGGATGAGGCCATCCAGGAGATGGTGCACCTGGCCCGGCAGGCGCAGGTGGAGCTGGTATTGGCCGTCGGACCGCGCTCCACGTATGACACCGGCGCCATGGTACGGACACCGGAGGGCATGCGCATGGGATACCGGCTGCGGGGGCAGGAGCAGATCGTCCGGGCTATCGAGGATGTCAAGCGCGCCACTGGCATCGGATGCCGCTCCATACTGGTCTATGACGAGGGCCTGCTCTGGGTTCTGAACGAGATGCGCCAAGCGGCCGAGATCCCTGCCGACACCCACTTCAAGGTCTCGGCGCACTGCGGCCATGGTAATCCCTGCTCCGCCAGGCTGCTGCAGAATCTGGGAGCCAATACCGTCAACCTGGTACGGGACATAGACCTGGTCATGTACGCCGCAGTGCGCCAGGCTATCGACATCCCGCTGGACATGCATACGGAGAACCCGGCATCTTCCGGAGGCTTCATCCGCCATTACGAGGTCCCTGAAATCGTGCGCGTGGCCGCACCCGTTTACCTGAAAACCGGCGGCTCGGTGGCGGGCACCCACAGCTGGGACACCACGGAGGCGGAGGCCCGCAAGCGCATGCAGCAGGTAGCCCTGGTGCAGCGGGTCATGGACGCCTATTACCCGGACGCCGTGCGGTCCGAGCGCGGTCCCAGAGACCTGGCCATCCCTGTCTGATGACGACCCTCCATCCCCCCATAGACGCGGCGACCATCGCCGGCCTGCTCGTCGGCACTCCGGTGCAGATCAGCGGCCGCATATATGCGGGCCGGGACGCGGTGCTGCCCCGCCTGGTGCGCATGTTGCCGGCGGAAATCAAGGCAGCCGGCGTCCACCTGGAAGGCGGGGTCATATTTCATACCGCGGTCAGCGCGGCGGGCATCGGGCCGACCAGCAGCAACAAGCTCGAGATCGAATCCAGCATCGAACCCTTGTCCGCCGCCGGAGTCAGAGTGCACGTCGGCAAGGGCGCGCTGGCGCCC
>SLHA01000078.1 GCA_007136405.1 Candidatus Latescibacterota bacterium
AAAGGCGGGTTTCCGCTCGGCGGGCTGGCCATGCCCATACTCATTCTCATGTGGCCGGACCCGGCGCTGGCCGCACGGATCGTAGTCGCCTTCATGTTGCCGCTGTTGTGCGGGATGGACCTCGTCAGCCTGCTGTTCTACCGCCGCCACGTGCGTTGGTCTACCATCGTGCCACTCATTCCCGGCACCCTGGCAGGCGTTGCTCTGGCCAGCGCGCTGTTCGTGTCGGATACCACTGCCCTCATCGCTGTCTCGGACCGCATCCTGCAGGTCCTCATCGGTGGTATCGGCATCGCCTTCGTGGGCTTCCGTGCGGCCAACGCCTGGATTCTGCGGCAGGTGACCGCGGCCGAAGTATCCGCCAACCCGGGCAGGTGGCGCGCTGCGATACTCGGATTTGCCGCCGGCCTGCTCTCCACCCTGTCCCATGCTGCCGGTCCCGCGGCCATCATCTACTTCGTGCCCCAGCGTCTGGGAAAACTCGGTCTGGCGGGTACCATGGTAGCCTTTTTCTGGGGTTTGAACCTGATCAAGCTGGCACCTTTCGGACTACTCGGTCGTCTGCAGACCGGTAACCTGATGCTGGCGCTACTGATGGCACCCATGATACCCCTCGGTGTCGGTACCGGCTATGCTCTGGTGCGGCTCCTGCAGGAGAGGAGCTACATCGGTCTGGTGTACGCCGCCTTACTCGTCACTTCGGGTATGCTCATTCATCGGGCTGTCAGCGGCTAGGGGCTGGTCAGGCGCTCGATACCGTCTCACAACAGCACTACAGCAGGAACGCCCATACCATCACGCCGTGAAGATGACAGCATCCGCGGCCACCGCCACTCATTCATGGGAATAAGGCGAACACACGTGAACATCGACTACGCTCAGCCGGCACCGCCACAGGAATCTCACGACGACGATCCGCAGATGCTGGCCCGCAAGGCTGCATGGCTGCAGGCTACCCGCAGATGGCTGAGTGCCGCCAGCCCAGCCCCCAGGGAAAGCGGGCAGCCAGCGGCGGGATCACCGCGCTCACAGCATCGGAGCATGACCGAACGTCTGGATCAGGTCGTGGCCGACGGAATCTCCGTTTGGCAGAGCTTTCAGGAGCAGATCCGGCCGTACGGCTTTCACACCTTCATGCCTGGACATTACGAGTCCGTCCGGGACACGCTGACGGCCGTACTCGCAACCGCGTCCCGAAAAGACACCGCACCGCGCTTCCTGGAGCTTGGATCGGCGACCGGCGTCATCACCATCATGGCCGACATCATGGGGTACCGGACCGCCAGCGGCATCGAGATCGACCCGTTTCTCGTGGAGGCCGCCCGGGCTCTGGCACGACGACACGGATCCCGCGCCCGTTTCGCTGCGGGCAGCTTTCTACCTGCTGGCTATACATGGCACGACGAGCGTGGTGACAGCCGGCTGGGCACCCTGGGCCTGGGTGCTGCGGCATACTCGTCTCTGGGGCACACGCTGGATACCTTCGATGTCGTCTACGGATACCCGTGGGATGGCGAAGCGCAGATTCTGCACGACCTGATGGCCCGCTACGGTGCCCCGGAGGCACTGCTGCTGCTGCACGGTGGTGCGGGACGGATCACTGTGTACCGCCAGGCCGGCAGGCAGGCGGATAGACGGGCGGACGGATAGAGTGGTGGGCGGGCGACCGTGGCCCAGCCGGGAGACGACGGGCGATCATGCTCCAGCGGACAGCGGGCAGCAGTCCGAAGCGCCGCTCGAAGAGCGAGGCATCGTGCCTTCCGGCGTAACTCCCGGTATAGCGGATGTGCGTACACCCCGGGTTTGACCCACCGTCGCAGACGTTCCGTGGTGTATCGATCAGCAGGCTTCGCGCACCGCCGGCACCCACCGCGGACTGATGGCCGGTCGGTCTAGGTCATCGCCTTCGCCCTGGCAGCCGGCACGGGCGTCGAGCCGGTCGCGGCTCCATTGCCAGCGCCGAACGCCTTTTCGAGTTGTTGCTTCGCCTGCCTGAACACCTGCAGTGCTGCCGCCGTTTCCGACGAGGCGGAACCTATGTCTGTGGCGCCCTCCTGCAGGCTCTCCACCAGATCGTGGATGCGCTGGACGACCGCGGCGAAAGCCTCCCCGGCCTGTCCCGCCCTGGCAGCTTCGATGCTGGCGTTGATGCTGACCATTCTGCTCTCCCGCAGGAGCGTCTGAATGCGTCTAAAGGAAACGTCCACGGTAGCCCCGATCTGGGTCAACCGGCTGATCACCTCACCCAGACGCGCGGACACGCTGGCGACCATGTCCGCGCTGTGACGGCTCTGGGCATCGATCAGGTCGCACAAAAGGCGGGCGCCGCTGGCGGGTATGAGCTGCTGGTGTTCCTGCAGGTGTTCCTCGAGCTGCTGCAGCACCGTTTCATTACCGGTCAATTCGATGACCAGTTCGACCTCCGGTTGCCTCAGCAGGTGGAGCATGTCCGTGAAGGTGGAGATTCCCTTGCTGATGGCCAACCGGACGCCGGGAGCATCGGCACGCACGTCGGCCACACCCACGATCCGGTGTCCCTTCAGGCCAAAAAAAGCCAGATCCTGCAATATGGTCACCGCCGCCCTGCCCCCGCCAATCAAAGCGATGTTCATGGTGAAGTTTTCCAGTTTTGACCGCATGGATACTCGAATGTCACAGACTACAATTGCTGTAAATATAGATCGGCACCCAGCGGCCACCAGGATATGTTTATTGACAACGCGGGCTCGCTGGCCCTTTTCTTAGAGACAAGGCCTCTCCCGCGCAGGTACCCTGTTCCGGTCTTTCACCGGATTTGCCTGACTGCCCCAGGGGCACGGTCCGCTTGCCCTGGCACACGGTCAGTGGATGTACTGACATCGGTGCAGAGCGGTCACATCAAGGCAGTAAGGTGGGGACAGCTGAAGGGAAACGAACGCAATTGGGCCAAGCGGGCACGGCGATTCGCAGCGAGGCACGCAGACCACTTGACGGAGACCAGCATGAAGCACGAATCCAACTACGCCTTCCGGCAACGCCTGGATCAGGTCCATCGCACCGACCGGCGTGATCCCCGGGCCGAACCCGTCGACGGGGAGGTCGCCATCGAAGAGGGCTGGCGCATCGCCGTGCCGCAAGACGCCAGTCCCTATCTGCTGCATGTTGCCGCGGATCTGCAGGACTATCTGTTCATGAGCATGGGCGTGTCGACGCTTCTCGTGCGGCAGGACGCGCTGTCCGGAAACATGCCGGGCGCCATCGTCCTGGACGCGGCGCCTTCCACTGGCGCCCTATCCATGGACGATCCGACGCCGCTCGCGCCGTTGTCCGTGTCCCGCAGCTATCGCCTCCAGATCACTCCGGAGCGCGTCACCGTCCATGGGTTCGACGAACGCGGCGTCGCCCAGGCATGCTATTACCTGGAAGACCTGATGAACCTGCGTCAGGGCCCGTTCCTGAGTCAGGGAACGCAGACGCGGGAACCGGTGTTCTCGCCGCGCATGGTGCACTCCGGCTGGGGCATCGACCAGTTTCCCGACGCCCATCTCAACGCCATCGCGCATGCTGGCTTCGACGCCATCCTGGTCTTCGTCAAAGGCGTCAACCGCACCACCACCGGTTTCGCCGACTTGAACGACATCATCGCCCGGGCCGCGCGCCATGGCCTGGACGTGTACCTGTACAGCTACATCACCAGCCGAAAGCATCCGGACGATCCCGCCGCAGCCGCCTTCTACGACAGCACGTACGGCGACCTCATGCGCGCCCATCCCGGGGCCCGCGGCGTGATCTTCGTGGGCGAATCGTGCGAGTTTCCCAGTCGCGATCCCCACACCACGGGCAAACTGCGCTCCGAGCGCACCCCCGCCGACACCAGACCCAATCCCGGCTGGTGGCCGTGTTCGGACTACCCGGACTGGCTCAACCTGGTCAAGCGCATCATCCGCGCGCAACAGCCGGATGCCGACATCGTCTTCTGGACCTACAACTGGGGCTGGGCGCCGGAGGACAAGCGGCTGGAGCTGATCGCCGCGCTGCCCCGGGACGTCTCCCTGCAAGCCACCTTCGAGATGTTCGAGAACGTGGAGCGGCGCGGCACTCCTACGCGTTGCGTCGACTACACCGTCTCCTTCGCCGGGCCGGGAACCTACTTTGCCAGCGAAGCCCGGGCCGCGCACGAGCGCGGACTGCGGTTGTACACCATGAGCAACACCGGCGGCCAGACCTGGGATTTCGGCGTGGTACCGTACGAACCGGTTCCCTGGCAATGGGCCCGGCGTCACGCTGCCCTGCTGCAGGCCAGCCAGGACTGGGGATTGTGCGGTCTGATGGAGTCGCATCACATGGGCTGGTGGCCGTCCGTCGTCACGGATCTGGCCAAGTGGGCCTTCTGGCGCCCGGTCACCACCGCCGCGGAGATGATTCCCCGGCTGGCGCAACGGGACTTCGGACCCGGAGCTGCCGCGGCCATGGAAGCCTGGGAGCACTGGAGCGAGGCCATCGTCGACTATGTGCCCACCAACGAGGATCAGTACGGCCCGTTCCGCGTCGGTCCGTCCTACCCCCTGCTGCTGGACGCCGCCGACATCGAGTTCCCGGCGGCTGAATACGCCCATTTCGGCCGTCGCATCCTCAAGACGGAATACAGACCGCACGATCCGGACACGGTTGCCGGCGAGATCGTCTGCCTGCAGGCCATGGAAGCGCGCTGGTCCGCTGGCATCGATGCCATGCGCCGCGCCGTGGAGGCTGCGCCGCGCCACAAAGGCGACGAAGCCCGGCGCATGCTGCTCCTGGGCGAATTCATCCGCTGCTGCGTCCGCACAGCGATTCACGTCAAGCAATGGTGGCAGTTGCGGCAGGAACTGGACCGGTGCACCGGTACCGCGGCCGCGGCGGACGTGCTCGATCGCCTCACCGCCGTGGGCCGCAGCGAGATCGACAACGCCAGGGACGCCATCCCTCTGGTGGACATGGACTCGCGTCTGGGTTGGGAGCCTTCCATGGAGTACATGGCCGACCGGGCCCACCTGGAGTGGAAGATCGCGCAAGTCGAGCAGGTGCTGAGCCGCGACATCCCTGCGCGGCGCCTTGCCGGCGCCGCTGGCACCGGGAAACGTTGATTGGCGCGGGGCGGACGCGGGGCGGGTGCGGCGGCATCGGCGCCGCGTACCCGGCAGCCCGGCCCACCATACCATAGACACCCCCTGCCGGACTATCCGGCCCCCAAGGAGGAACACCATGTACTGGCGCTACCAGGAACAACCGGAACGTTCGCCGCTGACCAACAAGACGTCTTCCGGCATCGACATCCACGCGCTGGCCGAGGACATGCCCAACCTGCCGGTAGGCCGTTTCGCGCAGATGACCGGCGACCCGCGGATCTTCGCCCTGGCGTGCAATTTTCCCGCCGGCGACGAACCGGGAACCGTGCTCGTCAGCACGGACCAGGGCAACACCTGGGAGAAGACCGGTCCATTCTCGGCCGCGAAGGACATCGTCGCCACCGACAGCGGAGCATTCCTGTGCACAGCGCAGGGCGCCCTGATCGCGGCATTCGCCAACAGAGCCGAAATGGTCCGCGCCGACTGGGACCCGGCTCTGAAAGACCCATCCACCTGGCGCCTGCCCACCTATGTCGCTCGCAGCCTGGACGGCGGTCAGACCTGGCAGGATCTGCAGAAACTGCACGACGACTGGACCGGCGCCAACCGTGACATGATCCAGACCCGGGAGGGACGCATCGTCTTCACCTCGATGAAGCTGCTGGGCAATCCGGGACGCCACAGCGTGTTGACCTACGCCTCGGACGACGAGGGCCGGACCTGGAACGCCAGCAACGTGATCGATCTGGGAGGCAACGGTCACCATGGCGGTGTCACGGAAGCCACGCTCGTCGAGCTACAGGATGGCCGACTGCTGAAGTATATCCGCACCAACTGGGGTCAGCTGTGGTTCGCCGTATCCACCGACGCCGGCTCCAGCTGGCATCCGTACGGACCGTCCGGTATCGATGCCAGCAGCACCCCGGCTTTCGTCGAAAGGCTTGCCAGCGGACGCATCGTGCTGGTATGGAACCGCCGCTGCCCGGAGGGCCAGGACACCTGGCCGCCACGCGGTGGCGACGGCATCTGGTCCGCCGTTCCAGCCAGCAACTTCCGTCATGAACTATCCATGAGTTTTTCCGCGGACGAATGCCAGACGTGGTCTCCGCCTGTGGTCATTGCCCGGAATCCGGACGGCGAAGTGTCGTATCCATATGCCTTTGAGCCGGAACCCGGCGTGTTATGGATCACGGCACACCGCTTCAACCTGAAGATGCGGCTGCGGGAGGCGGATTTCGCGCGTTGACCGATCACCAACCGCCGGACGGCATGGCCGGCGGACCGCCGCGTTCCTGGGCGATGCGGCGGCGGTTGTGATCGACCCACTCGGCCAGCGTCATGATGCGCTCCGTGTGCAGGAACCGGCCGATGGGCATGCGAGCATCGCTGGAGGTCATCAGACAGGAGCCTTGCGTGTCATGCTCGTCTCCAAGGTTCCTGCGACGGTGTCGGATCGGTCTATTCCATCCGGAGGAGACGGAACCCGATACGGTTGTCGCGCGTATCCGGCGGCGCATGGTCGCGGCTGGTCGAACGGGTACCGATTGTCCCGGTACGAAAATCGCCACCACGAATCGCCCGGAGCGTTCCGGTCGAAGGCCCCTGCGGATCTTCCTGAGCTTCAGTGCAGAAGGCCGAGATCCAGTCATAGACCCATTCGTACACATTGCCGTGCATGTCGAACAGCCCCCACGGGTTGGGTAGTTTTTGCCCGACCCGCTGCGCGTACTCCAGGCGGCTTTCCGGATGACCTGGCCAGTACCAGGCATAGTCGCCAAGCAAAGCTGCATCGTCGCCGAAGGACCAGCGCGTGTCCGTACCGCTGCGACAGGCGTATTCCCATTCCGCCTCGGTTGGCAGGCGGTACAACTGACCTCCTGCATGATCATTCAGCTTGTCAACCATGTCCTGCACGTCGTCCCAGGAGACATACACGGCCGGATGCTCAGGATCCGCCTCCACCCCGAACTCATCTTCCCACGGCCGGGTTCCCATGACCCTCTCCCACTGCCGCTGAGTCACCACGTACGAACCCAGCCAGAATCCACGGGTGATCGTCACCTCGTGCCGTGGCCCCTCGAAGGAAAACCAATCCGTCCCGTATAACTGGTTCAGTTCGTTGATCTGTGACTCGGATGCGCCCATACGAAACTGTCCGGCGGGAATCCAGATAAACTCCATGGTCGCGCCATGCGGAAGCTCGAAGGTGGTTCTGGCACCCGGCATGGGCTCAGGCCGGGTTGATACCGAGCCATCCTGGCTGCAACCGGCGAACAGCCATGCTGTCAGCAGCAGTACGGGCAGATGCACCAACCCGGTCGGCCATCGTTGCGGGACCGGCCCGGCTGGTCTCTGTCCGATCGAGGGCAGTATTCCTGAGCCCGCATGTCGGTGATGCGCCAAGGAACCTGCAATGAATCCGAACAGTCCGCGCCATGATCGCAGCATAAGACACCAGCCAGAAATATCGAATGGTAGGATGGATCGTCCTCGGTTCGTGTTCGAATACTTCCTTTCAGTAGGCCGGAAGCAGATAGCGTGAGGTTCGTCAGTGATACTCATCATGGGTTGGAATAGGGACAACCCGGGTGCTCGTCAAGTTTCCGGTATCAGCCTTCGACCTGGCGGGCTTGCAGGGCGTGATAAGGTTTGCCGGGCAAATCCACCAGAAATCGTCCGGAAAAGGTGCCCTCCACCGGGGCGATGGTCATGCGCCAGGTGTCGATGATCTCGAGTCGGTAGGCGCGGTCCTGCGGCAGCGACAAGCGAAAGCGGGCCGGCTGGGCGACACCGAAGTAATACAGGTAGTATGCCTCGCCCTTGCTGGCCCCTTCGCGGCTGATCGGATCCAACCCTTCCGGCGCTTCTTTTTCAAGTATCCGCCGCAGGAAGTCGATACGCGCCGGACTGTCGCCTTGCAGCACACCGCCCTTGGACCACCAGAGTATATCCTGGGGATGAAGGTAGGTTTCGCCGTGGCCGACGTAGCCACCGCCGATGGTGCCCAACCAGAAGCGATGGACCATTTCCTGAGCGGTGATATTGCCCCACATATGCTCGATATTGCCTTCATATCTGCATTCGTCGACGACCACCGGTTTCCTGTATGTCTGGCGCCATTCCGACACACGCGTTAGATCCGAATGCTGAATACTCTGGTGCGTGACCCAGGGTTTGCCATGGTCGTAGAACCCGCGACAGTTGTGGACCGAACGCAGATGCTGATACGGATCGCATTTCTGGACGATGCGGAAGTAGCGATCCCAATCGAGCTCACTCTTGGCCTGCATCAAGTCGAATTCGTTGGCCATCGACCACCAGACATGGCGGTACGCGGCCAGACGGGCGATCAGGTAGCGAAGATAATGGTCATCCGCTTCGGCCGGCATGGAAGCGAAACCCCAATGGTCGTATGGATGGAAGAGGATGATGTCGGCTTCGATGCCCAGATCACCCAACTGCTGCACGCGTCGCTCGAAATGGCGGAAAAACTCCGGATCGAAGCGGCTGAAATCCCATTCGCCATCCTCCCCGCGTTGATACGGAAGGAACTGCGGTTCGTTCTGGTTGAAGGGATAGTGCTTGGGAAAAAGGCACATACGCATCTTGTTGAACGGTGAGCGCTCGAGCGTATCCAGCGTCTGCTCTTCCAACTCATCGCCCTGATGGGCCCAGGCATAACAGGTGGTCCCGACAGAGACATGCGGGGTGCCGTCCGCGTAGGCGAAGTGCCAGGTGTTGTGGACGCGTACGGGGCCGTGGTTGTGCTCGGAAGGAGCGACGCAGGTGAACATGCCGCTTTCGCCGCCCATTTCCTGCCGGTTGCTGCGGGTCTGGTAGTGCCATTCGCCCTGGGTGTCCGGCATGAATCGGACCCGGTAGATCCCCTCGCCATCATAGAAACCGTCTACATCCACCTCCCGGTGCTGGTGTCTGAACCGGGCCCCGAAAGCGACCTCGGTGAACGGATTGCCGGAGGATGGGCCGCGACGCTCCAGTGCGAAAACGCCCCATTGCTCGACTGTGGCATTCATCGTCGTTCTCCTGTTGGGCAAAATACCAAGAATGGTTGAACGGCATACGGCCTTTCAGCCCTGGCGGAAGAAAACCTTCACTCATCATACCCATCAGGGCGCAGGCGTTGACGCCGTAATGACGCTGCAGCGCCGCTTCGTCCAGTGGTTTGACGGTGTGCATGCTGGGCACCCTGCAGCCGATGCCTTTCCCGGCACACCGCTCACCGGCCGCAACAAGAGATTCCGTCGCCCGGTTCAATTCGTCAATAGCGCGGGCGCATTCGTCCTCGTCAGGCACGCGATGATGCCAAGCCACGACAAATAGATTTGAGTTGCAGCTTTTGCAGGTACAGCTTCATCTTAATTACCATCGATCAGGCTGAAGCGAAGCAGATCTGCCATACGCTGGACACGTTGCAGATGGACGGATCTCAGCTGAATCATATACGAGCCTGCCGGCCGGGAGGTACGGGCTGTCGTAGGAGGATGGCGATGATACCAAACCAGGAGGAAGCCATGACCTTGCATTTCAAACCACACGTGATCGACACCGACCTTCCACCGGGCCTGTACGCGCAGACCGCGCTGGCTGACCTTGATGGGGACGGACGATTGGAATTCATCACGGGACAGCAATACGGTGGGCGACCTTGACGGCGACGGACACCTGGACATAGTGCGCACGGATATGTGGTTTCAGAACATGGATGGCGACGGCAGCCGGTGGGTCGAGCACGCCATTGGTCCGAACACGCCGCCGCCACCCGACTTTCAGCCCCACTTCGCCTGGAATGCCACCAAAGCGATGGTGGTCGACGTCAACGGCGACGGCCGGCTGGACGTGGTTTCCAAACCCTGGCGCGCCCAGCCCGGCAACGCGGTGCAGGGCCGGACCTATGTCGTCTTCCTGGAAAATGCCGGATGATCTAGACTGCGTATCAGCGGTAGCAAGGCCAAACTGAAGCGCACTCGTGCTGGCACAGCGCGACTGGAACGATCGGCGGATCCGCACATCCATCTTCCCGATGCACGGGCGCTGGCCCGGCTGGAGGGTTTGACTCGACCTATGCGCCGATTACAAACGGGGCACTTTGGATCGACGAGGTGAACGATGAAAAAGCTGCCTTATCACGTCATCTATGACGAAGATGCCTGGAACTTTTATACGCGGGTCCAAGAACCGGTGCCGGAGGACGTCGACCGGCTGGTTGATCATGCCGTGAACGGCGGCACGGATCTCTACCTGGAATGCGCCTGTTATCATCGCACCAGCTATCCCAGCCGGGTCTGGGAAACGATGTGGGACGAATTCAGGGCAACGGGGAATTCCAGCGGAATCCCTCTGTCCGTGGCCCGCAGTTCCGGTCATCTGGCGGACCAGGGATGCGATTTCCTGGCGCGTGCATTGAAAAGGTGCCGGACGCGCGGTGTGGCCGGCGGTGCCACCGTACGCATGGACGATTACCATTACCGGGGGGACACGCAGGCCATCTATTGCACCAAGCCCCATCTGGCGGCTTTCTACAAAAACGAGGACCTGTATCTGTCAGTGCGCAAATCCGGTATGCCGTTTCGCGGCATCGGACGGGTGGCCGAGTCTTGGGCTCTCGACTATGAACGGCAGGAAGTGCGTGAGCACTACCTCGTCCTGATCGATGAGTTGATCGAAGGCTACGATCTGGACGTCATCAGCCTGGATTTCCTCCGTCATCCCCCTTTCTTCGATCGCGATCAGCTGGAAATGCACGCTCGGACGATGACCAGTTTCCTGGGTGAAGTCCGCGCGCGGTGTGATCGGTCTGGCCGCGCCATCTCAATCATGGCCCGCGTGCCTTCTACCCCCGCGAATTGCCTTGGGCTGGGTCTTGATGTGGCAGCCTGGGCGCGGTCAGGATGTATCGACGGGATTGCGGTCGGTTTTGCATGGAACCGGCCGATCGAGAAGTTTCGGCGCCTCGTGGGACTCGACGTCGCCATCTATGCCGCCACGGAACGGTGCGCCACGTACACACCATACGTGCCTGTCCCCTGGACACGCGAAATGTTTCGAGGCTACGCGGCCGCGCAGTATGCAACGGGCGGCGACGGGGTTTACCTGTTCAATTTCTTCCTGGGTAACCTGAAACTGGCGGATGTTTTGGCCGAAATGAGCGATCCTGGGCGACTGGCGGCAAAGCCCAAGATCTACCACATGAGCGTCAGCCGCGGTTCGCTGGGTTCCATGCGGCCGGAGACGGCCATACCGACCCAGGCACCCGTCGACCTGCCGGCACTGACGTCACGTGCATTCGAGATGACCTTGGCCGCGGATACCGCATGCCGGCAGGCGGAGTTGCTGGTCGGAACGGACCGTCCGGTTACCCCGAATCGCTGCTGGATGCAGTTCAACGATCGCCCGCTCGGTTGCGCGTCAAACGTATTCGAGAAAGGATCCGAAGAAGCGTCGAAGACGGACCCCGTTCCCCTTTGGCCGTGGACCGTGACGTTCACTTTGCCGGTCGAGACCGTAAAAGACGGGCTCAACGAAATCGTATTACGCAACGAAACCGACAGCATCCACCCGATCACGGTACTCGGTATGCGCATCGATCTTCGCTGAAGGATGACGGACTGCTGCCTGGTAAGTGTTGCACCGAAAAAACACCTGCCATGCGGCCTCAATCCAGCAGACTTCCCTCCTGCACCTGTCCTCAGGTCGCACCATGGGCGCGTGTTTCGAGGTCTTCGCCTCTGGAGGAATCAGAGTCCGGCCGCGCCATGACTCAATCCACCTCCAGGTCCGCCAGTTCGCGGGCGATGCGATTCCGGATGTCGGCAACCTCCTGCGCGTCGAGATCCTTCAGGTGCACCGCGATGCGTCCGCTCCAGACGCGCTCCAGCGACACATCGGGCATGGAAGCCGCCATGGCTGCCAGACCCGGATCGGCCAGGACCGCGGCCGGCAGGTATTTTCCCAGAACCGCCCGTGCCTTGTCATCCTGCAGGATCCGCGCCATACCCGTGCCCATGTTCAAGGCGTACGGATTCAACCCCACGGCCCGAAACCGGGTCCGGCAGCGGATGTCGCGCGAGGATGTGCCCACCTGCACCTCGAACAGACCCGGTTCCACGCACCAGCAACCGCGGCGCGTATCGTAATGGGCCAGATCGTCGCGACCCAGCGTGTAGTTCACGGTGGTTTTCTGGCCCGGCTTCAGTTCCACCTTGTTAAACCCCTTCAACTCTTTCGCGGCTTTGCGCACCGAGCTGCGCACGTCGCGCACGTAGAGCTGCACCACCTCCCTGCCCGTGCGGGAGCCGGTGTTGACGACATCGACTCCGACCGTCAGTTCCCCACCGGCATCCACATCCACCGTGTCCGCGCTCAGCCTCAGATCGCTCAACTCGAACTGGGTATAGGACAGGCCGAATCCGAACTCGTAGAGCGGATCCACGCCAGCGGTGTCGTAGTACCGGTACCCGACGAAAATGTCCTCGCCATACACGGTTTCGCCGAACTCTCCGGGAAAATACGGGCTGGTAGGCGCATCCCGGTAGTAACGCGGCCAGGTGAGCGGCAGCTTCCCGGATGGACAGACATCGCCCGATACCACGTCTGCCACAGCGTGACCGATTTCCATGCCCGCCATCCAGGTGAGAAGCACGGCATCCACCTCACCGACCCAGTCGGCGATCTCCACCGGGGCGCACACATTGAGCAGGATCAGACAGCGCACCCCGTGCTGGCGGCATTCGCCGGCTATCTTCCGCACCAGGTCCATGTCCGATTCCGGTAACGCCATGGTAGCCCGGTCCGAAGCCTCGCCGCTGCCCGCACCGATGCACACGACCGCCAGGCCGGCTGCCTGTACGGCGCCTTCGAAGACCACATTGTCCGCGCCGAAACGCGCCGCCAGTCCCTCCAGCACGGATACCGGCGTTGGCGACACGACCCCGGCGCTGCCCTGACCGGTGGCGATCGGATCGCGGGCGTTGGCGCCGAACACCGTCAGCTTGCCGGCTGTGAACGGCAAGGCCTCACCCTGGTTGCGCAGCAACACCATGCCGTCCGTCGCCAGCCGCCGGGCGATCCGGCGCGAATGATCGCGGTCCAGCGGCGGTCGCTCGCGGCCCAGAAAACCCGGCAGTCTGACCAGTATGCCCAGGATGGCGGCGACGCGTTCGTCCAGTACAGTTTCCGCCAGCTGGCCCACGTTCACGGCGCGCACGATGGGCGCCGGATCCAGCGGCCCGGGCATCTCCAGGTCATTGCCCGCCTGCAGCGCGGCGACGCGGTCGTAGGCCGCACCCCAGTCCGAGACCACGAAACCGCGGAAACCCCACTCGTCACGCAGTACACCCGTGAGCAGGCGCCGGCTCAAGGCGCAGGCCTCACCGTTGATGCGGTTGTACGCGCTCATGACCATCCAGCAGCCGCCTTCCTGAATGGCGGCCTTGAAAGCGGGAAAGTAGATCTCGCGCAGCGCGCGCTCGGAAATTTTCTGTTCTCCGCCCAGGCGGCTGGTCTCCTGGTTGTTGGCGGCAAAATGCTTGACCACCGCCGCCACCCCCTCCTTCTGCACGCCCTGGATATAGCGCACGGCGATACGCCCGGTCAGATAGGGATCCTCCGAGTAACTCTCGAAGACCCTTCCGCCGAGGGGATCCCGATGGATGTTGACGTTGGGTCCCAGCATGATGTCCATGCCGAAGGCGAGCGATTCCAGCGCCACCGCCCGGCCGTATTCCGTGGCCAGTTCCGAATCCCAGGAGGCACCGGCCACGATCCCCGTGGGGAAACAGGTGGGCAGACCGGAAACCGGTAGTTCCTGCTGCAGTTCGTGTGCCAGGGCCTCGAGCACCGGCCGCTGCGTCTCCGCCTGAGCTTCCGGTACGACCGCGTCGTACTCCCCCCGCCACAGCGCTTCGACTGCCGGCCGGCCAGCTCGACGCAGCCGGGCCACAATCGGGCCGGCGGCGCCACGGTCAAGACCCGCTCGTTCCATGGCATGCGGAGCGTAGTTGCCCATCAGGTGGAAGATGTTGATTCCGTTGTGACCGTCCGCCATGATCAGCGGCGGAATGCCCAGACGCGGCACTCCGTGCGTCTGAAAAGACAGCTGGCCGCAGCACAACGCCGCCTTTTCGGTCAGAGTCAGACGCCGGATCACCTGCGGGATGGCCTCCACTCCGGTCAACCGGGTACCGTCCGCTTCGGTCTGTGCCATGATCACTCTCCTCTATTTGCGCTGAGCTCTGGAGGCGCGACACTCTTGTGGACCTGCGCTCTGGTGGACCCGAACTCTGGTGGACCCGCGCTCGTATGGCGCGGAGCTCGGGTGAACCCGGACGTTGGTGGACCCGCGCTCGTATGGCGCGGAGCTCGGGTGGCCTGCGCTCGCTAGAGCAGAACTCGGGTGGATCTTCGCGCTGGCAGTCCCGCGCTTTGATGGCGCGGAGCTTGTCGTCGCCAGTTTCTACCGAGACTGTCGATCCGCCAACCGCGTGTCTGCCTTGCCGGGGGCGGTCCCCGGCAGAAGCGTCTGGCGGAAACTCGGTCCACTCTCCAGTATGACAGCAACGGTACCCGACCGCAAGCCGGTGCATGGGTCAGCCGCGCGTACCGCCCCTTCGCAGCGCACGGCATGGATGGTTTTCCCAGTTGCCGACGGCCGCAAGCCGTTGCATGGGTCGGCTGCGCCAGATGTCCACCAGCCCGCTCGCGACAATGGCGTACGTCCAGTTGCCGCCGGCCGCTTTACGGCGTACGCTCAGGCTGCACCACTGCAGGTATAGGGCCTTGTATGGGCTTCAGCAGAGACGCGCAAGCGGGAGTGAACAACCGTGAAAATACTTTCCCAGGGTACCGTTTTCCCCAGCGTCCCCGGCACTGACCGCCAGAGCTGTGCCTTTCCGCAGGTCGCGGTGCTGCCCGGGGGACGATGGCTGAGTGCCTGCCGGGCCTGCCGCACCAAGGGAGGCAAGGACGGGCAGCATGTCCTGCTCAGCGTCTCCGACGATGAAGGGCGCAACTGGAGTCCACCGGAGTCGCCGTTCACGGCGCCCGAGCTGGATGGCAGGCCGGGACAGTTCCGCGCGCTGGCACTGACGGCCCTGGGCGGCGAGGACGTGCTGGCCACACTGTACTGGGTGGACCACTCGGACCCCTCGCTGCCATTCTTCAACGAGGAGACCGAAGGTCTGCTGGATTCGCGCATCCTCCTGTCCCGGTCCGCCGATAGTGGCGCCACCTGGAACCTCCCGGCACGGGTGGACACCGCGCCCTTCACGGTGCCGACACCGATCACCGGACCGGTCCTGCTGCTGCCCTCCGGCGAGTGGATCTGCCAGTTCGAACTGAACAAGACCTATTACGACCCGGCGCCCTGGGTGCATGCGTCGGTGCTGCTGTTTTCGCCCGACGAGGGTCGAACCTGGCCGCGTCATGCCGTGGTCACGCGTGACCCGCTTATCTTCTACTGGGACCAGCGTCCGCAGGTGCTGCGCGACGGCAGCATTGTCGACGTGTTCTGGACCTACGACAATCCGAACGCGCGCTATCTGAACATCCATGCCCGTGCGTCGCAGGACGATGGGCGCGGCTGGTCTTCGCTCTGGGATACCGGCGTGCCCGGGCAACCGGCTCCGGTGCTGGAACTGGGTCGCGACGGTCGCCTGGCCATGGTCTACGTGGATCGATCCTCCGCCCCAGCCATCCGTTGCCGGACCAGCCCTGACAGTGGCCGATCCTGGCCGGAGAGCACCGTGTTCACGCTGTACGAAAGCGGGCTGGCCGAACAGACGACCGCCAAGCGTGAGATGGCCGATGCGTGGTCGGAGATGGGCAAGTTCTCGGTGGGACTGCCGGCTACGGCGGCGCTGCGCAATGGTGACATGCTGGTGGTCTACTACGCCGGCCCGTCCACGGATCACACCGAAGTGCGGTGGATGCGGATAACCGATACGGAAGAGTAGGCGCAGCAGCGAACACGACCGTCCATCGGCAGTCGCGCCAGCTACGGCCCGGACAGCGAGCAACCCCTGCCGCGCTGGAGCTCGAGCGATCCCTGCCGCGCCCGGGATGGTCTCAGGTTCGCGGATCACTGCGGGATCGCTTCAGTAGTCGGCAAACGAACCGTCATCGTCATGCCAGAACATGCCGCGCAGCCGAAAGGTCTCGTCGCGCATGGCTTCCAGTGCCGCGTCGTCCATGTCCACCCCCAGACCCGGCGCCGTCGGCAGCTCGATGAAGCCGTCGCGAAAAACCAGCGGTGTCCGGAAGAGATTCTGACCCCGCCGGGCCCCGCCCTCGCAGATCAGCATGTTCGGCACCGTGGCCATGACGTGTATCGAAGCCGCCACTCCGATCGGTCCGGAGGCATTGTGCGGCGCCACCGCCATGTTGTGAATGTCCGCCATGTCGGCGATCTTCTTCATCTCCAGCATGCCGCCGCAATGGCGGATGTCGGGCTGCAGGATGGCGCACATTTCGCGTTCGATGATCTCGCGAAAGCCCCACCGGGTCAGATGCCGTTCACCCGTGGCGATGGGTACCGTGGTGCCGCGCGACAGGGCCAACAGAGCCTCGTTGTTCTCCGGATGGCAGGGTTCCTCGGCGAACAACGGCCGCAAAGGCTCCAGTTCCCTGATGAACAACGCCGCCATGGTGGGACTCAGACGACGGTGCAGATCCACGGCGATATCCACGTCATCGCCCACGGCTTCGCGCACGGCCGCCACCCGCGCCACCATCTGGTCCAGCCGCCGCGGTGTGTCGACAAAGCGCACCGGCGCCGTGGCCGCCCCCATTTTCACCGCCTGGAAACCCCTTTCCACGGCCTGCCGGGCGCTGGTCGCGGCTTCCTCGGGCGTCTTGCCGCCGATGCCGGTGTAGACTCGCACGCGATCGCGCACCTTGCCGCCCAGCAACTGCCACACGGGTAACCCCACGCTCTTGCCGAAGATATCCCACAGGGCCATCTCTATTCCCGACAAAGCAGCCACCAGAACCGGCATGTTGCGACTGTAGCTGGAGCGGTACATGGCTTGCCAGTGGGCTTCGATCTGCAGCGGATCCCGCCCCACCAGGTATTCTGCCATGTCGCGAGCCGCCTGGGCTACCACGCGCCAGTGCTCGTAGTTCATCGGTTCACCATACCCTACCAGGCCTGCGTCGGTGTGTATCTTGAGGAACATCGCCCGGCCCTTGACCGGGATCGTCTCGATACTGGTGATCTTCATGGCTCCACTCGCTCGGTATGGATGAGGTGCTCTTGCGCCTGCAGGGCGCATTGCGGAGGCTTAGGCAGGATACAGGTGCGCCAGCCTGCCGACAAGAGCGCCGGTTCGGCGGCCGAAGGCCCGGCACACCAGCAGGAGAACCGACACACCCGTCGTGCGGCCGCGCGGTCGCGGCACCTTGCTGGTGGCCGCGCAAACCGCGGTCATACGCGCTGGCAAGGCACCAGGCAACCATCGCCCCGACCCACGGCCGTCCTGTTCCGCGCCGCCGCTGGCCAGCACCGCCGCCGCGCCAGGTGGGCTGACCCAAAAACCGAGAGAACCGATCATGCTGACCCAGAGCTGCAGTCCTGAACGCCTCCGGCAAGTCCTCATTCCCCGTGAACAGTGGCAACCCTTTCCCCGGCCTGATGATCGCGCTGCCTGGACATCCCTGCCCGACACCGTCCGCCGGGCCCATGTCGAACGCGGCGAACGGGCCCTGGACGGCCCCTGGGAATCGCTGCCCGCAACCCTGTTTCTGGAGTATGCCCGCAACGGCAATCGCAGCCGGTACCAGGACGTACGCTCGCGCCGGCGCAACCGGCTGACCGACCTCATCGTCGCCGAATGCATGGAATTTCGGGGCCGCTTCGTGGACGCGATCGTGGACGGTATCTGGCTGACTTGCGAGGAGACGTACTGGGGTGTACCCGCGCATGTGGGAGTCCAGGCCGCCGGTGTCGGCTTGCCGGACGTGGCCGAACCTACGGTGGACCTGTTCGCCGGCGAGACCGTCGGCCTGCTGGCCTGGGCCCTGTACCTGCTGCAGCCGCAACTCGAGGATGTCTCGTCCCTGATACCGGACCGCATTCTTCTGGAGTCACAGCGGCGCGTGCTGACACCCTGCCTGGAACGCGACGATTTCTGGTGGATGGGCTGGGGCAACCGCCGGGTGAACAACTGGAATCCGTGGTGCAATTCCAACTGGCTGACCGCCGCCTTGCTGCTGGAAACGGCTCCGGAGCGACGGGTGGCCGCCGTGGCCAAGATCCTGCGCAGTCTGGATCAGTTTATCGATCCGTACCCGCGCGATGGCGGCTGCGACGAAGGCCCCGGGTACTGGGGCCGGGCCGGCGCCTCCCTGTTCGACTGCCTGGAACTGCTCCATAACGCCACCGCCGGCGCCATCGACGTGTACGGCGAGCCGTTGATCCAGGAAATGGGCCGATATATCTACCGGGTGCAGATCGCCGACCGGTACTTCGTCAACTTCGCCGATGCCCCAGCGCTGGTTACACCGAATGCCAGCATCACCTTCCGGTACGGCAAGCGCATCGGCGATACCGCGATGATGGCGCTGGGCGGCTGGGCCGCCACGCACCAGGACATCACGCAGCGCGGCGCCGGCGACAGCCTGAGCCGGCAGCTGCCGCTGCTGTTCACCCTGGACGAACTGCAACGGCAAACCCCCGGCACGCCCCTGCCGCGGGACGTGTGGTTCCCGGAGATTCAAGTGATGACCGCCCGGGACCAGGAGGGCAGCGCCGCCGGCCTGTACGTGGCGGCCAAGGGCGGACACAACCAGGAGAGCCACAACCACAACGATGTCGGCCACTTCCTGGTGTATGTCGATGGCCGCCCGGTGATCGTGGATGCCGGCGTGGAAACCTACACGGCCCAGACCTTCAGCCGCCGCCGGTACGAATTGTGGACCATGCAGTCCGCCTATCACAGCCTGCCGACGGTCAACGGCTGCATGCAACAGCCGGGAGCGGAATACGCGGCCCGTACGGTTCGCTACAGTAGCGACGACGCCGTCGCCCGCCTGCAACTGGATCTGGCCGATGCATACGGCGCGGAGGCGGGCATCGTCTCCTGGCAGCGTTCGGTGGCGCTGATCCGCGGTCAGGCCGTGGAACTGACGGACATTTACCAGCTGAAGGGCCGGCCGGAGAGCCTCACCCTGAGTCTGCTGACGCCTTGCCCAGTCACCGTGGACGGCGCCCGGTTGATCCTGGGCGAACGCACGCTGTCCGGGGGACGCCTGGCCGGATCCGCCACCATCGAACTGCCGGCCGGCCTGACACCGGCGGTAGAAACGATCGAGTTGCAGGACGCGCGGCTGCGCGGCGCCTGGGGGGAGCGGCTGTATCGAATCCTGCTCCGTGCGGACGAACCTGCGGCCCGCGGCATGTGGGCCCTGCGCCTCACCCCGGCGGGTGCCGCCTAGGCAAGCCGATGTCCGGACCGGAAGCGCTGCACCGGGCCCGCGGGCCAAGCCAGGACGGGTGTGCCATGCGTCCGGTGCATCGGGCGCTTCCCCCAGGCGCGCGGTCTACGCGCGGTCTACGCGCGGGCTACATCGGCGTCCTGCCTCGCGCCGCGTCGCGCCATTCAGCGCTTCCCCGGACGCGCGGGCGGCGCCCCGGCAACGGCAACCCGCTAGACGCTGTCCTCGATGGCCTTGATCTCCGCGTCCTCGAGCTGCCGGAAGTTGCAGGCGATCTCCACGTTTTCGTCGATCTGTTCCGGATGCGTGACCCCGACGATGACCGTGGCAACGGGGAAGCTGAGCGTGTAGCTCATGGCTTGCGGCATGGTGATGCCGCGCTGGAAGATGTTCCCTTTTCCCGCGACCTTCATGCCGATGACACCGACGTCCTTGGCGCGGGCAAGCTGGAAAAAGCCATCCATGTACTCCGTTTCCATCATGCTCATGCCGGCCGGATTCAGGGTGATGAGGGCGCTCTCGTAGTCATACGAGTTCAGCGCATCGATCATGATGCGGGGCGAATGGCTGGTTATGCCGATATGGCGGATCACCCCTTCGGCCCGTAGCTGTTTGAACGCCTTCAGGGCACCGTCTTCTGCCAGAATCTGGTTAAGGGCGCTGTTGTTGTTGACGTGATGATGCTGATACAGGTCGATGTAGTCGGTCTGGAGGCGCCGGAGACTGATCTCGCACTCGCGCATGGCACCATCATAATCCCGCCGGCCGGTTTTGGTGGCCAGGAAAACCTCCTCGCGTCGATCGGCCATGACGTCGCCGATATTTTCCTCGCTTCCTCCGCGACCGTAGATGTGCGACGTGTCTATGAAGTTGACGCCGCTATCCAGCGCTTTGTTGATGATTGCCACGGCATCATCCGTCCGGGCACGCTGTTCCACCGTGGTTTCGCCGCCAAGACTGAACAGGGGCACTTGATGGCCGGTTTTTCCCAGCGTACGGACCGGCATGCCGTCCAGTTCGGTTGCCGCGGTCACCGATTCTGGCGAAGCGGCCGAGTCCTCGGCCAGTAACGTCGTTCCGGAAAGCGCTCCGCACCGGGTCAGGCTGATCCCAGCCGCCGCGCCAAGACATTTTCTTAGCATGTCTCGCCTGCCAATTCGCCCTCTCATTTCGTCCTCCTTTGCTGTAAACAGCAACACCGCGAGCTACGATGCCGCCCGATCCAATGACTCCGGTTTTTTCCCGATGCTGATGCAGCCCTGCACCGGTTCCATGGTTGTCACACCTTTGCATCGGCATCCATGCCCTTGCCAAGGTCCCGCGCTACGAAGAACATATTCGTGTTCGGTTACAGGTCAACGGAAGTCAACATGGAGTATACAAGCAAAGGGTCGTCGCCGCGACTGCCGTTCCTGGACAATAGGCGCTATTTCGTGGTGCTGTTGGTCGTCGTATTCCAGACGATCAAGAGAGCGTGGATGTCAATGCCATCCGGTTCGCCACCGATGATCCGCCGCCAGATCTGCGGTACTTTGCCGGTCCGGACCTGTCCACCCCGTACGTCGCATGCGAAGAGCCGGTGTCCGCCGTGCCCACTCTGACTCGCGGTATACCGCGGCTAGAACTGGCCCGAATCTGAACCCATGTCGATATTCTGGCTCCAATCCATCCGTATACGTCCCCGGAGGCAGCCGTACCGGAGCAGTGCCGCAAGCCATTCCGGAAAGCGGTTCCTGTACGGCCCCAACGAAACATAGACGAAGAGATAGAACGATTACAGCCTCACTGTCCGTTGCAGCCATCTTGCTGGCTATCGTCATCGGTTATTTCCGGCGGCTGAACATCGGGTTACTCAGCATCGCGTTCGCTTTCATTATCGGGCATTTTCTGGTAGGGCTGAGCGCATCGGATATCATCGGCGGCTGGCCCCTCAGTCTGTTTTTCATGCTGTTGGCCATGACATTGCTGTTCGGGATTGCCCAGGCCAACGGCACGCTGTCGCTGCTGGCCGGCAGAGTGGTGGAGTTGACCGGCGGACGCAGGCGGCTCATTCCACCGGCGTTTTTCCTCATGTCAGGCGTGCTCGCTGCCTCCGGCGCCGGAAACATCTCCATCTGCGCTCTGGTTTCACCCATTGCGATGACGGTTTCCATACGGCAGCGCATCCCGCCCTTCCTCATGGCCGCCATGGTGATCGCCGGCGCCAATGCCGGCGGCTTCTCGCCTATCGCTCCGGCAGGGATCATCGGCGTGACCCTGGCTGAGGAAATCGGGATCCCCGGAACCGGTCTGATCGTCTTTCGCAAACAGATCATCGCCCAGTCGATCCTGGCAGCCGGCCTGTATTTCCTGCTCAAGGGCCATCGCCTCACTCAATGTCCGGAGCAGGATCCAGGTGTAACTGCCGGCCGGATCAACCGGGTCCAGAAAACCACCATCGCGGTTTTCGTCCTGGTCGTGGGCGCCATCGTTCTGGCGGGATGGAATATCGGATTGACCGCGTTTACCGGCACGGTGGTCTTGCTGTTCCTGCGGGCCGCTGATGAAGAGACCGCTCTCAAGGCGGTGCCCTGGTCTACGATCATTCTGGTCTGTGGCGTCGGTATGCTCGTCCACGTCGCCCAGATGGCTGGCGGCATCGCCCTGATGGCTGATTTCCTGGCTCGTTTCATGCACACCCGAAGTGCTGCCCCCATCATGGCGGTTACGGGAGGAATCCTGTCCACCGCGTCCAGCGCCTCTGGTGTGGTGATGCCTACGCTGATCCCCATGGTGCCCGCTATTGTAGAAGAGACCGGGGCTGATGGCGTGCGGGTCATCGCCTCCATCATCACCGGTTCGCACATGGTCACCAACAGTCCGCTGTCAACCCTGGGGGCACTGGCGGTGGCGGCTGCCGGACAACAGCAGGTGGATCAGAAGAAACTGTTCAAGGATTTGTTCATTCTCGCCTTCGCGGGCCTTGGCTACGCGGCCTTGATCGTCTGGCTGGAGATCGTCTAAACCAGGATTGGAAGGATCATGAAAAGAGTCCGCTTGCGTGCCCTCACCATGAATCTGACACTGGCGTTTCTGCTGCTGTTGATCATTCTCTGCATCATCGGCGCATTCATGGGTACGGAGCGAGCCGCCGTTTTTTTCAACTCACCGCCACTGGGTGTATTCTGGATACTGCTGGCGGTGCTGTTCGTGACGGGATTCACCCTCTGGAAGCCGTTATGGCGACGCCCAAATCTACTGTTGTGCCACGCCGGATGCGTTGCCGTATTGCTGGGAGGTCTGTGGGGCTCGGAAGCGTCACACCGTCTGCGTGAAACGGCAGGCCTGTCCCCCAAGCTCACCAAGGGCATGCTGATGCTGCGACCCGGTCAGGCGTCCCATCGCGTCATGCTGCAGGATCAGACAGGGACCTTCGAGCTGCCTTTCAAGGTGCATATGATCCATACTTCCGTCGCCCACTACGACGAACCCAGCATCGGCATCCATGGAAAGGACAACCGGTTGATAGGCCTTATACCCGCTGTTGTCGGTGACGCCTATGAACTCATGCCGGGCAGCGATATCCTCGTGCAGGTTGTGCAGCGGTTCGACAACCTGCGGATCGTCCAGGGTGAGGACGGGATCAAGGGCGTCGAAGGCGAACGAGACCGGTACAACCCCGGCTATGAAGTCGTCTACGGGCTGCCTGACGGCCAGCTCCATCATCAGTACCTGTACGAATTGTTCGAACCCCATATCACCGGCGAGTTTCCGTTCGTGGCGCGTTACTGGCCGGCGCGCATTCCCAGGGAGTACCGCAGCACGCTGAAGATCGAGGCAGACGGCCAGTTTGTGAAAGCGAAATCCATTCGCGTCAACGACCCGCTGTATTACGGCGGTTACCATTTTTACCAGAGCACATTCGGCCAGGATGAATACAGCCATTACAGCGGCATCCAGGTTGTCTCGGACAGCGGCGTGTGGTGGGTGTTTTTCGGTTATGCGCTGTTGACTGCCGGTCTTTTCGGCCAGTTCTGGGTCAAACCGCTGCGCGATGGCAGGATCGACCGGGGAGAGGCCTGATGCACATCCAATGGGACATCGAGGGACTCCTGATCTATCTGACTATGGCCGGCTATCTGATGGCGTTGGCCACGGTGCTGATCAAGCGCCACCCGGATGCCGGCCGGCGCTGGTTCGCTGTGGCTTTCGCGGCGGCGCTGGCCACCTATGTGACCCGCTGGACGAATACGACGCACCTGCCCATGCAGAACCTGTACGAGGTTTTCCTGTTGATGGGTCTGCTGATCTGGCCGGTTTCGCTCCTGACCAGGCGTTTGCTGGGCAACGAGTCGTGGTCCATGCCGGCCGGAGACGCGTTACTCGGCGTACTGGTCATGTTTCCTCCGGGATTCGTGTTCTCATCAGCACCACGCCCGCTTCCCCCGGCGCTGCAGAGTATCCTGTTCGGTCCGCATGTATCCACGTACATGATCGCGTATGTTCTGATGGCCCGCGCCTGCATTCCAGCTGTTGCGGCGTTGGCCGGAGGGTACCGCGGGGAGCAACTGATCCAGGCCGAAAGACGCTGCTATCGCCTGACAACGGCAGGATTTCCCCTGCTTTCGCTGGGCCTGATTATAGGCAGCATCTGGGGCAAGCTGGCCTGGGGAGACTGGTGGGGATGGGATCCCAAAGAATTGTGGTCCCTGGCCTGTTGGCTCCTGTACATGTTTTACTACCACTGGCGTCTGGCCTATCCGGGCAGGCACATGCGCTTCCGTCTGGCACTGGTTCTGACGGGCCTGGCCTTCATCGTCATCACCCTGTTGTGGGTCAACCTGTCGCGTCTCTTTCCAGGATTGCACAGCTACGCCTGAGAGCAAGGGTTGTCCTTAAGCGAACTATTGACACCGTCGGAAGAATGGCTTTGAATCTAAGAGCAGGCGGCAAGGTGAGCTGGAGGTCGCCCACGCCAGGACGTTGCCATGCCTCAGACCATGTTTGGCACAACGGCACCAGCCTCTTGGGGTCGCAGGTGCTCCGGGCGCATGCCTCAGCCGGTGTCCCTGATGCTTCTCCCACCGTCCCGCACTGCCCACACAAGGGTAGCTCCCCACTCGCTGAGCACGCCAGGCCGCTGCATGGCCGGTACCTCTGCCCTGATCCTGCGCGAGGTGCCGCCTTGGAGAAAGGTAGCTCCTTAGGGTTGAGACAAGCCCGCTGTATCCCCTGTCCGTGCCTGTACCAGAGCCGTTGCTCGAGGACGTCCCGTACGTTGGCCGCTGCGGTCGAGGCATCAGAAGCACTGCAATAGAAGCAGGAGAAACACCACGATGAAAATCCACCTCAGGTTCCGTTGGCTAGCGGCATTGTCCATGGTCTTCATGTCCGGGCTGCCAGGCCCTGTGCACGGGCAGTGGATCGAACACGACGAGTATCGCATCGACCCGGATGAAGCGGTAGAGGTGTACGGGCAGCACTTCAGAAACTGGACCCTGCGGAATATCTATACATCGGGTTTGCAGGCTCCGGTCGGCCAATCAGGGCTTTTCGAGTGGGACCAGGGCGTTCAGCTGCGGCACTTCAGCAACCGGCGCAATGCCGCGGCGACGGCCACCCAACTCCGTTACCCGGATTTCGTGCGGGCGGGAGGAGACACCGTTTCCGGTGGAGCGGAAGCGCGGTCGAACTCACCGCTGGCGCCCAACGCCATCGACGGCGATCTGAGCACGTACTGGGAACCGGCGGAGAAGGATTTCCACCTGGACGGAATCCTGAATTGGGAGTTGATCGTTGACCTGGGGCAGCTGGTGCTGGTGGACAGCATCACGGTCTATTTCCCCTCCGGCGAACTCGGCGAGCATGATCGCGGCGATCCACCGATCAGCTTCGGGGTGCTGGGCGGACTGGGCAACCGGTCACGCGAGGCTCCCGGCGTCACTACATTGCGTTACGCTTCGCTGGGCACCGCCACCGCCGCCCAACTCGTTCCGGCCGGACCGGACAATGAGCTGCGCAAAATCACCTTTCCGGTGGACCCTATCCTGGCAGCGGATCTGACCGGAGACGGCCTGCCGAACATGTCCGGGTCCTTTCTGCACTACATCATGGTGAAGATCCTGTCCAGCGATCTGGACACCAAGGAACTGCTCGGCAGCGGCGCGGAAGGCCGGCTGGCGTATGAAGCGCTGCCACCGGAACGGCGTGGCCGCAAAGTTTATCGTCGCTTTACCGTGGATGGCGGTACCGTCCGGCTGGACAGCAGCGTTTACTATGATGAAACCCGCCTGCCGGTGCACATGCGCGCTCCGGTTCAGTATTACATGCGGGAGTTGCCCCGGGTGCTGCAAGTGGAGGTGTGGACCCAGGGCGACAACGTGATGTACCAACCCCGTAGCCGGGGCGGCGGAGCCTATGAAAAAGGCGGCGTCGGCAATCCTATCGACGCCACCGACGGACTGTTCATGACCTGGTGGACGGCGTATGCATGGTCGCCGACCTGGGATCGAGGCCTGATCTGGTATGATCTGGGAGCTACCTTCTGGGTAAACCGGTTGAGCTTCGCGCTGAACCAGTTCCCTTTCCTGGGACACCATGTGAACGTGTCCGACGGCACCCTGGTCAATCCCGTACGCATGACCGAGGAAAGAGACTTCGTCCAGCTCGAGGATGCGCTCGCGTGGGACAATGTGGTCGACCTGGACAACCGGGACAGCCGGGCTCTGATGATCACGCAGAAGTTTTCGCTGCGCCCTGTCCGTTTTCTGCAGGTAAGGAACCAGGATCCCACTGGCGAGCGGTTCGGTATGTATGCGGGGACGGCCTATCTGTCGGAGCTGCAGGCATACGGGGATGGTTTTCCGGTGAGCGCCCAGGTTGAATCCGGTCCGGTCCGCATCCAGCGTCAGGAGGAGGATATCCGGGCGGCGTTGACGCGCATCTCCTGGGATGCGGAGGC